>CALQBJ020000108.1 GCA_943328785.2 Bifidobacterium breve
GATGCGTTTGCGTACGATCGCCAATCTCGCGGTTCCGAATCGGCCCGCGTCGTTGAGGGCCACCGCGCCCGCGCTTCAAGAAGCCAGGCCACCTATCGGTACACGTGTTCGCGTCACCGCAGCTTCGGAGGTGGAACTACCAGGCGTCCTCCGAATGGTGGGCACGACTATGACGGGGCCCGTTCTCTCAAGCGATGAGGATTCAGTGACCGTGCGCGGTGCTGCTGGGCAAGTCGTCACCCTTCCCAGGCCAGGTCACACGATCGTCGGAACAATCGTTGGGGTGGAGGAGCGAGATGTCACGATTGCGCGGGACCGCGGGTCGGTGGTCACGGTTCCACGGTCAGCGATCGCACAGCTGGAACGGAGCTATGGCCGGCGTTCGCGCAAACGCGCCGCCGGGCTGGGTTTCTTGATTGGCGCGGGAGGCGGGGCCGGCGTTGGCTTCTTGAGCGGAAGCACCCGCAAATGTCCCGGCTGGTTTGCCCCTCCAGGGGCTCCAGTAACCCAATCCTGTTTTATGGAACCCGTTGCATCCACGCTCGCAGGTGTCATTCTGGGTGGGGGCGCAGGGGGGCTGCTAGGCGGCCTTGTCCATCCTGGGGACCGCTGGACCGTGGTTCCGGTGGATTGGTTGATGGGGCGGTGAGTCGCGCCTTCTCCGCCGAAAGGAACGCCATCGGAAGCGCGTTCGCTCGACCGAAGAACGACCCGTGGAAGGTGAAGATTCCTAAGGGGCGTCCGACTACACGATTCACACGGATGAGAAGGACGGAAGGACGATACTTGTCTGCACCGTGGGAAGCACTGTCCTTTACTCCGACGCCAGATCCATCGATGACCTGCATTCAATGCTGAAGAGGGCGGGCGACTGGGTCGAACTCGGCGGGGCTGATGAACAGAAGCCGACCAAAGACGGCACCGTTGAAAGCTGGGGCCGCTCAGCGGCCAACCCGGTCGGTGGTTGGTATGGCCTGACGCAGGACCTGCGTGGGCGCTTCGGTGTCGCGGCGCCTCGATGAGCGACGACGCCCTCGACTCGGTGTATCGCTACCACGACGGCACCAAGCATCACGTCCACCGCTTCGCACGCTCGCTCGGATACCTGGACTGGGCCTCACAACCCAGGCCGTTCCGCGCATTCGCTGAGACGCCAACCGTCCCGCTGTACCCGTCGCCTGATGCTGCTGCCGACGACTATGCCCCGACGGCTGTGACGTTCGCCGAACTCGGCCCGCGGCTGGCCACGGCCGCACCGCTCTGTGCCGCGCTCGTCGGCGATGTGCTCCGGCACGCCCTTGGCCTCTCGGCCTGGAAGCAGGCCGACCCGGCGCGCTGGCCGCTGCGGGTGAACCCGTCCAGCGGTAACCTGCACCCGACCGAAGCCTACGTCGTCTGCGGTCCGCTGCCGTCGGTCGCCGAGACTCCAGGCGTGTACCACTACGCACCAGACCGGCATCTGCTCGAGCAGCGCTGCGCCTTCGATGACAAGGCCTGGCGCGACGCCGTGGGCGAACAGCCGGACGTGCTGTTCGTGGTGCTTACCTCCATTCACTGGCGCGAGGCGTGGAAGTACGGCGAGCGCGCATTTCGCTACTGCCAGCACGACCTCGGACATGCCGTGGCCGCCGTGTCGTTCGCCGCGGCGCTGGTCGGCTGGCGCGCCACCATGCTGCCAGCCTTCTCCCACAGTGCGATCGCCGCGCTGGCCGGTCTCGATCGCGATCAGGACTTCGTCGACGCCGAACGCGAGGAACCCGGCTGTGTGATCGCGCTCAGTGGCCGCGACTCGCTCCCGGTGTCGGAGGCGATGGCGCAGGCGCTCGTGCTCGCGGCGACCGGGGGCCGGTGGTCGGGCCAGGCGAGCCAGTTGAGCGAGGACCATGTGACGTGGTCGTTCATCGACGAGGTGGCGACGGCCACGGAGCCACCGGCGCGGACCGCGACCCTCGCCTCGCCGCCTGCGCCGCCGCGTCATCCTGACGCCGCGCGCGGCCCCGCGGTTGATGCGCGCGCCCTCGTACTGCAACGTCGCAGCGCCGTCGCGTTCGATGGCCGTGCCACGCTTGATCGTGCGACGTTCCTCGGCATGCTCGCCCGGGTGCTACCGGCTGCAGCGCCTCCGTGGGACAGCGCCTGGTGGACGCCGCGCGTCCACCTCGTGCTCTTCGTCCACCGCGTCGACGACGTGGCACCGGGCGTCTACATGCTGGTGCGCGATCCTCGGGTGCTCGATCAACTGCGTGCTGCCTGTCGCCAGGAACTCGTGTGGGAGCAAGCCGACGAGCTGTTGCCCCTGTGGCGGCTGTCGCGCCAGGACTCGCGGGCGATGGCGGCTCGCGTGAGCTGCAACCAGGACATTGCGGCCGACGGCTACTTCAGCCTCGGGATGCTCGCCGACTTCGATGAGAGCCTGCAGACGTACGGACCATCGTTCTACCGGCAGTTGTTCTGGGAAACGGGCATGGTGGGCCAGACGCTCTACCTGGAGGCCGAGGCGGCTGGCGCACGCGCCACCGGCATCGGCTGCTTCTTCGACGATGACGTGCACGAACTGCTCGGGTTTACGAGCCACGCGTTCCAGAGCCTGTATCACTTCACCGTCGGCGCGCCGGTGGACGACAGACGCCTGACCATCGAACCTGGCTACGCCTGGGAGCAGCGCGACCCGTCGTTCCGCCTATAATCGCCGCCGAGTTTCAGATGGTATGACGGTGCCTGACGCAGGCCTTCTCCAGTTCTCGGCTCCCGACTGGTCGTCCACGCTCGATGCGCTCCTCCCGGAGATGCACGTGGTCGACCGCGACGCCACGCGCATCTGGCATGCCTTCTATCCGTTGGCCCTCGCCGACGCCTACGCGGCAGCCACCGACGCGGCCGCGCTGACCCGTCGCCTGCGCATCGACGGCAATCCCTCTCTTGCCGCCGGACAGATCGATGCGAGCCACGGGTTCCTCTACGGTCATCGCTACTGGCCGCAGGTGAAAGCGGCGGTGCTCGCGCGGCTCGGTCCGGCTGAAGCCGGACACTACACACATCACGCGATCGAGCTCGGCGCGTCCGCGTCGGCGCTGCTGATCGACCGCGTGCGCCGCGTTGCGGCTGATGTGGCGGCTGAGGCGCGCGTCGAGATCGGCCTGGTGACCGGCATCGCCTTCATCGGACTGATGACGCGTCGCCAGGTGGGGGCCGACGCCTTTCACGCCTCGACTGCCGCGAGCGTCATGACGCCGGCGCCCGCCGGCCGCTCGCCGGAGGCCGTGGTGGCGCGCCGTGCGCGCGATGACCGGCAGGGGCTGCTCGGGTTCCTGCGCACGACCCGGCACTACCGCGTGATGTTCGACGAGCGACGCGCCGACGCGGCGTTCCCGCTGCTCGCCGGCCAGCACCTGACGACCGCCTCGGCGAACGACACGCGCGATTACACGCACGGACCGCGCCGGTTTCAGGAAGGCCCGATCCCCGCTCAATGCCGTTCCGCCACCTGCAGCACCTGCTGGGTCGGGGTGCTGGGCGGTCGCGACAAGGTGAGCGCCATCGATGCATACGAGACGCGGCGTCTCCATGAGTTCGGCTACATTCAGGTGACCGACGAGCGGCCGTTCATCCGGCTGGCGTGCCAGACCCGCGCCGCGGGCAACGTCACCATCGTCATTCCGCCGTGGCACGGCCTGGTATCGCGCCTGCTGCCCGACCCGATCCGCCAGATTCTCAGGTAACCCACTCGTTCGGGAGACGATGCCGATGACCGCACGACTGATCGCAACCACCGCACTGCTGGCCGTGCTGACGACGGGCGGAGTTGGCGGGCAGGGCACGCAGGCGCGGGTGCCAGAGATTCCATTCGACTCGGTGCCCGACTTCCTGAAGCTGCCGCCGGGTATAAACTTCGGTGAGGTGTCGGGTGTCGCGGTCGACTCGAAGCGCCAGGTCTACGTCTTCTCGCGATCGGGCAGCGCCTCCGGTCCGGCATTCGGTGCTACCGCTGCGCAGTTGCTGCTCTTTAGCACGAACGGCGCGTTCATCCGCGAGATCGGCAAGGAACTCTACGGGTGGGCGTTCGCGCACTCGGTGCGTATCGACCGCAACGACCAGATCTGGGCCATCGACAAGGGCTCGGACATGGTGATTCGCATGACCCCGGCGGGGCGCGTCGTGTGGGTCTTCGGACGCCGGCAGGAGTCGGCTGATGGCGCCGAGCCGTGGGAGCACACCACGCCGCCAGCCGCGCCCGTCGACGGCCGCTTCCGGCAGCCAACCGACATCGCCTGGGATTCGCAGGGCAACAGTTACATCACCGACGGCTACGTGAACGCGCGCGTCGCCAAGTACGACAAGAACGGCGACTGGGTGAAATCGTGGGGGGAGCCTGGCACCGGCCCTGGCCAGTTCCACCTGCCGCACGCCATCGTCATCGACAAGGACGACAACGTCTACGTCGGCGATCGGACCAATCAGCGCGTGCAGGTGTTCGATCCCAATGGCACGTACCTGCGCGAGTGGAAGATCACGGTGCCTCCAGACTGGACGACGCGCGCGGTGAACGGGCCGACGCCGAAGACCGGCGACATGCAAGGCGTGGGCGCGCCGAACTCGTTGTGCATCACGCCAGGACCGAACCAGGTGATCTTCCTCGGCGAGAGCACGTGGCCCGGCCGCATCTTCAAGGTGGCGCTCGATGGGACGGTGCTCGGTGTCATCGGCACGTCTGGGCGTAACCTGAAGCAGTTCTCAGGGGCGCATGCGCTCGCCTGCCCATCGGAGAACGAGCTCTACGTGGCCGAAACCTCGAACTGGCGGGTGCAGAAGCTGCTGCTGCACCCGGTCGGTGGGTCACAATAGATCCATCATGACCGAGTGGCTGGCCGGACTCCGGCGCGAACACACGACCGGCGCGCTCACGGAAGCGGACGCGCATCCCGATCCGTTCGAGCAGTTCCGCGCGTGGCTTGGCGATGCGCACGCCGCCGGCATCATGCAGCCCAACGCGATGACGCTGAGCACGATCGACGAGCACGGGCATCCCGACGCCCGCATCGTGCTGCTGAAGGGGCTCGACGATCGCGGCCTCGTCTTCTACACCCATCGCACCAGCCGCAAGGGGCGGGAGTTGGCCGCGCATCCGCACGCCTCGATCACGTTCTTCTGGGACAGCCTCGAGCGGCAGATCCGCGTGAAGGGGAGCGTGGAGTGGACGACCGACGCCGAGTCGGACGAGTACTTCCTGAGCCGGCCGCGCGGCAGCCAACTCGGCGCCATCGTGTCGAACCAGAGCGCCGTCATCCCTGATCGCGACGTGCTCGAGCAGGCGCTGGTCGAACTGGCCGAGCGTGTCGGCGACGCGGCGCTCGAGCGCCCGCGCAGCTGGGGCGGCTACCGCGTGCTGCCGGCGGAGTGGGAATTCTGGCAGGGACGGCCGAGCCGCCTGCACGACCGCCTCCGCTACCGCCAGGACGCCCACGGCGTGTGGATCAGTGAGCGGCTGGCGCCGTAGGCGCGAAACCGCCGCACCGGGGGCGCGGTCGACTATATAATTCCGGCGCTTCACCACCCATGCGCCGCTTCACTGTCCTGACGCCGCTTCGCACGCTGATGGCCACGGTGGCCCTGACGGCACTCGTCTGGACTCTCGTAGTGTCCGGCTTTAGCCGGACCCTGTATGCCATGGCGACTTCCGGCTTCAGCCGGACCGTGTCACTGTCCCCGACCCTCACCCTCTCCATCGTCGGCACGAGCGACCTCCACGGCTACTTCATGGAGCGCAACGGCCGCGGCGGCATCGGCGTGTTCGCCGGCTACGTCAACAACCTGCGCGCGGCGCGCAAGGCCGACGGCGGCGCCGTGCTGCTGCTCGATGCGGGCGACACGTTCCAGGGCGGCGTCGAGTCGGACCTGAGCGAGGGGGCGGTGGTGGTCGACGCGTATAACGCGCTTGGATACGCGGCGCTGGCCGTGGGGAATCACGAGTTCGACTTCGGGTCGGCCGACCGGCCGGGCGCACGGCAGGATTCGCATGCTGACATGCGCGGTGCCCTGAAGGCGCGCGCGGCGCAGGCGCGGTTTCCCTTCCTCGCGGCGAATCTCCTCGACGAGGAGACCGGCCAGCGCATGAACTGGAAGAACGTCCACGCCTCCACCATCGTCGAGGCCGCCGGCCTGAAAGTGGGGATCGTTGGCGTCATGACCTACGGCGCCCTGCGCGCCACGCTGCCGCTGAATGTGCGCGGGCTTGCGATGGCGCCGCTCGCCGCGACGGTGGCGGCCGAGGCGCACCGGTTGCGCGACGCCGGTGCCCAGTTGGTGATCCTCAGCGCGCACGCGGGCGGTGGCTGCGATCGGTTCGACGATCCGACGAACCTGTCGTCGTGCGATCCGAACGCCGAGATCTTCGACCTGGCGCGTGAGCTGCCCGCCGGACTCGTGCACGCGATCGTCGCCGGACACACGCACGCGGGACTCGCACACGAGGTGAACGGCATCGCCATCGTGCAGTCGTACTGGGGTGGACGGGCCTTCGGCCGCATCGACCTGACGGTGGACCGCGTGAGTGGTGCGGTGATGGCGGCAACGCCGTTTGCGCCGCGCGACATCTGCGCACGGCAGGACCCGCTGACGCAGGCCTGTGCCATTCCCGAGAGCGGACCGATGCCGCGGGCCGAGTACGAAGGGCGCCCGGTGATGGAAGACGTGGCGGTGCTGCGGGCCCTGGCGCCGGCGCTGGCGCGTGTGCGACATCTGCAGGCGACGCGGCTCGGTGTGGTGCTCGACACCACGCTGGCGCGCACCGGCGACCCGGAGTCGCCGCTCGGCAATCTGTATGCGGACGCGCTGCGCGACGAGGGCGACGCCGACATCGCGCTGAACAACAACAGCATTGGCGGCCTGCGTGCCGACCTGCCTGGCGGACCGGTGACGTTCGGCCAGCTCTACGACACGTTCCCCTTCGACAATCGCCTCGTGCGCGTCAGCCTGCCGGCCTCCGTGCTCGAGCAGGGAATTGCCAACGCCTTGCGGCGTGGCCGGCGCGGGGCGTTCGGTATCTCAGGGGCGCGCGTCCGCGTCAGCTGCGGCGACGCAGGTCTGCAGGTGCAGCTCTTCCGCCCGTCGGGCGAACCGATCGGCTCGAGCGAGTCGCTGGTGGTCGTGGGGATGGACTCGCTGCTCGGCGGCCAGTTGTTCGCGCCGGTCATTCCGCCGGGCTCGCTGCGCGTCGCGCCGGACGCGCCGATCGTGCGCGAGGTGGTCGAGGACTGGCTGCGCGAACGCGGCGGCCACCTCCGAGGTGAGCAGTTCCTGGCGGAGAACGGTCGGCGCCTTGAGTTCGACGGCCAGACGGCGCCGTGCCTCGCCCAGTAGGCGGAGGTTGGGGGCTGGAGGTTGGAAGTGGGCTACGCTTGCGCGGGAAGGAGCGCTTGATGATTCGCCGTTGCCTCGTGCTGGTCCCCGTGCTCTGTACCAGCGTGTGCCTCGGCACGGCGCGCGCCAGCGATGACGCGGCTGCCGCAGCTGCCGCGCCGCGGACGCCTGCCTCGATCGCGCGGACGCCCGACTTCCTGATTGGCGCACCGAAGGCTCGCCTCGGTGTGGGCGGGTCGTGGCTGATGCCGCGCGCGGGCGGCGACCTGTTTGCCTTTGTTGGTGACCAGCTCACGTTCGAGCCGTCCGACCTGCGCTCACGCGGGGTGGTGGCCGACCTCGCCGTCGCCATCGGGCCGCGCGTCGACCTGGTGACCGGCGTCGAGCGGTCGAGTCGATCGACCGGTACCGAGTATCGCCAGTTCGTGGCCTCGAACGGGCAGCCGATCACGCAGACGACGCGGCTGCAGCAGACCGGCGTCACGCTGGGTCTGCGCTACCTGCCGCTCGGCAGTGGCCGGCGCATCAGTCGGCTGGCCTTCATCCCGCGGCGCGTCACACCCTACGTCGGTGCCGGCGCAACGGCCGGCTTCTATAACTTCAGCCAGCGCGGACAGTTCGTCGACTTCGCCGACCGCTCGATCTTCACCGATGCCTTCGTCTCGGACGGCTGGACGTTCGGTCCGTTCGTCCAGGGCGGTGCCGAACTGCAGCTGTGGAAGCGACTGTACGTGTCGGTGGATGGCCGCTACACCTGGTTGCACGGCGCGCTCGACTCCGACTTCAGCGGCTTTGACGGCATCGACCTCGCGGGGTTCCGCGCCAGTACCGGTCTCGGCATCGCGTTCTGAGGACACCATGAAGCGCATCGCCTCGCTGTTGCTGTTCGCGTTGCTGTGGCTCGTCGCGCCGCTCGCGGCCGTGTCGGCGGCGATCCCGAGTGACGACCCACGCTGGTCGGCGTGGATTGGATGCTGGACGCCAGGCACGCGTCCGGGCCAGCGATCAGACACGACCGTGTGCCTGGTACCAGACGGTACCGGCGTGCGCATGGTGACGTTTGCCGGCGAGCGCGAGGCGCTGTCGGAGCGGCTCGTTGCGGACGGCACGACACAGGCGCTGCAGGAGCAGGCGTGCAGCGGCGAGCGCGTCACCCGCTGGTCGGCCTCCGGGCCACGGCTGTTCTCCACGTCGACGCTCACCTGTGCGAACCGACCCGTGGTCAAGACCACCGGGGTCTCCGCGCTCGTATCCGCGGACCAGTGGCTCGACGTGCAGGTGGCGGAGGAGGGCGGCCGTGAGCAGGTGCGCACGCGGCGCTTCTGGCGCTCGACGGCGGCTCCGCCTGCAGCGGTGGCCGAGGCGCTGCGCGGCGTGACGTCGACGCGCCCCGTCATTGCCGCCACGACGGTCGACGCCATCATCGAAGCGAGCCGCACCGTGGCGTCCGTTGCCGTGGAGGCGTGGCTCGCCGAGTCGCGCGTGCAGGTGCCGCTCGATCGCCGCGGCCTGGTGCAGTTGGCGGACGCGCACGTCGCACCGCAGGTCATCGACCTGATGGTGGCGCTGGCCTACCCCGAGCAGTTCGAGGTGCATCGCAGCAGCAGCAGCGGCGGCGGTGCGTGGAGTTCAGGTTGGCTCCACGACTTCTACCCTGGAGAGTGGGGCTATCTCGCCGATGTGTACGGCTACGGCTTCGGCTCGTTCGGCGTGCCCTACTTCATGGGAGCGAACGGCTACGGCTACTATCCGGGTCGCTTCTCGTACGCGCCGGCCGGCGGCGGTGGCGGCGCGGCAGACGACGCGTCGCATGGGCAGGTGGTGAACGGCCAGGGCTACACGCGCGTACAACCGCGCGAGACGGTCCGCACCACACCGCTCTATCCGGGCGGACCACAGACCTCGTCTGGCGCTGGCGGCTCGAATGGCGAGGCTGCCGGCAATTCCGGGGGCGGTGGCGATTCGAGCTCCGCCACGCCCAGCGGCTACTCTGGTGGCGGCGGCACCGCCACCGGACTGACCGCAGTCCCACGCTGACTTCCAACTTCCCCCAATGTCCGTGATATCCCGCGCCCTGACCATCGCCGACCTGCGTGTGCTCGCACAACGGCGTCTGCCTCGCGTCGTGTTCGACTACATCGAGGGTGGCGCCGACGCGGAGCGCACGCTGCGCGAGAACAGTCGTGTGTTCGACGATGTGACGTTTCGACCGCGTGGGGCGGTGGCGAATCGTGCGGTGTCGCTGCGCACCACGGTGCTGGGCCAGCGCTTCGAGTTGCCGTTCCTGCTGGCGCCGATCGGCAGCAGCCGCATGTTCTATCCGCGAGCCGAGGAACTGGCGGCCGCGGCGGCGGGCGATGCAGGCACGGGCTACATCTTGTCGACGCTGTCCGGGTGCCGCCTCGAAGACGTGAAGGCGGCCACGCGTGGCCCCGCCTGGTATCAGGTCTACCTGGTTGGTGGACGCAGCGTGGCCGAGAAGGCGATCGCGCGTGCGAAAGCCGCCGGCTTTACGGCGCTGGTGGTGACGGTGGATACGCCGGTGGCAGGCAATCGCTTGCGCGACCCGCGCAACGGCACGGCCGCACTCCTGAGCGGCAACCCGGTCGCCATGCTGCCACACGTGGGGCAGGTCCTCACGCACCCGCGTTGGCTCGCCGGGTTTCTCGGCGACGGCGGCCTGATGCAGTTTCCGAACGTCGTGATGCCCGACACGGGACCGATGCGCTACGAGAGCGTTGGGCCGGCGCTGGCGCAGTCGGTGGTCACCTGGGCCGACCTCGCCTGGATTCGCGACCTCTGGCAGGGGCCGATCGTCGTGAAGGGGGTGCTGATCGGCGACGACGCGCGACGCGCCGCCGACGCCGGGGCGCAGGCGGTGATTGTGTCGAACCACGGTGGGCGTCAACTCGACGGCGTCGCCTCTGGCCTCCGCGCGCTGCCCGAGGTGGTGGCCGCCGCCGGCGACCGCATCGAGGTATTGATGGACGGCGGCATCCGCCGCGGCAGCGACATCGTCGCTGCGCTGTGCCTCGGTGCGAAAGCCGTGCTCGTCGGACGCGCCTATGCCTACGGGATGGCGGCGGCCGGAAAGCCTGGCGTCACACGCGCCATCGACATCCTGCGGGCCGACGTCGAACGCACGCTGCAGCTGCTGGGGGCCGACGGGGTCGAGGCGCTCGATAGCAGCTACGTCGACCTGTCGCGGACCTGACGCTGAATCGCCGCTCCTGCCGACGGCGGTTCCATCCGATAATGAGCGCGCATGCGCTTCGTGTTCGTGCTCATCGCCCTCGTGCTCTCGGCCGCCTGCCAGGGAGCCGGCAAGGGCGCGACTGATCGGCTGCATCCCTGCCAGATTGCGGAAGGGCCGCCCGATGCCTATTGCGGGACGTACCGTGTGTTCGAGAAACGCGCGGCGGCCTCCGGCCGAACGATCGACCTGAAGATCGTGGTCGCCCCAGCCCTGCGGCGCGACCCGAAGCCAGACCCGCTGTTCGTCTTCGAAGGTGGCCCTGGCGGCGGCGCCGCCACGCTGGCCTCGGAGCGGATCCCGATGTTCCGCCACTTCCAGACCGACCGCGACATCGTCCTCATCGACCAGCGCGGCACGGGCGAATCGAATCCGCTCGACTGCGAGAGCGCGCCTGAAGACGACGACGACCTCAGCACGGCGGACACGGTGCCGGTCGAGCGTTTCCGCCGCTGCCTCGCGCAGTTGAAGGCCGACGTCTCGCTCTACACCACGTCGATCGCGATGGACGATATCGACGAGGTGCGGCGCCACCTCGGCTACGACCAGATCAACCTCTGGGGTGGCTCCTACGGCACGCGGGCGGCCCTCGTCTACCTGAAGCAGCACGAGGCGTCGGTGCGCAGCGTCGTGCTCGACGGCGTGGCGCCGACCGACATGCGCATTCCGCTCTACATGGCGCGCGACGGGCAGCGTGCGCTCGACCTGCTGCTGGCCGACTGCGAGACCGACACGACCGGCTGCGCGAAGACCTATCCGGCCCTGCGCGCGACGGTCAACGCGCTGTGGACGCGGCTGCAGGCGCGGCCGCAGGTGCAGTTCACTCACCCGCGCACCGGCAAGCCGGCCTCGCTGACGGTGACGCAGCGGCTCATCGGCAGCATCGTCTTTCAGGCGCTCTACTCGCCGGAGATCACCGCGCTGCTGCCGCAACTGCTCACCGACGCGGCCGCGGGCAACTACCAGGGCATGTTCGCCCTCGCCTTCTCGGCCGACCTGCCAAAGGGCGCGATGAGCGAAGGCCTGTTCCTGTCGGTGGTCTGCTCCGAGGACATGCCGCACATCTCGCCAGACGATGTCGCGCGGGAAACCGCGGGCCGCTTCGTCGGTGGCGCGATGTTCGAGACCCGCATGGTGCTGTGCGACTTCTGGCCGCGTGGCCAGGTGGACGACAGCTACTACGCGCCGGTCACCTCGTCGAAGCCGGTGCTGCTGCTGTCCGGACAGGACGACCCGGTGACGCCGCCGTCGTGGGGCGAACACGTCGCTTCTTCACTGCCGAACAGCCGCCATATCGTCGTGCCAGGCGCCGGGCACATCACGCTGATGCGCGGCTGCGTCCGCGACCTCGTGGGGCACTTTCTCGACAGCGCCAGCGTGGCCGCGCTCGATGCCGCGTGCGTGAACGCGCTGAAGCGTCCGCCCTTTTTCACCAGCTACACCGGACCGGAGCAGCGGCCGTGATTGTCATCACCGGCCTTCGCAAGCACTTCGGTCACGTCGAAGCCGTGCGCAACGTGTCGCTCAGCGCCGCCGACGGCTCGGTCACCGGCTTGCTCGGCCCGAACGGTGCCGGCAAGACGACCACGCTGCGGATGCTGTCGGGGCTGATGCGGCCGGACGCGGGCACCATCCTTGTCGACGGCGCGGACGTCGTCGCCGACCCGATCGGCGCGCAGCGGCACATGGGACTGCTGCCCGACTCGCGCGGGCTCTATCCGCGGCTGACGCCGCGCGAGCACATCCGCTACTTCGGCGAACTGCACGGCATGGCGAAGGGCGAGATTCGCGAGCGTTCCGACGCGCTGCTGAAGCGGCTCGGACTCGAGGCCATTGCCGACCGCCGCGTCGCCGGCTTCTCGCAGGGCGAGCGCACGAAGGTGGCGCTGGCGCGGGCGCTGGTGCACGGACCGCGCAATGTCATCCTCGATGAACCGACCAACGGGCTCGACGTGATGAGCAC
>CALQBJ020000109.1 GCA_943328785.2 Bifidobacterium breve
GGGAGCAGGTGCTGCGGCGATTGGTGGAGATTCAGTACGAGCGCAACGACCACGACTTCAGCCGTGGCAACTTCCGCGTGCGCGGCGACATCATCGAGGTCTATCCGTCGTACGAGGAACTGGGCCTGCGCATCGGGCTGTTCGGGGACGAGATCGACGAACTGTCGACGTTCGACCCGCTGACCGGCAAGACGCTGCGCAAGCACGACAAGATTGCGGTGTATCCGAAGTCGCACTTCGTGGCGCCGCGTGACCGGACGCGCCGTGCCGTCGACACGATCAAAGCGGAACTGCAGGAGCGGCGCGGTCAGCTCGAGCAGGAGGGACGGCTGGTCGAAGCGCAGCGGCTGCACCAGCGAACGATGTTCGACCTCGAGATGATCAAGGAGATCGGCTACTGTCACGGCATCGAGAACTACGCGAGGCACATCACCGGCCGCGCGCCAAGCGAGCCACCGCCGACGCTGTTCGACTACCTGCCGTCGGACGCGCTGCTCATTGTCGACGAAAGCCACCAGACCGTGCCGCAGATCCGCGGCATGTACTTCGGCGACCGCTCGCGCAAGGAAGTGCTCGTATCGTACGGCTTCCGCCTGCCGTCGGCGCTCGACAACCGGCCGCTCAACTTCGACGAGTGGGAACGGCGGGCGCCGCAGACGGTGTTCGTCTCGGCGACGCCAGGGTCGTACGAACTGCAGAAGGCGCATGGCGTCGTGGTGGAGCAGATCATCCGGCCGACCGGCCTGATCGATCCGCCGATCGAGGTCCGTCCGGTCAAGGGGCAGGTCGACGACCTGCTCGCCGAGATCCGGAAACGGGTGGCCGCCCGCGAGCGCGTGCTGGTAACGACGCTGACCAAGCGGATGTCGGAAGACCTGACGACCTACTACCACGGGCTCGGCGTGCGCGTGCGCTACCTGCACTCGGACATCGATACGCTGGAGCGGGTGCAGATCCTGCGCGATCTGCGCAAGGGCGAGTTCGACGTGCTGGTCGGCATCAACCTGCTGCGCGAAGGGCTCGACCTGCCAGAAGTGTCGCTTGTGGCCATTCTCGACGCCGACAAGGAGGGGTTCCTGCGCTCGGCCGGGTCGCTGATCCAGACGTCGGGGCGTGCAGCGCGTAATGTGAATGGCCGCGTCATCATGTACGCTGACAGGGTGACCGACTCGATGCGGGCGTGTATGGGCGAGACCGAACGGCGGCGCGCCATTCAGGACGCCTACAATATCGAGCACGGGATCACGCCGCAGTCGGTCGTCCGTCAGCTCGACGACGTCATGTCGAGCGTTTACGAGCGCGACTACATGACGGCGCCGATGCTCGTGCGCGACGGCGCGGAAGTGTTCCGTACGCAGGCGGAACTCGATGCGCACCTGGCCGGCCTCCAGGCGAAGATGAAGGCGGCCGCCGCAAACCTCGACTTCGAGAAGGCCGCAGCACTTCGCGACGACCTCAAACGCCTGCGTAACGCCGACCTCGGACTGCCGTGGCCGGCACGGAGAACCTGACCGCGTGCCCTCGTTCGTAGAAAACTGGCTCAAGAGCGCCGCCCTCGAAGTACAGGAGTACGTGCGCCTCGTCGTCGCCGCCATGCGCGGTGTGGTGTCACGCCCGATATACCGTCACGACATCATCGAGCAGCTCGATGTGATCGGGAGCGGTTCGCTGACGGTCGTGCTGCTCACCGGGCTCTTTACCGGGATGGCGATCACCGCCCAGAGCGGCCTGACCCTCGACCAGTTCGGCGCGCGCGCCGTCGTCGGCCGCCTCGTCGGCGCCTCGATGATCAAGGAACTCGGGCCGGTGCTCACGGCGCTGATGCTGACCGGGCGGATCGGCTCCGGCATCGCCGCCGAACTCGGCTCGATGATGGTGACCGACCAGATCAACGCGCTGCGCGCGCTTGGCACCGACCCCATCCGCAAGCTGGTGGTGCCGAGAATGATCGCCGGCTTCCTGATGACGCCGGTCCTGACGGTGATTTCCGACTTCGTCGGCATCACCGGCGGCTGGATCGTCTCGCGGTTCCAGTTGCAGGTGAACACCGGGCTCTACTGGTCGTCGGTACGCGACGGCCTCTACCTGCAGGACGTCTACGGCATGGGGCTGGTGAAGCCGTTCGTGTTCGGCTTCATCATCGTCACCGTGGCGTGCCACGTCGGCATGCGGACCAGCGGCGGCACGGCCGGCGTCGGCAAGGCGACGACCGTGGCGGTGGTGGCCAGCTCGGTGCTGGTGATTGCCGCCGACTTCTTCCTGAACCAGATTCTGCTGACGCTGCTCTACTGATGGCCGACGGAACCACCGCGGAGATGAACGCCGTCTCGGACATGATCGCCGCGCAGGTGTTCGCGGAGCCCGGCGCGCCGGTGCTGGTGTTCGATCATGTCGGGCTGGCGTTCGACGAGAAGGTGGTGCTCCGCGACGTCAGCTTCACCCTGCTCAAGGGGCACACCAAGATCATCCTCGGCGCCAGCGGATCGGGGAAGTCGACCTCGTTGAAGATCATCACCGGCCTGCTCAAGGCCGACGCCGGCGTGGTCTGGGTGAACGGCCGTCGCGTCGACCAGCTCACTGAGCGCGAGATGATGGCCGTGCGCGCCGACCTCGGCCTCATTTTTCAGGAAGGGGCGCTCTTCGACTCGCTCACCGTGCGCGAGAACGTCGGCTACAAGCTGTACGAAGAGTCGGATATGCCGATTGCCGACGTCGACCGCCGGGTCGAAGAGGTGCTTGGCTTCGTCGGCATGCTGGACCACATCGACAAGATGCCGTCGGCCTTGTCGGGCGGGCAGCGCCGGCGCGTCGCCATTGCGCGGGCGATGGCGTTCAAGCCGCGCATCCTGCTCTACGACGAGGCCACCACGGGCCTCGACCCGATTACCGCGCTGACCGTGAACGACGAGATCATCAAGCTGCGCGATCTCGAAGGGGTCAGTTCGATCATCGTCACGCACCAGCTTCGCGATGCGTTCTATGTGGCGACCCATTCGGCGACGCGCGAACCGGATGGCGCCGTGCGGATCGTGCGCGCGACGTCGGAGAAGGAGCGGGAGGCCGAATTCGTCATGCTCAAGGAAGGCCTCATCGTGTTCGAGGGGGACGCGGATGCGCTGCGGCGCACGACCGACCCCTACATTCAGTCGTTTCTTTCGTAGGACCTGATACATGCCTCGCACTCGCTCACTTGCGTGGTCGGAACTGAAGACCGGCGTGCTGACGATCATCGCGGTCGCCATCGCCGCATTCCTGATCTTCAGCATCACCGGCACCAAGGGCTTCTCCTGGCAGCGCTATTCGCTGAAGACCACGTTCACCAACGTCGCCGGACTCGCCTCCGGTTCACCGGTGCGCATCGCCGGGGTCGAGGTCGGGTCGGTCACGGCGGTGACCCTCAGCGGCACCGACGTCGATGTCACCTTCCAGGTGAACGAACGCAACCGGACGCTCATCACCGACAAGTCGGTGGCCCGCCTCGGTTCGGTGTCGCTGCTCGGGCAGAGCGCCGTCGACATCTCGCCCGCGTCCTCCGGCACGCCGATTCCCGACTGGGGCTACGTCCCGCAGGGGCGCCCGGTCGCGGTCATGTCGGACATGACCGACTCGGCCAGCCAGAGCATCCAGGAACTGACGGCGATGCTCCATGATCTTCGCCAGGGCCAGGGCACCGCCGGCAAGTTGCTGACCGATGAACAGCTCTACGCTGAGCTGAACCGCCTGGTCGGTTCGGTCAGTGCACTCACCGACGGCATCAAGCAGGGCAAGGGGTCGCTCGGCAAACTGCTGAACGACCCGGCGTCGGCCAACGCGCTCGAGGCGTCGCTCAAGAATCTCGAGACGGTCACCAAGCAGATTGCGGCCGGCGACGGCAGCATCGGCAAACTGCTGAAGGACGACACGCTCGCCCGATCGCTCACGTCCACCACGACCAATCTCGACGCGCTGGTGGCGAAGCTGAATAACGGCGAGGGCACGGCCGGCAAACTGATGACCGACCCCGCGCTGTTCAACCGGCTGAACTCGGTCACCGAGCGGCTCAACTCGCTGGTGACGAAGCTCGATGCGGGCGAGGGAACGGCGGGGCAGTTGCTGAAAGATAAGCAGTTGTATGAGAACATGAATGGCGCGGTGGGCGACCTGCGCGCGCTGGTCGCCGACATCCGGAAGGACCCGCGCAAGTTCCTGAATATCAAGGTCAGCGTGTTCTAGGAGAACGACCATGGCGAGAGACGAAGGGGCTGGTTCGGGCACCGTTCTGCTCGCGTTCATCCTGGGCGCGGTCAGCGGAGCAGCAGTGGCGCTGCTCTATGCACCGCAGTCCGGCACTGAAACGCGCGAGTTGCTCGGGGACAAGGCACGTGAAGGGCGCGAGCGCGCCGCCGCTGCTGCGGAAAAGGGTCGCGAGATCCTGAACCAGGGGCGCGACACGCTGACGTCGGCCATCGATCGCGGACGCGAAGCCTATCAGCAGGCTCGGCGGGAGAACGCGTGAACGACTGGAGCACCGTCTTTCTCGGCATCATTGCCGCCGCGACCCTCGCGACGGCAGTTATCCAGATTGCCGTGCTCATTGCCGCCGGGATGCTCACCAAGCGTCTCGGCCGGCTGGCCGATCAGGTCGAGCGCGAACTCACGCCGCTGCTCGCCAGTCTGAACGCCATCGGGCAGGACGCGGCCAAGGCTGCGTCGCTCGCCACGGCGCAGGTGGAGCGGGTCGATCGCCTCTTCGGCGACGCCGTCGTCCGCCTCGAAGAGACGATGGGCGCCATCCAGCACGCGATCGCCATGCCGGCCCGCGAGGGCGCCGCCCTCATGGTCGGCTTCCGCGCCGTGCTCGACTCGTTGCGCACCGGCCTCGGTCAGCGTCCGCCCCGGTCGCGATCCCGCGCCTCCGACGACGAAGACGCGCTCTTCATCTGATCGCTCCAGGCCAGCCTGGCTGGCCGCTGCCGCAGTTCATCCTCTTTTCACGTCCGCGTCGCGGCCTGCTCGCGATAATCAGGGCGTGATGTCCCGAACCCTCCTGCTCGTTGCCGCCCTCGTCGTCTCTGCCCAACTGCACGCGCAGTTGGCAGCGCCGCGCTCCATCGTCGGCGCGTGGACGCTCAACACCGAACTGAGCGACCAGCCTCCGGCCCAGCCTGACGGCGCCGGCCCAGAGGGGCGCGGCCGCGGCGGACGCGGCAACGGTGGGCCCGGTGGACCAGGCGGGGGACCGGGCGGCGGCGGCTTCGGGCGCGGCGGAGGTGGTGGCGGACGTGGCGGGTCCGGCGGCGGCCGTGGCGGCCGGGGTAACCCCGAGGACATGCGGCGCCGGATGGACGCCATGCGCGACCTGCTCGAGGCGCCGGCGCGCATGACGATCGTCCGCACCGACTCGATGGTGATCATCACGGCCGGCGACGGCCGCACCACCCGCCTGGCCACCGACAACTCCAAAGTGAAGGACGACTCGACCGGCATCGAGCGCCGGACCCGCTGGGAGGGCGAGAAACTCGTGAGCGAGATCTCCGGTGCGATGGGCGGCAAGATGACCGAGACCTTCGAGGTGGCGCCGGAGACGGGCCGTCTGGTGGTCACCCTCCAGCCCGAGGGGCGACAGCGTCGCGCCGGCAACGACGACCGGCCCGACCGTCGCGCGGATGATAGCGGCACAGGCGGTCCAGTCGGTTCTGGGTCTGGCGGCCCGCGCACGCGCGTCTACGACCCACAGCAGCCCTGACGCGGCAGGTGGAAACGCTCTAGCGCAGCAGCACGAGCGAGACAACGAGGACCATCGCCATCACCGCCAGCACGCCGCCGGTTCGCGCCGCGAAGGCGCGTGTGCCCAGGACGACGGCGATGGTCGTTTTCATCACGCTGTTCGCCACGATGCCGACCGCAATGGCCCGTGCCGCGGTCTGCGGCGTAATGCCCGTGGCCGCGCTCCTGGCCATCGAAATCGTCAGCGCATCGACATCGGTCAGGCCGAGCACCGCGCCGGTGGCCAGCAGGCCCCCGTCGCCGAACCAGCCCCGCACCAGCGCCACCGCGAACAGCACCACCTGAAATGTGGCCGCCATCTGCAGTGCCGGCCAGATCTGCAGCGGGTTCGCCGCCTGCGCATCGTCGGGTCCGCCGTCATCCGCGGTCCCCAGCCACAGCGCCACCACCGCCAGCCCGATGATGAACGGCGCCGCGAGGTAGGGGACCAGCGCCTGCGCCACGCGCGCATCGAGCACGCTGGTGGCGATGAGGACGCGCGGGAAGAGCACCGTGCAGGCGGCCACAGCCCCGGTGGCGAGCGTGGCGGATGGATGCTGCCGCATCCGGCTGAGGCGCGCAAAGGTGAACGTCGCGTTGGTCGACGAGACGATGCCAGCCAGCGCGCCGGTCAGCGGGTAGCCGTGCGCCGGGCCGACCACACGCCGCGCGATGTAGCCGATGAAGCTCAGCCCGGTGAAGAACAGCACGAGCAGCCACAGTTCCTGTGGCCTCACCCCGCCGAGCGGTCCGTACGGACCCCGAGGGAGCAGCGGCAGCACCACGACCGCCATCACTGCGAAGCGTGCCACCGCCCGCAGTTCCTCGTCGCCGAGTCGCGCCACCAGTGCGTGCAACTCCGACTTCTCGACGAGGAGCAGCACGGTGATGGCGATGATGCCGCTGGCGACGGCCGTGTAGCCGAGGCCAGAGAGCAGGCCAGCGGCGATCGCGACGAAGGCGGCGACCTCGGTGGTGGCGTCAGCATCGTGCCGGGTCGCCAGGGTGTAGGCGACCACCGTGAGCGCGATCGGACCGGTGAGCAGGATGGCTGACAGGGCGGTGTAGCCGGCGAGGGCCAGCAGCCCGGCGACGCCAGCGATGCAGCCGAGGAGGGTGAAGGTGCGGATGCCCGCGAAGCGGGCGTACTTGCCGGTGGCGTGTCCCGACCACTGGCGTTCCACGCCGATGCCCGCGCCGCCCAGTGCGGCGACCAGGAGACCAAGCAGCGCGGAGACGTCGGTCATGGTGCGTTCCCCGGACACGGGGGCAAAAACAGCACCGGCCGCTGCGGTGAGGCAGCGGCCGGTGGGAGTCGAGCGCCGACCGTGCCTTAGAGGGCGACGGCGGGTGAGCCGAGCACCGCGCGCCAGCCTCTCACGTTGAAGGCGAAGGCGAGGAGCAGGGCGCCGGAGATGAGCGCGAATCCTCCCAGCATCATGACGAGCGTCGCAGCGCTCATCGCGGTGTTGAAGAAGAGGATGATGCCGAAGAGGAGCGAGATGGCGCCGTTCAGGCCGAGCAGCCAGTCGCCCTGCACCATCGAGCCGCGGGCCTTGCCCTTGAGGCCAAGGGCGCCGACGAGTTCGATGCCGCCCGTGAGCACGGCGTAACCGGCGATGTTGACGACGAGCCACAGCTCGACGAACGCGGTGGGCGCGAAGAGCGTGACGACACCAACGGCTGCGCCGACGAAGCCCTCAAGGAACAGCGTCAGCCAACCCACCGACAGGCCGGCGCCCATCGTGAAGGCGCCGTCGGCCAAGGCAAACAGGCCGAACAGCTTGATCAGCCACGACAGCGTCGACTCCGGGGCGATAAACGCCGCGATCCCGAACAGCACCGACACCGCACCTCGAGCTGCGACGATCCACCAACGGCGAACAAGTTCATCGAACATGGGGTCCCTCCCTCCTAAAACAACTGCCTGTTGCCGATTACCCTGAGCAGACTCCGTGCCGGGTCGTTTCGGTGGAAAACAGGCGCAAATCCGTCAGCCATGCGCGGCGAGGCGGGCATTCTTCCGCAGTAGTGCCGAAATTTCGGCGGCGTCATCGAGGCCGTGCGGTCTGCAGAAGCCCGGCGCGGGTCCGCGCCCCCGCCACCTCGGCGCTGACCGCAGCGGCCCGCTCCCTGGCGAACGCGCGCAGATCTTCGACCGCCTGCTCAAACTGCTCGTTGGTGTACGGCTTCACCGGGTCGGCCAGCGCGGCCAGGCGCACCTGCGCATACTCCCGCTCGATTTCGCGTTCCAGCCAGCCCGGAGCCTCCGGCGTCGCCGGGTCGACCTCCATCGTCGTGGTGACGCACGCCTCAAGGTCGGTCAGCCAGGCCGCATAGAGGTCGCCGTCGCGCAGGGCCCGCGTCATTAGCCGGTTCTGCTGGTCCGGCGGGACGTCCGTGATGTTGTGCCAGATGGAGGCGGCGGGGCCGGCCATGAACGCATCGCTCTTGTCCCACGGCAGGATGCTGAACCGGGTCGTACCAGGGAGCCGGTAGGTGTAGAAGTTGTTCATTCCCCAGTTGCCCAGGAACCCGTCGTCATCGCCAAGGTAGGCCTCGATCGCGACGTGGCGCAGCAGGCGCGGCAGGTCGATGAACTGGCCCATCACGTCGCGGAAGACACCGTCGGCTGTCTGCGTGATGGCCTGCACCCACCGCACGATGATGTCGCCCCGCGGGTCGCTCTCTTTCGTCTCCGGCGTGAACGGGACCGGCACGTAGGCATTCGGGTCGTCACCACGATCCTCAAAGCGGAAGGGGGCCGCGTCCGGCGGGTACTCGTAGCTGTAGAGCCACCCCGAATCGTCGCCCCAGGTGCGGCGCAGGAACGCCTTGTCGAGCGGTTCGACAATCGTATAGAGGCCGGCATACTCGCCGTTGATGAACAAGCGCGCGTGCGCCTCGCGCGACGCGGGCAGGCCCATGCGGTGGAACAGCAGCATGCTGACGCGCTCGCGCAGGTTCGACGGGTCCTGCGTGTTGTTGCGCAGCACGATCGATTTCAGCCCGAGGAACGTCTGGTCGGTGGTGTAGTGCGCGAAGTCGATTTTCAGGCCCGGCTTGATGCCGCTGCGGCTGCCGGAGCCGCGCGACTTGATGCCGATGTTGCGGACGACGTTCGTGCGCCAGCGGAAGTCGGCGGGGTAGTAGGTGTTCTCGAGATAGGTCGCCCGCAGCCTCGCCCAGTCGCTGACGGCGATGTTCAGCGTGATGTCGTGGAGCGCCGCGTCGTCGAAGAGCGGTTCCGCACTGGTCGGTCCGAGCAGCGACGCCGGCTGTCCGGTTGCCTGTACCGCACCGCAGAGGAGCAGCAGGAGCGTCAGCAGCCACGTCATAGTCGCCTCAGGGTGAGCTGTCCGCCGTAGACCTTGCCGCCACAGGTGCTCACGCCCGCGTAGGTGCCGGTGATGGTGGAGGCAGCGCCGGTGGCGTCGCCCGCGACGGTGGTCGAACACTCGCCGAACGGGTCGTCGAACCCACCCGACGGCACCACCATCGTGAAGCGCAACGTCCCCTGCGTGCTGGAGCCCGAGACCGTGCCGTGCCCGGTCACGGCTACCGTGCGGTCGGTGATGGCCACGGTGCCGGCGAACGTCTCGCCGGACTGCGTCACCTGCCACTGCACGTCGCCGAAGCCGGTGGTGTCGGCCGCGGTACCAGACCACGCCCCGCCGACGTCAGCCGCAGCGGTGGTCGGCGCCGTCGGCGCATGCGAGCAGGCCGGCGCGCCGCCAAGGGCAGCGGCGAGGGCCACAACAACGACGGTCGTGCGCATCTGAACGGGCATCGCTCACCGTTTTACTTTGAATAGCAATTGATGTGCCCGGCGCGGCGACCATACCTATGGGCGAATCGCGCCGATGGCGGCGTGTCGTCGCCGTCGCGTGCCGGGAAGCCGTCAGGTCGTGTTCGTCGTCGCCGCGGCTTGCCACGCCGCGCCCGCTTTCATATGCTCCATGGCATGACTACGACCCGATACGAGGCGCCGGGCACGGTGGCTGACGCGCTCAGCGTCATGGCTGCCCATCCTGGCGCGATGATCCTGGCCGGCGGCACCGACCTCCTGGTCCAGTACCAAGCCGGCCTGCGGACGCCCTCGGCGTTCATCGACGTCAAGCGGATCCCCGAACTGATGGCCATCGAGGCCGACGCCAGCGGCGTCACGATTGGCGCAGCGGTGGCTGCCGCCGACATCTGCGCGCACCCGGTCATCCGCGCGTGGTGGCCCGGACTGGTCGACGGCGTCCAGCTCATCGGCTCGACCCAGATCCAAGGGCGCGGCAGCCTCGGCGGCAACCTCTGTAACGGCTCGCCGGCCGCCGATGCCACCGGCGCGCTCATCGCGAGCGGCGCCGTCGCCCATATCGCCGCACCGTCTGGCGTGCGCACGGTACCGGTTGAACAGTTCGTGCTGGCGCCAGGCAAGACGGCGCTCGCACCGGGCGAACTGCTGGTGTCGGTGCGGCTGCCGAAGCCGGCGGCCCACACCGCCGATGCCTACCAGCGGCTCATCCCGCGCACCGAGATGGACATTGCCGTCGCGTCTGTTGCCGTCAGCATCACGCTCGACCCGTCCGGGCTGTGCACGGCGGCGCGCGTGGTGATCGGTGCCGTGGCGCCGACGCCGCTGCTGGTGCCAGAGGCGGGCGCCGCGCTGGCCGGTACCACCCTGGACGCCGCCGCTCTCGAGCGCGCGGCCCTGGCCGCCAGCGCCGCGGCTCGCCCCATTGATGACAAACGCGGCACCGTGGCCTACCGGACCACGGTGGTCGGCGTGCTGACGAAGCGCGTGGCGGCCATCGCCCTGTCGCGCGCAAAGGAACGGTAGCCCGTGAAACTCCATATCGACACCACCCTCAATCAGGAACCGGCCGAGTTCCTCTGCGCGCCGGACGAGACGCTGCTGAGCGCACTCCGCAACGAACTCGGGCTCACCGGCACGAAGGAAGGCTGCGGCACCGGCGACTGTGGCGCCTGCTCGGTGCTGCTCGACGGTCGCGTCGTGGCCTCGTGCCTGGTGCTCGCGGCCGAAGTACAGGGGCGCGCGGTCACGACCATCGAAGGGATCGCCAGCGGCACGACGCTGCATCCGCTTCAGACGGCGTTCCTGAAGGAAGCCGCGCTGCAGTGCGGTGTCTGCACGCCCGGCTTCATCGTGGCAGCGAAAGCGCTGCTTGACGTCAATCTGGACCCGACCGAGGAACAGGTGCGCTACTGGCTGGCAGGGAATCTCTGCCGCTGCACCGGCTACGACAAGATCGTGCGCGCGGTGCTCGACGCCGCCGCGAACATGAGGAGCACCCGGGCATGAGCGAGCAGATCTTCACGACCGTCGGCACCCGGCCCATCCGGCATGACGGCGTCGACAAGGTGACCGGCCGCGCGAATTACGGCGCCGACCTCTCGCTGCCTGGCATGCTCTACGGCGTCGTCGTGCGCAGCCCGCACGCACACGCCCGCATCCGGAGCATCGATACGTCGGCTGCCCTGGCGGTGCCCGGCGTCAAGGCCATCATCACCGGACAGGACGTCCCGCTCGTCGACGTCAAGCTCGGGATGGGCGAAGGCGCGATGGACCTGAAGGACATGTCCGACAACCTGCTGGCGCGCACCAAGGCGCTCTATCACGGCCATGCCGTGGCAGCGGTGGCGGCCACCTCGCTGGCGGCGGCGCGCGCCGCCGCGAAGGTGGTGTGTGTCGACTACGAGGTACTCGAGCCGGTGCTCAGCGTTGACCGGGCCCTGGAACCGGGCGCGCCGATCCTGCACGACGACCTCGTGACGCAGGCCCGCCCGCCGATCGAGGCGACCGGGCCGACGAACATCGCCGGACGCCTCGAACTGCGGCGCGGCGACCTCGCAGCCGGCTTCGCCGCGGCTGACATCGTCGTGGAGCGCGTGTTCCGCACGCCGACCAGCCATCAGGGCTACATCGAGCCGCATGCCTGCGTGGCGCGTGTGAACGAGGACGGCCGCATCAACATCTGGACGAGCACGCAGGGCCCCTTCCTTGTGCGCGACGCCACGGCGGCGATGCTCGGCCTCGATGCCGCAAACATCAAGGTGACACCGAGCGAGATCGGCGGCGGCTTCGGCGGCAAGATTCCGGTCTACCTCGAGCCGCTCGCGGTGGTGCTGGCGCGCCAGACGCAGCGGCCGGTGAAGATGGTGATGACCCGCGACGAGGTGTTCCGGGCGTCCGGCCCGACGTCGGCCACGAAGATCCGCGTGAAGCTCGGTGCGAAGAAGGACGGCTCGATCGTGGCGGCGTCCGCATCGCTCTATTACGAGGCGGGTGCCTATCGCGGCTCGCCCTCGGGCGCCGGTGCGATGTGCATGTTCGCGCCCTACAACATCCCCAACTTCCACATCGACGCCTACGACGTCGTCGTCAACAAGCCGAAGGTGGCGGCGTACCGCGCACCGGGATCGCCGATGGCGGCGCTCGCCATCGAATCGGCCATCGACGAGATCGCCACCACGCTCGGTCTCGATCCGGTCGAGATCCGGCTCACGAATGCCGTCACGGAGGGGAACCTCGCGCCCTACGGTCCGCCGTACGGTCCCATCGGCTTCCGCGCCGTGCTCGAACGGGTGAAGGCCAGTGAGCACTGGCAGACTCCGGTCGCCCCTGGCGTCGGGCGCGGCCTCGCCTGCGGCTTCTGGTTCAACGCCGGCATGAGTTCCAGCGCGACGGTGATGCTCGGCAGCGACGGCAGCGCAGCGGTGGTCACCGGCAACCCTGACATCGGCGGCACGCGCGCCGCCCAGGCGATGATGGTGGCCGAGGAACTGGGCATTCCGGTGGAGCGTGTGCGGCCGA
>CALQBJ020000110.1 GCA_943328785.2 Bifidobacterium breve
GAACGCCTGTGGTGGTCGATCACGGTCAACGGCGTCACCTCGCGCATCGGCCTGATCATGAGCCCCGACTTCAACATCTCGCCGCAGAAGTCGTCTGAAGAGTCGCCGAACGGCAAGTACAACGTGCCGCCGGTCCTTCGCTTCGCCGAGGCGGGCCCCAGCATCCAGAATCCGGTGGCAACGGTCGCCGCCGCTATCTCGAAGACCGCCACGGTCAACGTGCCGATGGCGCTCGACCTCTGGGCCGAAGACGACGCGCTGTACAGCAGTGGCACCAACGCCGCGATGACCCGCACGCCTCCGGTAGTCGAAGCCGAAATCACCAAATACCGCGGTCCTGGCAACATCAAGTCGGACGGCTTCCACTTCACCGCCAGCAAGGGCGGCAAGCCGATGGAAGCGTTCGCCGGCAAGGCCTCGGGCACGGTCACCTTCGACAAGCCTGGCGACTACGTTCTGCATGTCCTGCTGACCGACTACTCCGAAAAGGGTGGAGGCGCGACGGCCTGCTGCTGGACCACCGCCATGGTGAAGGTCAACGTCAAGTAAGACGACCGCACTCAGTTCGCTCTGAAACGGGCCTCTCCGCCATGCGGGGAGGCCCGTTTTGCGTATCACGCCCGCAATCCTCCCCTCCCCCCGCCCGACCGCCGACGGAGATCCGGCACATGGCCCGGCGCTCGCATCGCGCGTTCCAGCGAGCCCGCTGCGTTCTATCCGATTCCGGATACGTGAAAAACTCGCTGGCACCACGGAAATCTCCCCACGGCATTGGGCCCTCCAGACGCGAATCGACGAAAGCCGGTCATATTCGTGCGAATTCCAAGCGGCATGGCTCCTGCAAAAGGGCGCGCGACGCGTGATTGCCTGAGCAACGCGCATCATTCAACCCTCGACATGACACGTTTCCGAAAGGAGCCACTGATGCTTGGTTCGAAGATTCAAATGGGAGCCGGCGCCCTTGTGTTGGGCGCAGTATTCGCTCTCCCCGGTACGGCCGCCGCGCAGCAGAAGCAGGTGACGTTCTCGAAGGACGTCTCGCCGATCCTTCAGGCCAGGTGCCAGTCGTGCCATGAGCCTGGCTCGATCGGCCCGATGTCGCTGGTCAGCTACCAGGACGCGCGTCCGTGGGCCCGCTCGATCAAGCAGCGCGTCGAATCGCGCCAGATGCCGCCGTGGCACATCGACCGCAGCGTCGGCGTGCAGAAGTTCAAGAACGACATGGCGCTGTCCGACGAGCAGGTCGCGACGGTCGTGGCCTGGGTTGATGGCGGCGCCATCGAAGGCAACCCGGCCGACTTCAAGGCCAAGCCGATCACCAAGACCCTCTACTGGCAGGCTGAACGCGATGGCCTCGGCAAGCCGGACATCGTCATCACCGCCCCGCTCCAGACCATGCCGGCCGTCCATCAGGACGTGTGGTGGCGTCCCGTGAACGAGATCCCGGTGACCGAACCCCGCTGGGTCCGCGCCGTCGAGATTCGTCCGTCGAACATCGAGGGCCGCAAGATCCTGCACCACTCGATCGCGTATCACATTCTGAGCCCCGAGAACACCGCTGCCGTGAACCAGGGCGTACAGGTTGCACGCGGCATCTCGTTCTCGGGTTCCACCGTTGTGAGCCAGCAGGAACTGGCGCTCCGCCGTCCGCAGCTCATGGAATGGGCCATCGGCAAGGGCTACGACCAGTTCATGGAAGGCACCGGCAAGATGATCCTGCCGGGCGAGAAGATCTCGTGGGACCAGCACATCCACGCCGCTGGTGAAGAAGTCACGAGTTCGTCCGAACTGGGCATCTGGCTCTACCCGAAAGGCCAGGAGCCGACCAAGCGCAGCTACCTCGTCGGCTTCACCGGCCTGAAGAACGGCACGGAAGGCCTCGACATTCCGCCGAACTCGGTGGCCTACACGGAAGGCTTCAACGTTCTCAAGGAGAACACGATCATCACCAACTTCCAGCCGCACTTCCACCTGCGCGGCAAGGCGATGCAGGTCGAAGCGATCTTCCCGGATGGACGGACCCAGACGGTCAGCTACGTGAAGGACTTCAACTTCAACTGGATGACCAACTACATCTTCAAGGATGAAGCGGCGCCGGTCTTCCCGAAGGGCACGATCATCAAGGTCAGCGCCTACTACGACAACACGAAGGCGAACAAGAGCAACCCCGACCCGGAACAGTGGGTCGGTTACGGCGACCGCACCGTCGACGAGATGGCGCACGCCTGGATGAACGTGGTCTACCTGAGCGACGCGGAGTTCCAGGAACGCGTGGCGAAATACGGCGTCGGCGTCACCAACGGCGTCAAGCCGTCGGCCGGCACCCAGCAGCAGTAACCAGGCGTATCAGGGTGGGAGATGGTCGCCAGACCGTCTCCCGTCTGTCGACCCGACTGACCACACCCGGCCGGGGTTGCCCCCTCGACCACTCAAAGAGAGTTTTGCGATGACATCACGGATGGTTCTCCGTCTCCTGACGGTTGCCGCACTGGCTGTCGGCGGTGCCATGGTCTCGGCTCAGGGCCAGTTGCTCCCCAGCTATCCCAAGCTCGGATTCGGCGCCAGCGTTACGCCGGCCTATGACGGCTGGTACGACAATGCCGATGGCACCCACACGTTCCTAATCGGCTACTACAACCGCAACTGGACCGAGGAAGTCGACATTCCAATCGGTCCGAACAACAAGGTCGAACCCGGCGACCCGGACCGCGGCCAGCCGACGCACTTCCTGCCGAACCGCAACTTCGGCATGT
Organism: Bifidobacterium breve; assembly: GCA_943328785.2. Lineage (GTDB taxonomy): Bacteria > Acidobacteriota > Vicinamibacteria > Vicinamibacterales > CAVVIG01 > CAVVIG01. The sequence continues at coordinate 2,754 of CALQBJ020000110.1, forward strand.
TCTCCATCACGGTGCCAAAGAGCTTCGGCGCGACCGAGCGCCTGTGGTGGACCGTCACGATCAACGGCACGGCCTCGAAGATCGGCCTGATCATGAGCCCCGACTTCAACGTCACGCCGCAGAAGTCGTCTGAAGAAGCGCCGAACGGCAAGTACAACCTGCCGCCGGTGCTCCGCCTCACCCAGGGCGGTCCGGCGATCCAGAATCCCGGCCAGCCGCTGTCGATGGCCACCAGCAAAACCGCTACGGCCGGCGTGCCGATGCCGCTCGACCTCTTCACCGAGGACGACGCGCTCTACGCCAGCGGCAGCAACGCCACGATGACCGGCAAGATTCCGCCTGTCGTCGAGGCCACGGTTGCCAAGTACCGCGGTCCTGGCAACGTGAAAGCGGAAGGGTTCCACTTCGTCGCCAGCAAGGGCGGCAAGCCGATGGAGCCGTTCGCCGGCAAGGCGTCTGGCACCGTCACCTTCGACAAGCCTGGCGACTACGTCCTGCACGTCACCCTGAACGACTTCTCGGAGAAGGGCGGCGGCGCCACGGGCTGCTGCTGGACCACCGCGATGATCAAGGTGAACGTGAAGCCGGGCGTCGGCACGCCCCGCATCACGGGCCAGCAGTAACACCTCGGGCACGTCCGTCGACGGTCTGCGCTACGAGAAAGGCCGGTGGGTTCGCCCCACCGGCCTTTTTTCTATGTGGCCCAACTGGGCGCGCATCGAACCGACACGCTCCATCCGGTCGAGCACCTCGCTCGCCGGCATGGCCGGCTGCAGACTCATCGCGCGGGCAAGCACGCCGGTCAGGTTCGCCACCGCGAAGCTGACGCCGTGCAGGTTTCGGCGCGGGTCGACGCCGGGAATGGGGCGCGCGAACCCCGACGCCCGGAACACGCGCTGCCCGTCGAGGTGGACGACCCGGAAGTCGTCGCGCGGGCATTCCCAGTCGACCTGCACCTGCACAACCCCCGGCAGGCGGCCCGGCAGCCACCACACGCCCTCATCGTCTCGCGCTGCGACGATGGCGACACCCGCCGCGCTCGCGCGCGCCACAGCGGCTGCAAACCCCGCCTCGTGGGACGGGTTCGACGACCCCAGGCTGAGGTTGATGAGGTGGACCCTCGCGTCGATCGCCCAGTCGATGGCGGCAATCAGCGTGGTCGCCGACGCGGTGAGGCGTGCGTCGAAGATGCGGACGGCGTAGCACGCGGCGCCGGACGCGTGGTCCTTGACTGCGGCCATCACGGCGGTGCCGTGGCCGATGCGGTCGACGAAGTCGTCCGACAGCGCCCCGTCGGCCCCGACCGCCACTCCGCCGGCCACCCCGCCAATGTGCGGATGCTCGGCGTGCACGCCGCTGTCGATCACCGCAATCCGAATCCCCGCACCCGGGCGGAAGCCGGGCGATGGCTCAGTGGGCACGCTGCCCCTGGAAGAGGTTGGCGTACTGCCCCTCGCGCAGCGCCAGTTCGGCGGGCGCCCCCTGCTCCACCAGCTTCGAGCCGTCGAGCACCAGCACCCGGTCGGCACGACTGGCGACATCGTGCCGGTGCGTGATGACGAGGGTGGTGCGGTTGTGCATCACGGTCTCGTAGCCGTCGATCACCGTCCGCTCGGAAATGGGATCGAGCGACGCCGTCGGTTCATCGAGGATGAGCACGGCCGGATTGGCGAGAAACGCCCGGGCGGTGGCAATGCGCTGGCGCTCGCCGGCCGACATCGCCGAGCCGCGCTCACCCACAATCGTGTCGTAGCCCTGCGGCAGGGTGGCAATGAACGGTTCGAGCGCCGCCTGGCGTGCCGCGAGCCGCACCTCGGCGTCGGTTGCGTCGGGCCGGCTGTAGCGGATGTTCTCGGCAATGGAGGCGTGCAGCATGCACGGGTCCTGCTCGACCAGCGCCACATGGCGGCGCAGCGTGCGCAGGTCGAGATGGCGGAGGTCGATCCCGTCGATGCGCACGGCACCGTCGTCGGGGTCGAGCAACCGCAGCAGCAGGTCGGCGATCGTCGACTTGCCGCTGCCGCTCGGGCCGACAATCGCCAGCACTTCGCCCGGCTCGGCCAGGAACGACACCTGCTCGAGCGCGGCACGGCCGCGGCCGAACGACAACGTGACGTGGTTGAACTCGACACGCCCCTCGCACGTCGAGGGCGACACCGCGTCCGTCGCCTCGACGACATCGATCGGGGCATCCAGGATTTCGGCCACGCGATCGAGCGACACCTGCGCCGTCGCCAGACTCGCCCACAGCCCCATCAGCGCCTGCATCGGCGGCAGGAACCGCGTCTGATAGGCAATGAAGGCGACGAAGGTGCCGACGGTCATCTCGCCGTGCACGACGCGGTAGCCGCCGTAGATGAACACCATCCCGGTGCCGGCCGACAGGATCAGCCCCGGCAGTGCACCCGAGACGTAGGAGAGGTACTGCATCGACATCAGGGCGTCGATGAACGCATTGTTCCGCGTGCGGAACCGCGCCACCTCGCGGTCCTGCGCGTTGCTCATCACGACGAGCCGAATGGCCTGGATCGTCTCGATGAGGAAGCTGCCCAGATCGGCGCTGGTCTGGCGCAGGGTGCCGACCTGCCCCTCGAGGCGCGACCGGTAGTGCTGCGTCGCCCAGATGCCGAACGGCGCCACCGCCACCGTCGCCAGGAACAGCCGCATGTCGAGCCAGGCGAGCATGACCACCGTGCCGACCAGGTAGAGCACGTTGCCGACCCACGCCAGCGCCGCTTCGGCGGCGACGCGTTGGATCTCGCCGATGTCGTTGTTGATGCGCGACATGATGTCGCCGAGCCGCGTGCGCGCGTAGAAGCGCGGCGACAACTGCAGCAGGTGACGGTACACGTCGAGCCGCATGTCGAAAAGGATGTCGGCCGAGACGCGCGTGTAGCGCATGCCGGAGACCACGTTGAGGAAGAAGCCGATGATCGTGACGCCGGCGAAGAGCAGCGACGTCCGGACGAGCGATGGCAGGTCGCGTCCGAGCAGGGCGCGGTCGAAGAAGTCCTTCGAGATGAGCGGCAGGACGAGCGAGAGTGCGGTGCTGAACAGGCTGAGAAGCAGCACCAGCCCCAGGCGACGCCAGTAGGGCGTGACGAACCGGAGTGCCCGAAGCAGGTGCTGATTCTTCACTGTGTGTCCTTCTCCCCTAGTTGGTCGGCTTGGCGCGCGTCACCGGCCCTGGGACCACGAAGAGATCCGAGGTCACGTCGCCGCCGAGGTCGATGGTCTTCATGAACGTGAAGGTCTCGGCGTCGTAGAGATCGATCGTGTCGCCGGCGTTGTAGATGTAGAGAACCTTGCCGTTCGAGCTGGTCTTCAGCGACATGCGCGGACGGCCGGCGAACTCGACCCGTGCGGCCACCTTGCGGCCTTCAAGATCGAACTTCCAGAACTCGTACTTGCCGATCTCGTTATAGAGGCCGTAGGCCACCTTGCGGCTCGGCGCCATGGTGAAGCCCACCTGCTGCGCCGGCCCGAGGGTGTAGAAGTCGACCTTCTTCGCCGCAAGGTTCACCCGGCCGATGCCCATGATCCGGCGCTTCTGTACCGGGTCCTGCACCTGAAACATCGCGGTGTAGAAGCCTGGCTCGTCGTTCGCCGCATCGATCTGGCCGAACTCGAAGGCGCCGTAGCCTTCCTCGACCGGCTTCGAGAGCTCCCAGCGATCGGTCTGCTTGAGCGTGGTGGTGTCGTAGATCAGCACGTCCTGCTCGCTGAACAGATACATCAGCTTGCCGTCAGGCGAGAACTGCATCGTCGCGTTCTCGCGCTCCTCGCCATTGGGCCAGGGGAGCGTGTTCGCGACCCTGTGCGTCGCCAGGTCGTACTGGACGATCGACGAGGGCTCGATCTCCCAGTGGTCGATGTGCTTCACCACCGGGCGGATGACCATCATCACGAACCGGTGCAGTGGGTCAGGTTCGAGTGTCTTGATGCGAACCTTGCGGTTGCCCTGCGACAGCGTGAAGGCGTCGAGCGTCTTGCGCGACGCGATGTCGATGATCTCGACCTTCTCCTGCTGCGCCTCGACCGTGTAGAACCGCGTGCGGTCCTTCGAGAGCGACGTGCGGCGCGGCATGCCCGACGTGAACGGCACCTTGCCGGTGATCGTGGTGGTGGCCTCGTCGATCACCTTGAAGTGGTCCGGGAACACGCCGATGTACAGCGTGCCGGTGCCAGCGGACACCGGCTTGACCTTGCCCTGGGCGCTGAGTGGCAACCACAGGGCGGACACGGCGGCGCCGACGACCAGGGTGTGAAACCAGAAACGGGAAACTCTCATGGCTGATCCGGTCTCCTGACCTACGGGAAGATGAGGTCGATCTTGCGCCAGTCCTTCTGGGCCGCCGCGCACTTGTTGGTCCAGTCGGGCGCGTGATTGAGCTGGTCCGGCACCTGGGCCGGCCAGTAGCAGCCGATGTGGCAGTCGAAGAGGTCGCGCTCGACCGGCTGGCAGAGACCGGCCGTGCCGCCCGTGCGATCGACTTCCCAGCCAGGCGAGAAGATCACGGCGCAGCCAAGCGGGATGTTCGGCGCCGACTGCGGCACGCCGCCGCGCTGCAGCGCCACGACGTCCTCGCCCTCGGCGGCGATCGCTTCCTGCTCCTTCACATACTGCTCGATGCGAGCAGCCTTCTGATTCAGCGTCTTCAGGTGTCTCATGTTCTCCTCGGGGCTAGCTGACCTTCTCGGCCATCGGTTCGCGATCGAACTGGGCCAGCCAGGCTGGGTTCTTTTCTGCGATCTCCGCGTATACACGCAGGCAGACGTCGGTCCACGACCGGATCCAGTCGCAGTAGTGGAGGTTGGCCTTCGTGGTGTCGCCGTAGCGCGTGTGCGCTTCGTGGTAGCAACCGCCCGAGCACACCGGGCGCGCCCAGCAGGTGCTGCAGTCGGTCTTGTTGGCCAGGTGGTGCGAGTCGAGGAAGGCGGCCTGTACCGACCGGTCGATACCGTCGCGCACCGTGCCGAGCTTGTGCTCGTCCGAGCCGGCGAACCGGTGGCAGAGCGCCACGTCGCCCGACGTCGAGACCCCCATGAGTCCGATGCCGGCGCCGCACGGGTACGCCTTGCTCATGCCCTGGTGGATCTCCTGGATGGTTTCCTTGACGTTCGAGAAGCCGTGGTGACGCCCTTCGATGGCCGCCTCCTTGAACTCTTCGGCCAGCGCGGTGAACTGCGTCAGCATGGTGTCGTAGCCCTGCTCGTCGAGCGCATATTCGCGCTTCGACGAGGTGGTGACGGGCGCGAAGCCGACTTCGCGGAAACCGAACTCCTCGGTCAGGTGCGTGTAGATCGTCCTGACGTCCAGGTTGCCGCCGGTCAGCGTCACTCTGGCGCCGACCGGGCGATTGCGGTGCTTCTGCAGCAGTTCCTTGATCTTCGGCGCGACGATGTCGTAGCTGCCGGTGCCGTTGTGGAACACGCGGAACTTGTTCTGCACTTCCGGTGGGCCATCGAACGAGATGGTCACGCCGACCTGGTTCTCGACGAGGTACTTGATGACGTCTGGCTTCAGCAGCGTGGCGTTGGTGGTCAGGCTGAAGTCGACGTCCTTCCCCATCTCGGCCGCACGCTGCCGCGCATAGGGGATGGTCTCCTTCAGCACGTTGAAGTTGAGCAGCGTCTCGCCGCCGAAGAAGGTGAGGTGGGCGCTCTTGGCCTCACCGGCCTCCTTCAGCATGAAGTCGACGCTCGCCTTGGCGGTCTCGATCGACATGAACTTCGGCTGCGCGCCGTTCTCGGTGTCGACGATCTTGTCCTCGCCGTACTCGTAGCAGTAGGTGCACGCGAGGTTGCACTGGTTGGTGACGTTGAGCACCATCGTGCCGAGCGGCACTGGCGTCAGCGGCAGGATCTTCGGCATCGGCTGCGGCGCTTCGAGCGGACCGATCGCCCGCATCGTCAGCAGGTCGCTGACCGCTTCGTCCATTTCCTGGTCGGTGTAGATCCCTCCGGCCAGCGCCAGCAGGTCGGTCCGGGTCTTCGCACCCGAACCAAGCACCTGCATCACCATGTCGGCGGCCGGGTCGAGGCCGACGACCGCGGCACTAGGCACCAGGTAGAGATACGGCTTCCCCGCCGCTTCGAACCGGTGATGTTCTCGAACGCCCAAACGTGTCATTTTCCGACCTCCGATGCCATCCAGCGCATGTAGACCGGCGGCGCGACGACGATCTGCGCTCTGGCGCGGATCGGCTCGGCGGCACCTTCCGGCGTGTAGTCGGCGGTGATCCAGAGGTCACCGATGTTGTTGCGGTTGCCGCTGCGTGCCGGGTTCGGCCCGTCGAGCGCCGGGGTGAAGAAGCCGGTCTTCGCGTCGATCGTGCCGACGTACTTCAGGTCGTCGTCGTTGAAGGTGGCCGAGTACTCCTCGACGCCCCACTTCGCGTCGACCAGGCCGAGCGGCCAGTCGTCCCTGGTGTTCGGCTTGCCGTCCGGACCGTTGGCGAAGGCCATCGCTTCGAACTGCTGGAACCCCTTCGGAAAGACCGCGCCGCCGGTGCGCGCGAGGCCGGCACGCGGCAGCACGCGGACGCCGTCGACCTTGTCGTAGACGACGAGCGACGAGGGCTTCACCACTCCGGCCACCACGACGTCGCGGGGACCGGCCTTCGCGTCAGCTGCCACCGCCACCCTGGCCGTGACCACGCCGTTGGCGACGGCGACACCGCTGACGGTGATGCCGGCACCGAGGCTGACGTCGCCAGGCGCGAGTGTCGCAGGCAGGTTGGCGCCGAAGATCGTGACGCTGGCTGAGCCGCCTCGCTTCAGCGCGAGCTGGCCGGCGCCGAGGACCATCGGCGAGCCCGAGATCTTCGCGAGCTTCACGTCGATGCCGATCTCGTCATAGGCGCCAGTGAACCAGCGTCCCCACATCTCGGTGCGGTCGCGCTCGACGAACATCACTTCGCGCCACGGCTCGTCCGGCTTGCCCGCATCAGCACCGCGGCCGCGCCACTGGTAGCCGGTGTAGATCAGCGCCTTGCCGGTGCGCGAGACGGTTTCGCCGGTCTTGGCCACGGTCATGGTCGTCTTCGTGACGAAGGTGTCGGGGCTGGCGTCGGCCGTCACGGTCATCTCGCCGTAGGCCGGTCCCTTGCCGGGGATGTTGGCGGTCACGGCCCAGCGGCCGCCGAGGTTGGCCGGCGTCACGGCAGACGTCCACTCCGTCCAGTCGGCGGTGACCAGCGGGAACGTCTTCGCGAAGTAGTCGATGGCTTTTTCCATCGGCTGGCGCTTGTCCGTCTCCTCCGGCGGCAGCGAACGCGACCGGCGGAAGCCGCTCCCGTTCAGGATCGGCTGGTTGTCGGTCAGCGGGTAATAGCCCCGGTGCATCGAGACCAGACCGGCCCACTCGTCCTTGGTACGCCGTTCGCTCATCACGCGGCTGAACGCGTGGCAGCCGGAGCAGAGGGTCGCCACGTCCTTGTCGCCGTCGTAGGTCCACTCGATCAGGCGACGCTCGAACTCGAACGCGATGGGCCGCGCTTCGGAGGGCGCGAGGCCATTGTGGTCGGCCAGGTACTTGACGATGGCGCGGGCGTCGGCGGCGCTGACTGCCGCCTTGTTGATCGTGACCATCCGCTCGATCGTGCGTTCCCAGTTCTCCGGGCTGGCGCGCCGATACGAGATGCGCGTCATCCGGTTGTTCGCGTCGGGCTTGTGGCACCCGCCGCACTTGCTTTTGACGAGATCACTCTCGATCGGGATGCCGGCGTCTGCCGCCACCGCCTGCGCGAACGCAGACGACGGCAGCAGCGCTGCACCGATGCCGCCCGCGAGCACCAGCGCCCGAATCCAGGCTGTGCAGGCCGCCATTACCAGGTCACCTTCTTCGCCACGCCGACAGCCTTGGCGCCGAACGTCAGCGACGGCATCGCCTTGCGGTGCCGGCCGAGCAGCATCATCGTGCCGCCGGCGAACGCCAGGCTGAGGCCGAGCGCGCCCTTCTTGGCGTTGGTCGCCGATGCCTCACCGAACTCCGAGTAGCCGCCGTTGCTGTTATTGATGAACTCGAACAGCCCGTAGGCCATACCGCCCGCGAATAGCGCGCCGCCGACCACGACCATCGGCGTGCTGGCGCCGGTCCTGATCATCGGCGTCTCCTGCGCGTCGGCATCCTTCGCCGCTGCAGTGACCGCCTTCACCGCGCTCTCGCGCAGTTCGCCGGCAAACGCCGGCACGCCGCTTACCGACACCGTCAGCACCGCTGCAATCACGATTCGCACAACCTTCATGAGCACTCTCCACAGATGCGGCCGGTCGGCCGCTGGTTGACGGATTCCTGAAACGGGTGCAGACCACCCGGCACCGGTTCGCGGCGGCGGATGGTCTGCAGTCCGGGGGCGGCTACCAGCGGTACTTCACGCCGAACATCGCGCGGCGGGGCGGCACGAACCTGGTGGAGACGCCGAACGACGACGAGGTGCCGAGCGTTGAGGCGATGCCTTCGTTCTGATCGCTGTTGGTGAGGTTCAGCAGGTCGAAGAACAGGCCGATGTTCTGCGACCCGGCGAGCTTGACGTCCTTCTGCGCGCGGACGTCGATCATCTTCACGGCCGGTACGCGGCGGTCGCCGGTGTTCGCTTCCATGTTGATGGTCGGCGCCGCCGGGAAGCCGAGGCCCGAGACGCGAACCTGACGCGAGTAGAAGCGGCCGCTCTGATACTGCATGTTCGTGGCGACCAGGATCCCGTAGGGGAGCCGGTAGCTGAACTGCAGCTTGCTGATGACCGGGCGGTCGCCGACGAGCAGGCCGTCGGTGTTGACGAAGTCGTTCGGGCCGGCGGTCTCACGCGCGAAGGTGCCGGCGACGCTGCTCTGCGTCGTCGTCGAGGTGGCACGGGCGCTCGAGCCGATGCGCCCTTCCGCCTTCGACACGACGAGCGAGTAGACCGCCTGCCAGTTGTGGGACATACGCTTGGTCACCGTGGCGGTGACGCCGTTGTACTTCATGTACATCCCGTCCGGATTCGTCTGCATGAAGACGCGGTCGGCCGGGTTGCTGGTGAGGCGGTAGACGTTGACCGTCTGGCCCGTGGCGTCAATGCCGACACTGTCCACGTAGGGCACCTGGACGTAGGTGCCGGCGATGTCCTGCCAGGCGCCGTAGTCCTCGCCTTCCTTGTGGACGTAGTTCATCTGCAGGCCGACACCGGCGATGAGCTGCTGCTCGAGCTGCACCATGAACTGGTCGTTGTAGGCCGACTTGAAGTTCGGGTCGATGCGCAGGTTGGCGTTGCTCGACGTCTGCACGACGTTCGAGCGGTTGCCCGCCGCGTCCTGCGTGAAGCTGAACGCCGGCGAGATCGACGGTACCGCACCGCGGTACTCACCGGGCTCGAGCGCCTTGTAGTAGCGGCCGTAGTGCGCCTTCACCACGGTGTTGGCCGACTCGGTCACCTGCCAGTTCAGGCCGACGCGCGGCGACACCGTGTTCCACGCGTAGACGTTGTCGTTCGCCGTCGACATCTGGCCCGTGGGCCGGCCGGCGGCGTTCAGGAACGGCAGCTCCTGGAACGTGGCCCGGCTGTGGTCGTAGCGGACGCCGATGTTCAGCACCGCACGCGGCAGGCGGAAGGTGTCGTCGACATAGACGCCGTTCCAGAAGGCCTGCGCACCTTGGTGATA
>CALQBJ020000111.1 GCA_943328785.2 Bifidobacterium breve
CGATCATGCCGGCCAGCACGTCGCCGGTGCCGCCGGTGGCCATGCCCGGGTTTCCTGTCGGATTGATGTAGACCGTGCCGTCAGGCGTGGCGATGAGCGTCCGGTGCCCCTTGAGCACGACGTAGACGTGACGCGTGGAGGCAAAGGTGCGCGCCACATCGAGGCGGTTGGCCTGCACCTCTTCGATGCTCGTGCCCACCAGCCGCGCCATCTCGCCCGGATGCGGCGTGATGATGACGTCGCGCCCTTCCCTGCCAGCCAGACGTTCGGGCTGACCGGCGAAGGCATTGAGCCCATCGGCATCGATCACCAGCGGCACGGTAGCGCGATCGACCAGCGCGTGGATGAAGTTGCGCGTGCCTGAGCCCTGCCCGAGCCCTGGACCGACCACCATCACGTCGGCGGTGGTTTCGAGCAGCGCCTCGACCGAATCGGGATCGAGACCGTCGGGGTTCTCGTCGAGCGGTTCGGTCATGTACTCGGGCCCCATCGACGCGACAATCGCCAGGCAGTTCGACGGCGTGGCGACGGTCACGAGGCCAGCACCCGCGCGCAGCGCACCCATGGCGGCCAGGTGCGCCGCACCGGTCTTGCCGCGCGAACCGGCCACCAGCAGCACACGGCCGTAGTCGCCCTTGTGCGTATCGGGGTTGCGCGGCTCGAGCATCGCGCGTGTGGCCGTGCGCGTGAGCAGTTCCACACGCGGGCCGTCGACACTCTCGAGGATCTCCTGCGGGATGCCGATATCGGCAATCACGATGTCGCCGGCGCGCGTTTCGGCCGGCGGCAGTACCAGCGACAGCTTCGGCGCACCGAGCGTGACGGTGGTGCCCGCGACGATGGAGTCGCCGATTGGTTCGTGGGTGTCGGCTGACAGGCCGGAGGGCAGGTCGATCGCGATCACCGGAATGCCCGACCCGTTTACGTCGGCGACCACTGTTTCCAGCAGGCCGGTGAGCGGTGCGTTCAGGCCCGTGCCGAACATCGCATCGACGATGAGCGTGCTGTCGGCGATTTCGGAGAAGTGCAGTTCCCACGCCTGGCTGTCGGCCACTTCGACGGTGGAGAGACCGAGCCGGCCGAGGATCTCGAGGTTGATGCGCGCGTCGCCGCGCACGTCAGCAATGCTGCCGATGACAAACACCGAGACGTCGACACCGCGCTGCAGCAGCGTGCGGGCCACGACGAAGCCGTCGCCGCCGTTGTTGCCGCGGCCGCAGAGCACGGCCACCTGGTGTTCCTGGAGGTCGCCGTGGACCGCCTCCATAGCAGCCACGACCTGACGGCCGGCGTTCTCCATCAGGACCAACGACGCGATGCCGATGTCCTCGATGGTCCGGCGATCCGCCTCGCGCATCTGTGCCGCGTTCAGGACTCGCATGGGTGGGTTGCACCCACAATAGCACAGGCAGTACGCTGGCCTGATGAGCGCGATGGTGAACATCAACGGCCGCCTGCTCGACACGGAACACGCGGTCATCTCGGTTTTCGATCACGGCTTTCTCTACGGCGAAGGCATCTACGAAGTCGTCCGCACCTACGACGGCGTGCCGTTCCTGTTCGACCGGCACATGCGCCGCCTGCGCAACTCCGGCGCGATGATCCGGCTCGACCTGCCGGTGTCCGATGTCGAGATCGAACGACGCGTCCTCGAGACCATCGCCGCTGCCGGCCTCGGCACCGACGGTCGCGACGCCTACATCCGCATCCTCGTCACCCGCGGCGTCGGCGAGATCACCTACGACCCGGCAGCCTGCCCCGAACCAAGCGTCGTCATCATCGTCAAGCCGCACGTCGATGCGCCGCCCTCCGCCTATGCCAACGGCGTGATGGTGTCGCTGGTCGGCGTGCTGCGCAACCATCCGGGCACCGTGAACCCGCTCATCAAGTCGAACAACCTGCTGAACAACGCGCTCGGCCACCAGGAAGCGCTCCGCAAGGGGGCGTTCGAGGCAGTGATGCGCAATTACCGCGGCGAGATCGCGGAGTGCTCGACGGCGAATATCTTCATCGTGAAGGACGGTGTCGTGATCACGCCTCCGAGCGATGCCGGCCTGCTGATGGGCATCACGCGCGAGTTCCTCTTCGAGGTCGCGCAGGAGATCGGCGTGCCGATGCGCGAGCAGGTACTGCAGGAAGCCGACCTGTTCGGTGCCGACGAGTGCTTCCTCACCAGCACCACGCGTGAACTCGTACCGATCGTCCGCGTCGACGAGCATGTCATCGGCAGCGGCACACCGGGCCGCATCACGGCCACGCTGCTCGACGCGTTCCGCGTCCGTGCCCGCGTGCTCGTCGGCGGCAGCACGCGCTGACGCTGACCTTTTCACGAAGGTGCGAAGAGACACGACGCCCCTGATGGATTCGTGGTCTTCGTGTCTTCGTGATAGATCGCAGGTCTGGCTACCGAGTCGACGGGATACTCAGCGCTGACAGCCACCCCGCCACGTCGCGTTCGTCGATCACCGACGCGCTGGTCGTCGACCGCTTCACGAAGATCTCGAACACGGCGGCCGGCGTCGTGCCGGTATTGCGGAACCCGTGCGTCGTGCCCTTCTTCATGAAGAACGCCTGCCCCGGCACAGCGGCGACTGGCGCAGCGCTACCAATGGTGATTTCGAGCGTTCCCACCACCGGCGTCCACACGTGGTACTCCACATCGTCGTGCACGTGGACCGAGCGGACGGCACCCGGCTGCAGTTCGACGCGGCTGACGCGAATCTCGTCGCGGTCGATCAGCCGGAACGGCCGCACGCCAGGGTCGGCTTCTCCCGGCTGTGCGGCTGGCTGCTGGGCGCGTACACCTGCGGCGCACACGAAGGTCATCACCGCGGCAACGAGCATCCTGGTAGACGTTCTCGACATCCTCACCTCGAGGCGAAGGCTAGCAGAGCCGAGAGCCGCGCCGTACAAAAAGAAGGCCCGGCTGAACCCGGGCGCTACGCCTGTTGCGCGTAGCGTCCGTTCCCGCCGGGCCAACCGTGTGCCTTGCGACTAACGACTAAACCGCCGCGTCCGCAAACTCCTCGATCGGCGGGCAGGCGCAGATCAGGTTGCGGTCGCCGTAGGGATTGTCGATGCGTCCCACCGTCGGCCAGAACTTGCGGGCGCGCACGAACGGCAGCGGATACGCCGCCTGGTGCCGCGAGTAGGCGTGGGTCCACTCGTCTGCCGACACCGCCGCCGCTGTATGCGGCGCGTGCTTCAGCACGTTGTCCTTCGGGTCGGCCTTGCCGTCGATGACGTCCTGAATCTCCTGGCGAATCGCAATCATCGCGTCGCAGAAGCGGTCCAGTTCGTCCTTCGGCTCGCTCTCGGTCGGCTCGATCATCAGCGTGCCGGCCACCGGGAACGACACCGTCGGTGCGTGGAAGCCGTAGTCCATCAGGCGCTTCGCCACGTCCGTCTCGTCGATGCCACTCGCCGCCTTCAGCGGTCGCAGGTCGAAGATCATCTCGTGCGCCACGCGCCCGTTCTCGCGGGTGTAGAGCACCGGGAAGTGCCCCTCGAGCCGCGACTTGATGTAGTTCGCGTTGAGGATGGCGTAGCGCGTCGCGTTCGTCATGCCGTCCGCGCCGAGCATGCGGATGTAGGCGAACGAGATGAGCAGAATGCTGGCGCTCGCCCACGGCGCCGCCGACAGCGCGTGAATCGCCTTGGCGCCGCCCGTCTTCACCACCGCATGGCCTGGCAGGTAGGGCGCCAGGTGCGCCGCCACCGCAATCGGCCCCATGCCCGGACCGCCGCCGCCGTGCGGAATGGCGAACGTCTTGTGCAGGTTGAGGTGGCAGACGTCAGCGCCGATCGCGGCCGGGCTGGTGAGGCCGACCTGCGCGTTCATGTTGGCCCCGTCCATGTACACCTGACCACCGTGCTCGTGAATGGTGGCGCAGATGTCCTGGATGCTCTCCTCGAACACGCCGTGCGTCGACGGATAGGTGACCATCAGGCACGACAGCCGCTCCTTGTGCAGGATGGCCTTCGCCTTCAGGTCGTCGACGTTGATGTTGCCGTCCGTCGTGCTGTTCACCACAACCACACGCATGCCCGCCATCACGGCGCTCGCCGGATTGGTGCCGTGCGCCGAGGCCGGGATGAGCACGACGTCGCGATGAGCATCGCCACGATCGAGGTGATAGGCACGAATGACCATCAGCCCCGCGAACTCGCCCTGCGCGCCGGAGTTCGGCTGCAGGGAGACGGCCGAGAATCCGGTGATCTTCGAGAGCGCGTTCTCGAGCTCGGCGAAGATCTGGTGATAACCGGCGACCTGCTCCACCGGCACGAACGGGTGCGGCTTCGAGAATTCCGGCCAGGTAACCGGCAGCATCTCCGATGCGGCGTTCAGCTTCATCGTGCACGAGCCGAGCGCAATCATCGAGGTGTCGAGGCCGATGTCCTTCCGTTCGAGCCCGCGGATGTAGCGCATCATCTCCATCTCAGAGTGATGCGTATTGAACACTGGGTGCGTGAGGAACGGCGTGGTCCGCGCCAGTGCGGCCGGGTAGCTTGCGTCGAGCGAGAGCGAGCCGCCAACGACACGCTTCCCCACCGCCACCTGGAACGCCTCGACAATCCGCGCGACGTCGTCGGTATCGGTTGCTTCGTCGAGCGCGATGTTGACGCTGCCGTCGGCGCGGTACCGCAGGTTGATGCCGCCAGATTCAGCGGCTAACCGTACGGCGGTTGCATCGGCACCGACGATGCGGATGGTGTCGAAGAAGTGCGGGTTCGCCTGGGTCAGGCCGAGCGCGGCGAGTTGCTGCGCCAGCAATGTCGCCAGCGAGTGCACCCGTTCCGCGATGGCCGTGAGCCCCTTCGGACCGTGATACGCGGCGTAGAGGCCGGCGATGTTCGCCAGCAGCGCCTGCGCCGTGCAGATGTTCGACGTCGCCTTCTCGCGGCGGATGTGCTGCTCGCGCGTCTGCAGCGACATGCGATACGCCGTGTGCCCGTGCACATCGACCGACACACCGATGATGCGGCCTGGCGATTGGCGGATGTGCGTCGCCTTCGTCGCGAAGAAGGCGGCGTGCGGACCGCCGTATCCCATCGGCACACCGAAGCGCTGCGAGTTGCCCAGCACAATGTCGGCGCCGCATTCGCCTGGAGGCGTGAGCAGCGTGAGGCTGAGCAGGTCGCTCGCCACCGCCACGAGCACGCCGGAGGCGTTGGCGCGCGCGATGAAACCGCGCAGGTCGTGCACCACACCGGCTTCGTCAGGCGACTGCACGAGCGCGCCGAAGACGCGGTCGCCGAACTCCGCCGTCTGCATGTCGCCAACGACGAGTTCGATGCCGAGCGGTTCGGCCCGCGCCATCAGCACGTCGATGGTCTGCGGATAGCAGCTATCCGCGACGAAGAACTGCGCCGGTCCAATGACGTTGTCGATGCGCTTCGACTGGACGCGGTGCAACAGCGTCATCGCCTCACCCGCGGCCGTGGCCTCGTCGAGCAGCGACGCCGTCGAGATCTCCATCCCCGTCAGCTCCGCCACCATCGTCTGGTAGTTGAGCAGCGCCTCGAGGCGCCCCTGGGCGATTTCCGCCTGGTAGGGGGTATAGGGCGTGTACCAGCCCGGGTTCTCCAGCACGTTGCGGAGGATGACGCTTGGGGTATTCGTGTCGTAGTAGCCGAGGCCGATGTAGGAGCGGAACAGGCGGTTCTTCGCGGCGATGCCGCGCAGGTCGCGCAGGAAGGCGTGCTCGGAAGTGCCCGGCGGCAGGTCGAGCGGCGCATTCAGGCGGATGCGGGCCGGAATGGCTTCGTCGATCAAGCCGTCCAGCGAGGACGCCCCGACCACCGCCAGCATGGCGGCGGTATCGGCAGCGTCGGGACCGATGTGACGCGACTGGAAGACGTCGTGATCGAAGATGCTCATTTCACCAGGTCTGAATACTGGGTGACGTCGAGAAGGGTGCCGGTTTCGCCGAGGTCGGACAGCTTGATGACGACCATCCAGCTGGCGTGCGGATCGGAGTTCACCGCTTCCGGCTTCTCCTTCAGCGCGGCGTTCACTTCGACCACTTCGCCAGAGACCGGCGCGTAGAGC
This sequence comes from Bifidobacterium breve, assembly GCA_943328785.2. GTDB lineage: Bacteria > Acidobacteriota > Vicinamibacteria > Vicinamibacterales > CAVVIG01 > CAVVIG01. The sequence continues at coordinate 6,053 of CALQBJ020000111.1, forward strand.
TCGGACACGGCCTTCACCGACTCGATGTTGCCGAAAGTCTGGCCCGCCTTCAGCACGGTGCCGACCTCGGGCAGTTCCAGGTACACCACGTCGCCCAGTTGCGCCTGCGCGAAGTCGGTGATGCCGACCTTGCCCTCGTCACCAGACAGCTCGATCCACTCGTGGTCCTTCGTGTACTTGAACCCTGCCGGATACGCCATTACTTTGTCCTCTTGTAGAAGGGGGTCGGCACGACCTTCGCCTTGAGGCGACGGCCGCGAATATCGATGTCGATCTCGGTGCCGGGCACGGCAAGGGCCGCCGACACGTAGCCAAGACCGATGGCTTTCTTGAGGTAGGGCGTCTGCGTGCCGCTGGTGACCACACCGACCGCTTCGTCACCGCTGTAGAGGGTGTAGCCCTGGCGGCCGATGCCGCGGTCGATCATTTCGAAACCAATCAGTTTCTGCGCGGTGCCGTCGGCCTTCTGCTGCTTCAGCACGTCGCTGCCGACGAAGCTGTCCTTCTTCCAGCCAACGATCCAGTCCAGGCCGGCCTCGACCGGCGTGCGGGTATCGTCGATGTCGTTGCCGTGCAGCGACATCGCGGCTTCGAGGCGAAGCGTGTCGCGGGCGCCGAGGCCGCACGGGATCATGCCGAACTGCTCGCCCGAGGCCATCAGCGCCAGCCACACGGCGTCGGCCTGCTGCGGCGGCACGAAGATCTCGAAGCCGTCCTCGCCGGTGTAGCCGGTGCGCGACACGGTGCCGCGCACGTGGGCGATTTCGCCGTGCGCGAACCAGTAGTACTTCATCGAGGCGAGATCGATGCCGGTGAGCGGCTGCACGATCTCAAGCGCCTTCGGCCCCTGCACGGCAATCAGCGCGTAACGCGCGCTGACGTTGACGGCGACCGCATCACCCGCGGGCGTGATGCCTTCGGAGATGACCGCGAAGTCGGTCTCGATGTGCGAGGCATTGACGACGAGCATGAAGTGCTGTGGCCCAAGCCGGTAGACCAGCAGGTCGTCGACAAAGGTGCCGGCGGGCGTGAGCAGCCCCGAGTACTGCGCCTGGCCGATCTGCAGCTTCGAGGCGTCGTTGCACGAGATCCGCTGCACCGCATCGAGCGCGTTGCTGCCGGCAATCTCGATCTGCCCCATGTGACTGACATCGAACAGGCCCGCGCGCTCGCGCACAGCCAGGTGTTCGGCGGTGATGCCGGAGTATTCGACCGGCATATCCCAGCCGCCGAAAGGGACCATTCTCGCGCCAAGGGCGCGATGACGGGCGTTGAGCGGCGTCTTCTTCAGAGGGGTATCGGTGGCCTGATCCATGGGGTTTTTTGAACTGATGGGAACAGGTCAACGTTACTATTCCGCTTCGCGCGTGGTCAAGGAATGGGCCACCTCGGCACCCGGCATTTTTCCGAGGTTTCGGCGCGGATCTGCGCGCGGCGCGCCCCACCCGGCGCGAAAGCGATAAGTATCGCGGATCGCCGGTCCCACTGCCCGGCCCGCCAGCCTACGCCTGGTCGGTCACCTCTTCCCCGGCGTCGAGCAAGCCGTCGTCTTCCGGGTCGACCTCACCCTGAACGACGAGCGGGTAGCGGAGATAGCTGTTCAGCGTGTGGTAGCTGATGCCCAGCACCCGCGACGCCTCGCGCTTGTTGCCGCCGGCGCGGTCGAGCACGATCCGCGCGTAGCGGCTGCCCCACGCCCGCATGGTCTCGCCGCGCCGGATCGACGGCAGCAGCACCGTATCGAAGTCGCCGCGCACGATCGGCGGCAGGTCGTCGAGTTCGATGACGACGCCGTCGGCCAGAGCCACCGCACGCTCGATCATCCGTTCGAGTTCGCGCACGTTGCCAGGCCAGTCGTAGAGCAGCAGCGCGTCGCGCGCGGCCTCGGACAACGACAGCGCCCGGACGTGCCGAAGACGCTCGAGGAAGTAGGTGGCCAGTTCGATGACGTCGGGTCGGCGTTCGCGCAGCGACGGCACGCGCAGATCGACCCCGCCGAGCCGGTAGAAGAGGTCGGCGCGAAACAACTTCCGCTCCACCATCTCGGCGAGGCTGCGGTTGGTGGCGGCGACGATACGGATGTCGACGCGCTGGCTGCCGGTGCCACCGACCCGTTCAACCGCCAGGTCCTGGATAGCGCGCAGCAGCTTGGCCTGGGCCGACAGCGAGAGGTCGGACACTTCGTCGAGGAAGAGCGTGCCGCCGTCGGCATGTTCGAACTTGCCGCGGCGGCCGCGCACGCCGGTGGCCGTGCGCTCTTCGATGCCGAACAGTTCGGCTTCGAGCAGCGTCTCCACCAGGGCCGCGCAATTGATGGCGACGAACGGCCCCTGACGCCGCGCGCTCAGCTCGTGGATCTGCCTGGCGACCAACTCCTTACCGACGCCGGATTCTCCCTCAAGGAGGACGGTGAAATCCGTGGCGGCCACTTTCTCGATGCGGTCGCGCAAGGACGTCATTGCCGGCGTCGACCCGATGAGCGGGGCGGCGCCGTCGCGACGCGGCTTCTGCGCCAGTGGCGCACTGCCGCGACCGGCCGACGCGCGGGCGCGTTCCACTTCCAGCACCAAGGCGCCGAGTTGCGCGGCGTGCCCCATCAACTGAAAGTCCCAGTCGCCCAGGCGACGGCTGCGGTCGAACGTCGCTTCCAGCATCCCGCGCTGCGCGGTTGTCGGACCGACCACCTCGAACGCCAGCGCCTCGACCCCCTCGTCTGGCTTGTCGCTCGGCCAGCGACTGGCACGGTCGCGGAGCACGATGGACCGCACCGGTAACGCCCGCTTCAGTGATTCCTCGAACGCGCCGCGCACCTGCCCCGCCTCGGCGCGGCCACTGACCGCTCGCGCCAGCGTGGCGAGCACGTCGCCCAACCCGCGGCGCCGATCGCGCTGCCGCCGCAACACCGACGCCTCTTCCGCTCGCTGCCCTTCAGCCACATGCATCGCCTGCCCCCCTGAATGAGTGTGTATGCCAGGGGACTAACCAAAGGCGGTGCCACTGCACGCGTCGGCACGATCGTCAAGGAATGCCAAGGATTTCGTGAACGGACCGCTGTCGGCGCCGCGCGTGAATGGGCACTGTGTTCCCGTGCGTGGCGTGGTAGTGCCCGTCGCCGCAGGAGGAACCTTGCCTGCCGATTCGCAGCGCAGGACTGAGGGTGCGCTGCCCGCCATGCGCGGTTACGGCGGGGCGAGATATTTTCAGTCACTGGACTGATCACGGCGTTAGAATCCCGGCGTTCACGCACTCCGCGTGGACGTCGGCACTCAACGCCAACAGGACCCACCCATGCCGCATCGCACCCGCCAGATGGTTGCTGTCGTCACGGTCGCTCTCGGCTTCGTTGTCGCGCTCGCTGGATCGGCGCAGGCGCAAGGCAACTCCAGTCTGGGCACATGGAAACTCAATCTCGCCAAGTCTAGCTTCGACCCCGGCCCGCCCCCCAAGAGTCACACGCGGGTCTACGAGGCGTGGGAGAAGGACGGGATCAAGGCCACATTCACCATCGTGGGCGCGGACGGCAAGACCACGCTCAATAGCTTTACGGCGCACTACGACGGTAAGGAGAACAAGTACGTCGGTTCTCCCGAGTACGACACCATCCTCATCACGCGTGTCGATGCGAACACCGTCGACAGCACGCAGAAATTGAGCGGGAAGACCGTGATCCAGACGCGGTCGGTCAATTCCGCCGATGGGAAGACGCGGACATTCACGTCGAACGGCACGAACCTGAAGGGCCAGAAGGTCCACAACGTGCAGGTATTCGACAAACAGTAGGCACCACTGTCGTCGGGCGCACTGACACGCGCTTCTTTCACTCGGACTTCGGCACTCAACAGAGACAGGACGGACACATGCAGCTTCGCACGCGCTAGACCGTTCGCTTCTCGGCAGTCGCACTCGGGTTGGTGCTCCTCGTCGCAGGCACGGCGCTCGCGCAGGGTCGCAACTCCGAGATCGGAACGTGGAAGCTCAACTCCGCGAAGTCCACCTACGATCCCGGACCGCGCCCAGCAAGTGAGACGAGGGTGCTGGAAGTCTGGGACAAGGATGGCGTCAAGGCCGCGACGACCACTGTCGGCGCTGACGGCAAGACCGCGACACGTTCCTATACCGCCCACTACGACGGCAAGGACAACCCCTACGTGGGTACCCCCGACTACGACACCATCGCCCTGACCCAGATCGACGCGAACAGCACCCGCGCCATCAACAAAAAGGGCGGGAAGGTGGTCTTGACGTCGGACATCGTCGTCTCCGCAGACGGGAAGGTGCGCACCATCACGATGACCGGCGCAAACCTCAAAGGGCAGAAGGTCCACAACGTCTCAGTGAGCGACAAGCAGTAACCGCCTGACGATGACGGCTCGTCCGGTTCACCGGGCGGGTCGTCATCACCTCCGGGTTGCGCTCCCCCGCTCCGCCGCACCACCACTCGCCAACGCCACCCTGGCCTCCACACGAAGCAGTAGAAGATGGCGGAGGTCAAGGCTATGAAGCCCAGCGCCTGACCCCCAATCAAAGGCGAGGGGGTGCGGGTGTACGGTTCCAAGGCAGTGCCACTGCGCGCGCCGACACGATCTGCAAAGGATTTCGGTTACGGCAGGGCCAGATATTTTCAGTCACTGGACTGATCCCGGCGTTAGAATCCCGGCGTTCACGCACTCCGCGTGGACGTCGGCACTCAACGCCAACAGGACGTACCCATGCCGCATTGCACCCGCCAGATGATCGCTGTCGCCACCATCGCTTTTGGCTTCGTTGTCACCCTCGCCGGATCGGCGCAGGCGCAAGGCAACTCGAGTCTGGGTACGTGGAAACTGAATGTCGCGAAGTCCCGCTACGATCCCGGCCCTGCCCCGAAAAGCGACGACCGGGTCTATGAGGCGTGGGAAGGCGACGGGGTCAAGACGACGTTCACCAGCGTGAGTGCGGATGGCACCCGCGTCCAGACGAGCTATGCGGCCCATTACGACGGCAAAGACTACAAGTACACCGGCGCAAAGGGCCGCGACGCCGTCGCCCTGAAGCGCATTGACGCCAACACGACGGAATCAACGCTGAAGCTCGGTGGGAAGGTGGTGCAGACCACGCGCACCGTGATCTCCAATGGCGGCAAGACGCTGACGCTCACGAGTTCGGCGGGCATCGGCCGCGACGGCAAGAAGTCGAACGGCAACGTCTCGGTCTTCGACAAGCAGTAGACCCCGCCGGGTCGGACGCGCCGACCCTTCGTTCATTTACTTACGCTTCGGCACGCACCAGAGAGAGGACGCACACATGCAGACAGGCACGCGCCAGACCGTTCGCTTCTCGGTAGTCGCACTCGGGTTGGTCCTCCTCGTGGCAGGCGCGGTGCTCGCGCAGGGCAAAGACCCACACATCGGTGTGTGGAAGAGCAACATTGCGAAGTCGAAAGCCAGCCCTGGCACCGGCTCGACCAGCAATGCCCTGAAGATCGAGGCCGCAGGTGCAGGCGTCAAGCTGACGGTGGACGCAGTCGGCACGGACGGCACGGTCAGGCACTGGTCGTTCACGGCCAACTACGATGGCAAGGACACACCCATCACCGGAAATAGCCAGTGGGGCGACAGCGCGGCACTGACCCGCGTGGACGCCAATACGTGGCGCACCGTCTATAAGAAGGCCGGTGTCGTGATGGCCACACAGACCGCCGTCGTGTCAGCGGACGCGAAGACGCGCACGACCAGTACGAAGGGCAAGAACGTCCTCGGGCAGGCAGTGGATAACGTCACCGTTTACGAGCGCCAGCCCTAAGGTCGCGCCTACCTGACGATGACGGCTCGTCCGGTTCACCGGGCGGGTCGTCATCACCTCCGGGTTGCGCCCCGCCGCCCTCCGCAGCCGCCCCCAACCGTCGAGAGCCCTCTCATGTCGGCTATCGTCTGATACGACGCCGGGCGAGGCACCGCCCTTTCTGGAAAGGCACAGCAGCTATGAATCGAATCCTGTCGGCGACCGCCCTTATTCTCGCTGGCGCCGGAGCCATGCTGACCGCGCAGTCGACCTTCGGGCGCTGGTCAGCCGCTGAACTGAAGACGCGCGACGAGGCGCTGTCGCACAAGGTAGGGCCCGACCACTCAGCCCGCGAGACGCTCGCGGACTACGGCGACCATCGGTTCCGGTTGCTCTACCGTGACGCAGATGGTGTGCCCGAGCAGCACGACGGCATCGTGGACGTCGTATTTGTCCAGAGCGGCGAGGGCATGCTGCAACTGGGCGGAACCCTCGTGGGCAAGCGCGCTGGTAGCGGCCCCG
>CALQBJ020000112.1 GCA_943328785.2 Bifidobacterium breve
TCGCCATGTGGCGACCGCTCGAGGTGTTGCTCTACGACTGGTGGCCGCTCATTGACGAACGGCGGCGAGTGCAGCGGATACTGGCCGCGCCGGTGTCGATCCGCTACGAGAGCCCGACGCCGCGGTCGGTGTGATGGAGTCGGGGGCAAGGCGACCGCCCCAGAACAGGTGTCGGCAGGAAATAGAAAAGGCCGGTCAGATTGACCGGCCTTTTTCGAAGAGTTGGTTGCGGGGACAGGATTTGAACCTGCGACCTTTGGGTTATGAGCCCAACGAGCTACCGGACTGCTCCACCCCGCGGCACCGAGAAACTGATAGTAGCACAGGCTGTACGCGATCCCGAACGGCTTTCTTGTATTTAACGAGACGCCAGCCTCAACTTTGTTTCGAAACGGCAGGAGCGCAGCGGTATTCTCGAACGAGATTTCTGGAATCGGTCATCGTGCACACACCCCTTTCGCCCGCTCTGCCGACCTTCGACGACATCGACGCCGCCTCACACCGCATCGACGGTGTCGCACACCGGACGCCGGTCGTCACCTCACGCACGGTGGACGCGCGGACTGGCGCCACCATCTTCTTCAAGTGCGAAACGCTGCAGCGCGGCGGCGCCTTCAAGTTTCGCGGCGCCTACAACGCACTGTCGAGACTCGACGCCGCTCAGCGACGCCGCGGCGTCGTCGCCTTCTCGTCTGGCAACCATGCCCAGGCGGTCGCCCTGGCCGGCAAGCTGCTCGACATCCCGCGCGTCATCGTCATGCCGTCCGACTCACCTGAGGTGAAGCGCATCGCCACGGCCGAGTACGGCGCCGAGGTGGTGCTCTACGACCGCGAACGTGAAGATCGCGAAGCCATCGGGCGCCGTCTCTCCGAGGAACGCGGGCTGGCCGTCATCCCGCCGTACAACCACGCCGACGTCATTGCCGGCGCCGGCACGGTGGCGCGCGAGCTGGTTCGCGAAGTCGGTCAGCTCGACATGCTGGTCACCCCCTGCGGTGGCGGCGGGCTGCTGTCGGGCACGGCGCTCTCGGCAGCGGCGCTCTCCCCAGGCTGCCGCGTCATCGGCGTCGAGCCGCTGGCGGGCGACGATGCGACGCGGACGTTCAAGAGCGGCACACTGCAGACCGTGAAGAATCCGGACACCGTGGCTGACGGCGCACGCACGCCGTCGCTCGGTTCGCTCACCTTCCCGCTGGTCATGGCCAACGTCGCCGACATGCTGGCGGTGGATGACCCGACGCTGCTCCGCGCCATGTTCTTCCTCTGGGAACGACTGAAGCTGGTGGTGGAACCGACCGGCGCACTCGCGGCAGCCGCGGTGCTCGAAGGCCTGGTGGACGTGCGTGGGCTGCGTGTCGGCGTCGTGCTGAGCGGCGGCAACGTCGACCTCTCGCAGGTGTCGCAGTGGCGAGCCCTGCGATGACGCGCCGCTGGTTGCCCCCGCTCGTCGCTCTCGTGTGCCTCGTCGTCGCCGCGCCGGCGGCCGCGCAGTTCGAGGAGCCGAGTTCACCGCGCCTGCAGTCGGCCGTCACCATCCTGCAGATCAACGACGTCTACAGCACCGTGCCGGTCGACGGCCTCGGCGGCGTGTCGCGCGTCGCGACGATCAAGAAGGAGCTGCAGGCAGCCGGGCGGACGCCGCTGCTGATGATTGGCGGCGACTTCCTCGCCTCGTCGGTCGCCTCCAGCGTCTTCAAGGGCGAGCAGATGATCGCCGCCTTCAACGCCATGGGGCTCGACGTCGCCACGCTCGGCAATCACGAGTTCGACTTCGGCGTCGACATGCTGGTGACCCGCATGCGGCAGGCACAGTGGCAATGGGTCATTGCCAACGTCATCGACCGCCAGACGAACGCCATCATCGGCGGCGCCCCGCCCTACGTCATCCGCGACATCAACGGCCTGAAGGTGGGCATCCTCGGCCTGTGTCTGCTCGATGAAGGGATGAGCAACCCGGAGCTGAAGACGCGCCTCACCCTGCTCGACCCGCTCGACACGGCCGCCAGATACGTACCCGAGATGAAGCAGCAGGGTGCCGACGTCATCATCGCCATCACGCATCTGCGCATCTGGACCGATCAGGCGCTTGCCGACCGCGTCCCCGAGATCGACCTCATTGTCGGCGGCCACGAGCACTACCCGATCAATCTGACCACCGGCCGCACGCTCATCACCAAGGCCGGCATGGACGCGCGCAACGTGGCGCGCATCGACATCATCAAGCGTCCGGGCGGAGCACTCGATCGCTACTACGAGCTGATTCCGGTCACCAGCGCGGTGAAGGACGACCCGGCCACGCTCGCGGTCGTCAACGACTGGGAGTCGAAGCTGTCCGTGGAAATGGACCGACCGGTCGGGGCGAGCAGCGAACCGCTCGACGCGATCAACCAGCGCGTGCGAAGCAGGGAGACGAACCTCGCCAATCTCGTAGCCGACGCGATACGGCAGGAGGCCCATGCCGACGTCGCGCTCGTGAACTCAGGCGGCATCCGCGGAAACCGCGTCTATCCGGCAGGTCCGCTGACGCGGCGCGACCTTGTGTCCATCCATCCGTTCGGCAATATCATCTGCACGGTCGAACTGACCGGGGAGGCGCTGCTGCGGATGCTGAACATCGGGGTGGGCAAGCTGCCGGCGGTGACGACCGGGCAGTTCCCGGCGGTGTCGGGCGTGCGGTTCCGCGTCGTGCTGGCCAACCGCACCGGCGACCGCGTCCGCGACCTGCGCGTCAACGGCACGCCGGTGGATCTGACGAAGAGCTACACGCTGGCGCTCCCGGACTACGTGCTGAACGGGGGCGACAGCTACGAAGCGATGAAGAGCAGCCTGCGCGTGCTCGTCGCCGCAGAACAGGGGCCCCTCATCGTCTCCGCCCTGGAGCGGTACATCGCAGGACAGCGGATCAGCCCGACGGTTGACGGGCGTATCGCCATCGAGCCGTAGCGCGAGGTGCGGGACCCCGGCGTCAGGCGCGGCGGGGCACGGCCGGTGCGGACCGCGCGACCGACGCCGCCTTCATGCGCGCCCAGTAGACGCGGGCGCCGAGCAGCACGGCCATGACCGCGGCGTAGAGCAGCGGGCTCCGCACGTCGGCCTTCACTAGCCAGTAGTAGTGCACCACCGCGGCGATGCCCGACACGTACGCCAACCGGTGCAGCGCATTCCACCGCTTGCCGCCCAGCCGGCGAATCCAACCGGCGGTCGATGTGATCGCCAGCGGCAGCATCAGCATCAGCGCCGTGAAGCCGATCGTGATGAACGGCCGCTTGTAGATGTCCTCCCCTACCGACGCCGCCAGATTCCGCGCCGTGGTCCACGACGCCATCCCGTCAGGGAAGTCGAGGCCGGCGAAGCGATCGGCGATGGTGTAGACGAGGAAGTGGAGTACGCCGTAGAAGAAGGCGTACAGCCCGAGCATGCGGCGGAAGCGGATGACCCAGTTCCAGCCGGTGACGCGGCGCAGCGGCGTGATGGCCAGCGAGATGGCGAGAAAGCGCAGGGCCCACAGGCCGGTTTCGTTCGTCAGGTCACTCAGCGGATTGACACTGAGATTGCCGGTGAGGCCGGCCCAAGTGAGCCAGGCCAACGGGCCGAGCGCGGCGGCACATACCGCCGGCTTCACGACGAAGCGAAGAACGTTCTGAGTGGTCATCGCGCGGAATGCTGATTGCTGATTGCTGAATGACGTTCAGCGTCGGGCATTCCGCATTCAGCATTGAGCAATTAGTAGTTCCGCTTCAGGTCGAGGCCGGCGTAGAGCCCCTGCACCTGGTCGGCATAGCCGTTGAACATCAGCGTCTTCCGCTTGAAGAACTCGCCGATGCGGCGTTCACTGGCCTGGGTCCAGCGCGGATGATCGACGTTCGGGTTCACGTTCGAATAGAACCCGTACTCCTGCGGCGCCGACTCCTGCCAACTGTTCATCGGCTGGCGCTCGGTGAAGCGGATGCGCACGATCGACTTGGCGCCCTTGAAGCCGTACTTCCACGGCACCACCAGCCGGAGCGGCGCACCGTTCTGCTTCGGTAGCACTTCGCCGTAGAGCCCCACGGCCATGATGGCCAGCGGGTGCATCGCCTCGTCCAGGCGAAGCCCTTCGACGTAGGGCCAGCGCAGCACGGGCTGCCGCACACCCGGCATGGTGCCGTAATCAACCAGCGTGGTGAACTCGACGAATTTCGCCTTGGCGGTGGGCTCGGCCTTCTTGATCAGTTCCGAGAGCGGAAAGCCGACCCACGGAATGACCATGGACCACGCTTCGACACAGCGGTGCCGATAGATGCGTTCCTCGAGCGCGACCCCCTTCAGGATGTCGTCGAGCGAGTAGTTGCCCCGCTTCGCGCACTCGCCCTCGACCTGGACGCTCCAGGGCTCGGTCTTGAGCTTGTTGGCCACCAGCGACGGCGAGTCCTTGTCGGTGCCGAACTCGTAGTAGTTGTTGTAGGAGGTGATCTGGTCCCAGGTGTTTGTCTTCTCCTGCTCAGGGGCGAGGCTGAGCGGGCTCTTCTTCACGCCATCGAGCTTGCGCCCGTGGGGGGCCGGCTGACCGGCGGCGAAGAGCGTTTCAGAGATGGACACCACGCCAGCGCCGGCCGCAGCCACGCCGGCGGCCGCCCGGATGAAGTCGCGCCGATTCACATACAGCTTGCGATCGGTGACTTCGGAATACGGGATGTCGGCCGGTTTCTTGATCAGCATATGGTCTCGCCCACTTGGACGCCGCGACAGCGGCCCCGGTTACAGCGGGGACCATTATAGGGAATTGCTGCCGACCTATCGGCCAATAGGTTCTGGAGTCGGTCCGGCGGACGGCTCGTGGCGCGCCTCGCCCCCCGTGCTAGTCTGCCGACCATGTCGAACGGTCATGACACCGCCCCCTCCGCACTCATCACCGCCTACGCCCACCTGCTTTCGCTCGCGGCTCATGAGTTCCGCACCCCCGTATCGGTCGTCGGCGGCTACCTTCGGATGCTGCAGAGCGACAGCGACCCGCTGAGCGAGCGGCAGCGCAAAATGATCGACGAAGCCGCGAACTCGTGCGCGCGACTCGTCGCGCTGATCGCGGAGCTCAGCGAGATCTCGAAGATCGACAGTAACAGCGCTCCCGCAACGCACGACACCTTCGACCTCTTCGCTGACCTCGACCATGCGGCCGTGAACGTCCACAACGAATACGGTCGAGAGGTCAGGCTTCAGCTCGGCGGGATGGCCGCCGGGGCGACGCTCACCGGTGACCGTCAGCAACTGCGGGCGGCGTTTGGGGCGTTCTTCAGGGCGTTGATGCGGGAACAGCCGGATGCGATCACCATGGTGGCTGATCGACGTCTCGTGAAGACAGACCACACAACCTCGGCCATCGTCGTTATTGCCAGAGAACCGGATGTACAACGCGCATACGAGCGTGTAGCACAACCGTTCGACGAGTTCCGCGGCGGCCTGGGGCTCAGCCTGCCCATTGCCCGCCGCATCATCGAGCGGGCGGGCGGATGCATCTGGGCACCGACCCGGGAGGCGGACACTGACCGTGGCCTGCGCAGTGCCGTCGTGATCGCCATTCCGCTACCGGAGTAGCTGTTGAAGAAACCGTTCATCTCGATCGTGGACGACGACTCGGGCTTCGCGAACTGTCTGCGCACCTTTCTGTCCCTGCGCGGATACGACACCCGCTCCCCTTCGAGGGGCGACGAGCTCATCGCGCCCCTCACGCAGGGGATCCGCCAGACGTGGTCCTGCTCGATGTGATGATGCCCGGCATGAACGGCCTCGAGCCGCTGCGTGCGCTGCAAGCCGCCACGCCCGATCGGTGCAGCGCATCATGCTCTCGGGCCGCGAACAGGCCGCCATCAAGAGCGCGATCGAGAGAACCCGCCTCGTGTCTGAAATCACCGAGCTGCGCCGGTAGTTCAGCGACGTCCAGGACCGCGCGTTCCTGTTCTGGGGCGTCAGCCCAGAGATGCAGACAATCGCGTCCGTTATCGAGCAGGTAGCGGGCAGCGACAAGACGCTGCTCAACACGATCAAGGCGAGCGGAATCAGCCGCGCATGACGCAGGGCGTTGGAGCGTTCGTCGGCCTCAGGTCGGCATCCCCGTGGTGAACGCCACGTTCGTGCCCCCCACGCCGCTCATCGCACCTTGCGCCAGTCGCGGCTGCCGGCAACCTGCCGCTCGAAGCAGCGACGCGCGCGGGCGAAGGCGTCGCCGAGCGCTCCGAGCGACACGGGGCTCTGCAGTTCCCTGTCCTGCGGACAGACGACGCGCGGGGCGCCAGACGACGCCGGGTCGGCGAAGTAGATCGATGCGCCCTCGCGGACCCAGGCTGGCTTCGCCGGCAGCTCGCCGTCGACCATGAGGTGCACCAGTTGTCGACGGAGCGTGCGCTCGAGCATGCCCCGGTCGCGCAGCAGCCACAGCGGGGCCAACTGCACTTCGTTGTCGACCACGGCCCCGAGCGTGAACGACGGCCGGCGGGCCGCGCGTTCGTACGCCTCGGTGCTGTCGTGCACACGCAGGCGCACCCGCGGCGCCGGCACACCCAGGGCCTGCGCCAGCGCCTGCCGTTCGCGGACCACCAACTGCGACAGGACGCCGCGCTCCTCCACGCTCCCGTCTGGCAGCGTGAGCTGCACATCGGCGGCACGGATGGCGTCGATGTCGCTCACGGTTGCGGTGCCCGACGTGGCCGCGGCGAGCGGTGCAGCCGCGGCGGCGGCGCCAACCCGAGGCGCGGCACCCGGCGAGGCCGGCGCAGGCGGCACGACGCGCGTTTCACGCGGCGGCGCTGTGGCCACGCTCGGCTTCTCCGGCGGCGCGGCACTGAGACGCGGACCGAGGCTGCCGATCGTGGTGCCCGGGAAGTAGCGCGCGAGAATCCGTGCCGCGCTCTCGCCCTGTGCCGCCAGCTTCATCGAGCCGATGACGCACAGTCCGACGCCGTGCCCGGCCCCATGTCCCGAGAAACGGAACGCGCGGCCGCTGCGACGCAGGTCGAACGACGCGCTCTGGATATGCTGGAACCCGAGCGCCCGCCCGACCACCATGCGCAGGTCCTGCCCACTGATCTCGCGCGGCGTCAGCCCGTCGAGCGCCAGCCTCGCCACCCGACCGGAGTCGTTGCGCGCCAGCACCCGCAGGTCGCGCAGCGTGCCCGTGAAGCCGCCGGCGGTGAAGGCACGCTGCAGGTCGGCATCGGCGAGCTCAGCGCTCCACATCGGGAATCCACCGCAGCCGTCATCGTCGTGCACGGACAGGTACGGCGGATCGTCGGCGCCTGGCCAGACGTTCGACGGCTTCTCGCTGCGTCCGCCGCACGACGCGCTGTAGAACACCGTGGCCGGCGCACCCTTGTAGAGCAGGAGTTGCTCGGCGGTGGCCAGCGCCGCGCGCTCGGTCGCGACATTCGCGGTGCGCATCACCTGGCAATGGGTCTGGTCGCAGAGGTCGAAACCGTCGGCGCCGTGCCGCCCGCGGTTCGTGGTGGTGTAGGTCCGGATGGCGACGGCGAGCGATTCCAGTGACGCCGGCAGGCTGCCTGGCGCCGCTTCGCCTGCCAGCACGCGCCCCACGTACACCTCCATCGGCAGCGTTACCACCTCGTAGGTGCCGTTCTTCAGCACGCCGATACGAATCGTGTCCGAGCCGATCGGCGCCGGCGGCTGCGTCGTGCGCGGCTGGACGCCGCCGCGCGCCACGACGGCGTGTGGAGACGATGTGAGCAGCAGGAGGAGGGCGAGGCAGGCGCGGGAGGTCCGGCTCAACCGGGCAGCCCCAGAAAGTTCTCCACCGACTCCCACATCCGGGGAAGGCTTCGGCCAAGCTGATGGTCGTCGTCGAGCAGCGACAGGGTGACGTTGGCGCGGCCGCGCACGAACTGCTCCACCGAGCGGCAGTCGACAACCGTGTCGTGCAGCCCCTGGAAGATCAGCGCCGGCTGCGTGAAGACCGACTCGTACGGATCGTGCGCCAGCGAATCGGCGTAGAACGCGTAGTCGAGATGCCGCTCTTCACCGTAGGCGTAATGGAAGAAAGCGATCGCGCCGCGCTGGTGCCACTCGGCAATCCGCTCGGGCGGCAGCAGCGCGTGGCCGGGCTTGGCCAGCATCACCGCCGGCGCGAGTAGCACCAGCCGTTCGATCTGCACCGGGAAGCGGGCCGCGGCCAGCACCGCCAGTGCGCCGCCGAGCGACGAGCCCATCAACGACACGCGTCCGCCCGCCTCGTCGATGTGACGCGACAACTGCGTCAGCATGCGCGACATGGTCAGGGTGGTGAAGTCGGGCTGGTTGAAGTCGGGAGTGACGAGCGGCACGCCGTGGGCGCTGAGCCGCTCGCCGAAGAACCGCGCCTTCGTCGAGTCGGGCGATGAAGCGAAACCGTGAAGGTAGATGACGGGCGTGTGGCCGCTCGCCGTGTTCACAGGGAATTCGGGCAACCCGGACGGCAGCGGCACTTGATGCTCGCCACGCCCTCGGTGTTGTAGTTGTAATTCAACTCGGTGCCCTTGCGGATGGTCTTCGCGGCGCGAATCCAGATGATGCCGTCGATGATTTGCACGTAACAGTTGGGCTTGCACGAGTGGTTGATGAACCGCGAGACGTTGCCGCCGACGTTGGCGTCAACCGCGGTGCGACTCGTGAGCTTGAAGCACCAGATGTGTCCCTTGTCGAGGTACTTGCCCTCGCGCGTGAGACTTTCCTTGTTCGGGATCTTCTCGCCGGCGTAGTCGATGATCCGCTTGTTCTTCGGGATCGTCTCGGTGGCGAACACGCCCCAGCCTTCGATTCGTGATTTGCGACGCTCGATCATTGCCTCTAATGTAACCGATGTTGCTACTGCGTCCGGGCGCTCGAAGCCCTAAGCTATCCATATGCGCCGTGCTGCCCCCGCATTCCTGCTGCTGGCGACGCTGCTCGGTGTGTCGCTGGCGGCCCAGCAGCCGCCGCAGATCTCGCTGCCGAACAAGCCCGACTCGGTGAAGTTCCTCGCGATGGGCGACAACGGCACCGGCGAGCGCCCGCAGTACGAGGCGGCGCAGACCATGGCGGCGGCGCTGACGCGCTTCCCGTTCGACTTCGCCATCATGCTCGGCGACAACATGTACGGCGGCCAGCGTCCCGCCGACTTCGTCACCAAGTTCGAGCGCCCCTACAAGCCCCTGCTCGATGCCGGCGTGAAGTTCTACGCGTCACTCGGCAACCACGACGAGCAGAACAACCGCTTCTACAAACCGTGGAACATGAACGGCGAGCGCTACTACACCTACACGAAGAAGAACGTCCGCTTCTTCGCGCTCGACAGCAACGACATGGATCCGAAGCAGGTGGACTGGCTGAGGAAGGCACTGCAGACGGCCACCGAAGCCTGGAAGGTGGCCTACTTCCACCACCCGCTCTACTCGTCGGCTGGACGTCATGGCTCGGAGAACGACCTGCGCCGGGTGCTCGAGCCGCTCTTCGTCCGCTACGGTGTGAACGCCGTCTTCTCGGGACACGACCACGTCTACGAACGGATCCGTCCGCAGAAGGGGATCTACTACTTTGTCTCGGGAGCGGCGGGACAGTTGCGGCGGGGCGACCTGCAGGCATCGCGACTGACCGACAAGGGCTACGACCTCGACCTCTCATTCATGCTGGTCGAGATTACCGACGACACCATCTCGATTCAGGCCCTGTCGCGAACGGGGCGCTCGGCGGACAGCGCGACGCTGCCGAAGCAGCAGGGAAAGCCGCAGGAGACATCGGCCCGGTAGCGCGGCGAACCGGCCTTCGTGATCGTCGTGCCTTCATGAAGCGCAACGACAAAAGGCCCGACCGCCAGCGTGGCAGTCGGGCCCTTTCCATTGGTAGCGACGGCTTGCGCGTTACCGGTTCGAGAAGCGGACGCGGATGCCGCCGTTGATCATGCGCGGCGCACCGACGGTCGACGGGTTGGTCTGCACGAAGAACACGTTGTTGGTGAGGTTCTGCGCGCCGACGAACAGTTGGAAGCGAGGACCGAGGTCGCGCGCCGCCACCAGATCGATTGACGTGTAGCCGGGTAGACCCGCGGTGATGTCGGTATCGTAACCGGCGGCGGCGAGCGTGGTGGCCGGGATGAACTGCGCGTTCTGGTCGTCGTTGTATTGCAGGCCCGCGAACTGGAAG
The DNA here is from genome assembly GCA_943328785.2 of Bifidobacterium breve. Taxonomy (GTDB): domain Bacteria; phylum Acidobacteriota; class Vicinamibacteria; order Vicinamibacterales; family CAVVIG01; genus CAVVIG01. The sequence goes on from CALQBJ020000112.1 coordinate 10,141, forward strand.
CCGAGCGAGAGGTTCGCCACCTTGGGGTTGCTGTAAGCAATCTGCAGCGAGCCGCGGTTCTTCGGCACCTGCGCGAGGTACTTGCCGACCAGCGCCGTGTTCACCGCGCCGCCATCCGTCACCTTCGCCTGGTTATGGATGTAGCCGCCGGTGACGCGCCAGTCGCGACCAAGGATGTACTCGACGTCGGTCTGGACACCCTGAATCTTGGTGCGACCGAGGTTCTGCTTCTGGACGCAGTTGCCGGCGGCGAGGCCGACGCACACAGCCGCGAAGTTCGGCTGGCTCGCCGTCATCGTCACGTTCGACACCGGATCCGTTACGCGGTTGTCGAACCAGGTGACACGCGCGGTGAGGTTCTTCGCCGGCGCGATGTTCACGCCGAACTCACCGCCGAGCAGACGCTCGGGACCGAGCTGCGCGTTGGGCCGCGTCGTGATGGCGCCGACCGAGAACTGACGATAGAGCTCGGTGAGGGTGGGCGCGCGGAAGCCCGAGTTGTAGGCGCCCCACGCCGTGATCCGCTCGGTGACGTGATAGAGCGCCGCCACACGCGGGCTGACCACCGTATCGGTGCGGTCGTCGATCGACGGCTTGTTGTTCGAGGTCGGCAGCCCCGTGGCCACGGTCGTCTCGAGGTTGTGGCCGTTGTAGTTGCGCCAGTTGTCCACGCGGGCGTTCAGCGTGATGACCAGCTTGTCGACCGGCGTGAGCACGTCCTGGATGAACGCGCCCTGGCTGCGCTGCGAGCCGCCCGAGAAGCGCTGCACCGACAGGGTGGCGCGCTGCGTGACGCCGTCGAACGCCGCAGGAACCGCCGCCACGTACGCATCTTCCTGGCTTTCACCCTCCACCCAGCGGTAGTCGGTGCCGACGGTGAGCGCCTGCTTCGTGCCGATGAACTTCTGCCACTGCACCATACCGCCGAACCCGTTCACCGGCACCTTCTGATCGGTGGCGAGACGCACGGCGTTGCGGGTGGTGGCCGCGTTGGTCACCGCGAGGAAGTTGTAGTGCGCGTCCTGGATGTCGCCGAACACGCGCGCCTGCAGGTCGCTGTGGTCCGGCAGGACCGCGCGCATGCCGCCGCTGACGCTCTTCCACCGTGTGTCGTTCAGTTCGCCGATCTTGCCGTTGTCGCGCTCTTCCTTGAAGTAGCCAGCGCGGCCAGTGATGGTGAGGCGTTCGGTCGGCAGGTACTCGACCTTGCCGGTGACGTTGCGGTAGTCGACCTTGGCGTTGTTATCGATCGGGCCCGCCTCGGTGGTGACCGTCTTGAAGCCGTCGGTGTTGAAGACGCTGCCTTCGACCGCGAAGCCGAGCTTCTTGTAGACGTGACTGGCGAACATGTCGAACTTCGGCGTGCTCCCCTTGTCCGACCCGCCGTTCGCGCCCGAGAACGCGCCGAACTGCGGCTTCAGCTCCAGGGTGCGGCTGGTCGGCCGGCTGGTGACGATGTTGATGACGCCGCCCATGGCGTAGTTGCCGTAGAGGCCCGACGCCGTGTCTTCGGTGATCTCGATGCGGTCGACGCTCACCATCGGCACGCGGGTCCAGTAGACCCAGCCGCCGAACGGATCGTTGAACGGCACACCGTCGAGCAGCACCAGCGTGCGGCTCTGGCCGCTCGGGCCGATGCCCCGCAGCGAGACGCCCTGCGTCGTCGGCTGGGCCACGACGCTGTTGGCGCGACGGAAGAGGCTGAAGCTCGGCACGCTTCGCAGCACATCGTCGACGGCCACGGCCGGCGACGACTGGATCTGCTCGGCCGTGACGATGTTCACGCTGGCCGGCGTGTCGCCGAGCCGCTGCTCGGTACGGCCAGGGGTGACCACGACGGTTTCAAGGATGGTCGGCGGTTGCAGCGTCACTTCGACTTCCGTGCTGCCGCCAACGGTCTGGCGCTGCTCGGCAAAGCCGCCCGCCCGGACCACGAGGACCGCACCGTCCGGCACGGTGTCGAAAGAGAAGCGGCCGTCCGACCCAGAAATGACCGTCTGCGGCGCGGCGCCTGACGGGGTCTGGATGGTGACCGACGCACCGGGCACGGCTCCTCCGCTCGTGTCCTTCACGACGCCCGTGAGGCCGGCCGCGGCCATCGACAGGGTCAGAAGTAGTGCCATCAGCATCACTGTGCTCCGTTACAGAA
>CALQBJ020000113.1 GCA_943328785.2 Bifidobacterium breve
ACCTTTGCCACACGAAGATCGATCTTCATGAAGTCGTCGTAGGAAATCAGTTCCGCGGCCGGGGCCGGCGCCGGGGCGGCCGGGGCGGCAACCGCGGGTGCCGCGGCCGATTCACCAGCGCCAGGTTCGGCGGCCACCAGGCCGGCCGGCTGTTCCGGAGTGTTCGACGTCTCGTCTGCCATCTGTCGCAAAGCCTCCACTGTAAGTTCCATCCGCGGAAACAGCGGCACGGTCTCGCCGAGCGTGCTGCCCGGTATCAGCGTGCCTGTCTCCAGCGTCAACCATGACGCTGGTGCCGCCACCTGGCCGAGCATCGCGAGCAGGCGCTCGGCGGTCGTCGGCATGAACGGGCGCAGCAGTTCCGCAATCACCCGCAGCGCGTCGGCCGGGACGTACAACGACGTCTCGAGTTCCGCGCGCCGATCCTCATCCTTCGCGAGCCGCCACGGCTCGCGCGCCACGATGTAGCGGTTCGTGGCACCGACCAGATCCCAGATATCGCGCAGCGCGACGCTGAACTGGAAGCTGGTGACGGCCATCTTCACCTGGCCAATCAATGCGGCGGCGGCGCCCAGCACCTTCTGTTCAGCCTCACGCTCGAGCAACCGCGCGTCGGGCGTCGGCACCCGCCCGCCGCAGGTGCGGTGCAGGAGCGTGACGACGCGGCTGGCGAGATTGCCGAGGTCGTTGGCGAGGTCGGCGTTATACCGCGTCAGGATCGCGTCGTCGGTGAAGCTCGCATCCTGCCCGAACATCATCTCGCGGAAGACGAAGTAGCGGAACGCATCGAGCCCGAAGTGCTCGATGTAGTCGTGCGGACGCACGACGTTCCCCTTCGACTTCGACATCTTCGCGCCGTCCATCAGCCACCAGCCGTGGCTGACGATCTGGCGCGGCAGCGGCAGGCCAGCCGCCATCAGGAACGCCGGCCAGTAGATGGCGTGCTGGCGCACGATTTCCTTGCCGATGAGATGCACGTCGGCCGGCCAGAACGTCTCGAAACGCGCGGCATCAACCGGGTCGGACGAGCCGAAGCCTACGGCGGTCATGTAGTTCGTGAGCGCGTCGAACCAGACGTACATGACGTGCGCCGGGTCGTCTGGCACCGGGATGCCCCAGGTGAACGACGTGCGGCTGACACTGAGATCGTCGAGTCCGGCCTCGAGGAACGACAGCATCTCGTTGCGGCGCATCGACGGCGTCACGAACTCGGGATGGTTCCGGTAGTAGTCGAGCAGCGGCTGCTGGAACGCCGACAGCTTGAAGAAATAGCTCTCTTCCGCGAGCTTCTCCACCGTGTTGCCGCAGATATTGCAGCGGCCGTCGACCAACTGCGTGTCCGGGACGAACACTTCGTCCACCGTGCAGTACCAGCCTTCGTACTTGTCCTTGTAGATGAAGCCGTTGTCGCGCACGCGGCGCCACAGTGCCTGCACCGACTCGCGGTGCCGCGGCTCGGTCGTCCGGATGAAGTCGTCGTTCGACGCCTGCAACTCGGGCAGCAGGTCCTTGAACTTCTGCGCCACCGTGTCGGCAAAGGCGGGCGTCGACACGCCGGCCTTCTGCGCCGCCCGCTCGACCTTCTGCCCGTGCTCGTCGGTGCCGGTCAGGAAGAACACGTCGTCTCCCATCAACCGGTGCGCCCGGGCCGCCGCGTCGGCCACCATCGTGGTGTACGCGTGACCGAGATGCGGCTCGGCGTTGATGTAGTAGATGGGCGTGGTGATGTAGAAACGGCTCACGTTGACTCGCTCAGAGTGCAGTGGGAGGCGCGGTCGCCCGCGCCCCGTAGGCCTGGAGAGCCAGTGCCTGGACGTCCTTCACCGACAGGTCGTGCGTACGGGCCAGCGCCGCGCAATCCTCGAACTCCGGTGTCGCGTTGACCACGCGGCCATCGCGCCACGCCAGCTTGAACCGCACCTGGCCGAGCGCCGTGTCGACCGCGATGATCTCACGCTTGAGGATATCGCGCTCGACCTCGTGATAGCGCACGCCGATGGTGGTCGTCTCCCGGAAGATGATGTCGGACAGCGGACGCCGAAGGTCGGGCATGGCGATGACCGTCAGTAGCGTGCCTGGACGGCTCTTCTTCATCTGCACCGGGATGTAGAACACCTCGAGCGCCCCGGCCGCGTACAGCCGCTCCATCGCCACGCCGAACAACTGCGGATTCATGTCGTCGATCTCGCACTCGATGACCACCACCCGCTCGGCCGCCAGCTGGTCGTCGGCCCGGCCGATGATGATCCGCAGCACGTTCGGCGTGTCGGGGTTGTCGCGGCTGCCCGCGCCGTAGCCGACCGCCTCGATCGTCATCGGCGGCAGCGGCCCGAACGCGTCCGCCCATGTCGTGGCGATGAGCGCCCCGGTCGGCGTGACCAGCTCCTTCTGCACGGTGCCGCTGTAGACCGGCGCCGCACCGAGCAGCGCCAGCGTGGCCGGTGCCGGCACCGGAAAGAGGCCGTGCGCCGAGCGGACCATGCCGCCGCCGACGTTCAGTGGCGAGCAGACCACACGGTCGGCCCCCAGCCACTCCATCGCGAACACCGCCCCGACGATGTCGATGATCGAGTCGAGTTCGCCCACCTCGTGCAGGTGCACCTGCTCCACCGGCATGCTGTGGATACGCGCTTCCGCCTCCGCCAGTCGCTGGAACATGGCGACGGCCCGCGCCTTCCCCGCCGGCGACAACGCCGAGCCGCCGATGAGGGTGCGAATCTCGGGCAGGCTGCGGTGCGCATGCCCCTGGTGGTGCGCGTGGCTGTGGGTATGGACGGTGCCGTCGGCCCCGGTGTGCGTGTGCTCGTGAGCGTGCGGGAGCGCGGCCGCTGCGTCCTCGAGAACGATGAACTGGGTGGCCGACACCCCGGCGCGCAGCACCGGCTCGGCGCCGATCGTGTATCCGGACACGGCCAGGCTCCCGAGCGCCGACCGGAGGGCGTTCAGCGGCAGGCCCGCGTCGAGGCAGGCGCCGAGAAACATGTCGCCGGAGATCCCGGAGAAGCCGTCCAGATACAACACACGTGACACTAGAGCTGCCCCATCTCCTTCAAACTGCAGTATCGCGCGTCGCCGAGCACGATGTGATCGACAACCTCGATGCCCATCAGCACCCCGGCAGCCCGCAGCCGACGCGTCAGTTCCACATCGTCAGGACTCGGACTCGGGTCGCCAGACGGGTGGTTGTGAAACACCACGATCGCGGCCGCCGCTCCGAGCATGGCCTCGCGGAACACGTCCCGCGGATGCACGATAGTCGAATTGAGCGTGCCCGAGGCGACGACCGTAGTGCGCAAGACGCGATGCTTGCTGTCCAGCAGCACGATGCCGAACTGCTCCACGGCGCGGGCGCCGAAGGTCGGCAGCAGGTAGGCCGCCGCATCGTGCGGACTGCGTAACTGCACCCGCGCCGACGGCCCGCGTGCCGCCACCCGTCGTCCGAGTTCCACCGCCGCCACCAACTGCGCGGCGCGGGCGTGGCCGATGCCGCCCACCTGCGACAGGTCGTCGGCCGACGAGCGGGCCAGGCCATGCACCCCGCCGCGGCGCCGCAGTAAATCGTTGGCCACACCCAGGGCATCGGCGCCCCTGATGCCGATGCCAAGCACCAGCGCCACGAGCTCGTTGTCGCCGAGCGCCGTTGGCCCATTCCGAAGCAGTTTCTCCCTCGGGCGATCGTCGGGCGACAGCTCTTTCATCGTACTACAGCGAAAACGGTACGCGTATACTCCGAGGGATGTCGCTGCGCGCGTGTGCCCTGCCTGCCCTTGTCCTCGCTCTCTCCCTCACCGTCGGGTGCGGGGGTGAACCACCGGACAAGGAAATGCAGCAGGCGCAGGGCGCCCTCGACGCGGCAAAGGCGGCCGGCGCAGACAACTACGCGGCGAACGAATTCACGGCGGCGCAGCAGGCCTTGGCGCGTGCGCATGACGCGGTGACGCAACGCGACTACCGCCTCGCTCTCGACCGCGCCCTCGACAGCCGCGAGCGGGCACAGAACGCCGCACGCGAAGCCGCCGACGGCAAAGCCGCCGCCCGGTCCGCGGCGGAACGCGCACTCGACCGGGCCCAGAAGAGCCTGGACGCGGTTGTGGCGAAACTCGTCGCTGCTGAAACGGGTAAGGTTCCGGCCCGGTTGCTCGCCGCGCCGCGCACATCGCTCCACACAGTGAAGACCGGCCTGCAAGAAGTGCGCGCACGCTTCGACAAGGGCGAGTATCTCGAGGTGCCGGCGAAGGCAACCGCCGCAACTGCTTCACTGGCCGCAGCATCCGAGGCCATCGAGGCTGCCTCGGCTCCGCCGGCCCGTCGCCACCGCTGACGCCAGACACGCAGTTTCTGCGCGCCGTTCCGCCTGCCGGTCCGGCTAACGCCGGACACTACAGATACAAGTCGTCCCGCGTACTGTCCGGCATTAGCCGGACCCCTCACCGACCACTACTCAGCCACGCGGCAGGGTGCGTAGCCACTCGCCGTGGCACAGCACTTCGGCCAGCCCGGTAAGGTAGACACTCTCGGTCGTCCACTCCACGCGCTGCGTCCCGCCCGGAGCCATCACCTGTGCGTCGCGGTTCGCACCGCCAAAGGCCGCCGCGGCAATGAGCGAGGCGCACGAGCCGGTGCCAGACGACGACGTCGGACCGCAGCCTCGTTCCCAGATGCGAATGCGGATCTGCCCCGGCGACTCAACGTGCACGAACTCGACGTTCGTCCCCTCCGGAAAATACGGATGGTGCTCGAGCGCCGCACCCAGCCGGTTGAAGCGTTCGTCATCCGGAATCGGCCCGAGCAGCAGGCACTGCGGATTGCCGATGTTCAGCACAACGCCGTCCACGGTCTCGCCGCCCGCCTCGAGCTGCGTCCGGTGCATGCCGGCCGGCAGCCCCATGGCCGCGCGAAACAGCTGCGAGTTGCCGTGCCGCTCGAGCCGCGTGAGCTGCTTGATGCCCCCCTCGGTCTGGATGGTGAGCTGCAGCGGGCCGTCGGACACCTGCAGCCCGAGCAGCGCGCCCAATGCACGCACGCCGTTCCCCGACACTTCGGCGCGGCTGCCGTCCGAGTTCACCAGCGTCATCGACGCACCAGCCGGTGTCGGCACGTAGACGATGAGGCCGTCGGCACCGATACCCGTGGTGCGGTGGCACATCTGGCGCGCGAGTTCCGGGACGTCCACGCCTTCCACCTCCGATCGGAGGACGTAGAGAAAGTCGTTCCCGTAGGCGTGCGCTTTGGCGAAGCGGATCATTTACGGCAGAACGCGAGCAGGTGCCAGCCGAAGCGCTCGACGACGGCGCGCGGCAGCAGGTTGAAGGTGCCGACGAAGAGACCGTTGTAGATGGCCCCCTTCCAGCCGCCGTGCAGGCGCGACTTCACCGGGAACCGCTCCGGCACGATGCGCACTTGGCTGAAGCCGGACACGAGCTGCTTGAATTCGCCGATCGAGTACTTCAGCAACACCGGGGCATCGTCATGTTCGAGGCCGACCTTCATCAGCTTCGACAGCGCATTCAGCCAGGAGATGCGGTTGTAGACCTGGAACAGCGCCTCGCCGCCCGGCTTGAGGACCCGGCGCACCTCGTTCACCAGCGCCTGCGGGTCGGCGGTGTACTGCACGACGCCGTGCGCGAAGACATAGTCGAACGAGTTGTCGGGGAACGGCAACTGTTCGCCGTTGGCGACGCGCAGGTCACCGGTCAGCCCCTGCTGCTCGAAGTTGGCCTTCGCCAGGGCGATGGCCGACGACGCGAGGTCGACGCCGGTGCAGACCGCGCCGCCCTTCGCAAAGCGCGCGAGGTCGACCGCCGCGCCGCACCCCACCTCGAGCACCGCCTTGCCGCGATACCCGTTGAAGTCGACGAGTCGCAGCAGGTGATGCAGCTTCTCGAAGTGATATTGGTCCAGGTCCTCGAAGAACCCCCGCGACCCGACCGGGTGCGTGGTGATTTCGAGATCGTGGATGTGCTGTTCCCAGTACGCGCGGACTTCTTCGACGGTCGCCACGCTGGATACTATATCGTGAGCTGTCTGTGCCTTCGTCCATGCCGCACCCCTTGCACCGGAATCTTCACGACCTGACGACGCGGACGTTCGACCTGCTGGTCATCGGCGGCGGCATCTACGGCCTCACCGTCGCGGCCGACGCGGCGCAGCGCGGGCTGTCGGTGGCGCTCGTCGAGTGCGCCGACTTCGGCAGCGGCACCTCCTTCAACCACCTGCGCACGATCCACGGCGGGCTGCGCTACCTGCAGACCCTCGACCTGCCACGTGCCCGCGAGTCGGTGCGTGAACGGCGCGCGCTCGCCCGCATCGCGCCGTGGGCGGTGCAGCCGCTGCCGTTCGTGCTGCCGCTCTACCGCTCGCTCACCAAGGGCAAGACCGCCATGCGCTGCGGCTTCGCGCTCGACCGCCTGGTCGCGCACGACCGCAACGACGGCGTGCCGGCCACGCATGCGCTGCCTGGCGGACGCGTGCTTGGTCGTGCGGCGGCACAGACGGCCTATCCGGACCTGCGTGCACTCGACATCACCGGCGCCGCCGTCTGGTACGACTACGTCACCGTCGAGGCCGACCGGCTCACGCTGGCCTGGGCCCTCGCCGCTGCGGCACACGGCGCCGTAATGGCCAACTACGCCGAAGCGACGTCACTGCGCCTCGACGGACGCCGCATCAGCGGCGCCACGGTCGTCGACCAGATTGACGGACGCGAGCACCACCTCACCGCGCACACCGTCGTCAACGCGACCGGCGGCGGCATCGACCGCCTGCTGAAACCGCTCGGCGCCGCCGTGGCGCTCCCATTACTGCAAGCGGTGAACCTGGTCACGACCCGGCCTGGACCGGCCGCCGCCATCGGGGGGCGCAGCCTGTCGGGCCGCAATCTCTTCCTCGTGCCGTGGCGTGGACGCGCGCTATTCGGCACCTGGGAATCACCGTCGATCTGCACGCCGGGCGATCTCACCATTGCGCCGGCACACCTCGACGCCTTCATCGCGGAGCTGAATCAGGCGTTCCCGGCCTGGCATCTGACCCGCGACGACGTGGCGCTTGTGCACCGCGGCACGGTGCCAGCCAAACTGCGCGATGGCCAGCCGCCGACGCTCGACGGCGGCGAGCGGGTGTACGACCACCAGAACGCGGGACTTACTGGGCTCGTCAGCGTGGCGGGCACGAAGTACACCACCGCACGTGCCGTCGCCGAACGGATCGTGAACCGCCTGTTCGACTGGCTCGAGCGGCCACGTGTCGCGTGTGCCACCGCCACGACGCCGCTGCCGCACGTGCCGCTCGACGGTGACGCGCTGCTGCGTCATGCGGCCACCGCCGAGATGGTGTGCACACTGGCCGATGCGGTGATACGCCGCACCACGCTCGGCGCGCTCGGATGCCCGGACGCGCCGGCGCTCGACGCCGCAGCGGTTGTCGTGGGCGACGCGCTCGGCTGGGACGCGGAGCGGCGACGTAAAGAAATCGCGGGCGTGCGCAGCCTCTACTAGACTTGTGCGCATGCGACTCATGCCTCGCGCCGCCCTGGCGGCGCTTCTGGCGCTGACGTGTCCCGCGTTGGCCGCCGCCCAGTCTCCCACCCACACCGATGCGCCGCAGGTCGGCTCCGTCTTTCCTGCCGACGTCATCCGCGATCTGCCCGTGGGCGATTCGGTCTACGCCATCCTGGAAACGACACAGTCGGAGCTGATCTCCGACCGCTTCAATAGCGCCGGCATGAACATCGGCGGCGACACGCGCATCGGCGGCTTCCTCGGCTCGTGGTCGCAGACGCTGTTCCGCGCCGGTGATATCGACATCTCGGATCCGGCCGGCAGCGGCTCGGCGCTGCTCTTCCCGGATAGTTCGCTCTGGCAGGGCGTGACCGTCACCACCGGCCTGATGCCGGCCGACATCAACACGCCAGGGCTGGCGGTGACGCTGCAGCCGCGTCGGGCCGGTTCCACCTGGTTCCGCACCATCACGGGCACCGGCTCGGGCGGGAGCCTCGCCGCCAAGGCGCTGACGACGCAGGCACCGCCAATCGCCCGGCTGGACAATGCGCTGCTCGGCTCGGCGCTCGTCAGCGGTCCGCTCTCGGAGCGCACGTCGCTCGTGGTGGCAGGCAGCGTCGGACGGGGCGCCAGTTACCGCCGTGAGCAACTCGCGTCGACCGACAACACGCTGACGTCCGCCCTCGCCCACCTCGTGTTCACGCCGTCGGCCGGCCGCGAGTGGCGCGTGCTTGGCTGGGCGCAGCGCACGGAGAGGCCGCTCGACCAGTGGCAGTTGTTCCGCGATCCGAAGGCGGCGTCGACCAGCACCGCGGTGCACCTGCAGACCACCTACGCCTCGACGGCGACCGACATTGCCCAGTGGCGCGTGTTCGGCGGCTTCACGCAGCGTAACCGCACCAACACGATTGGCCCCTCCACGCTCTTCATCGACCGCATCGTCGATGGTCCCGTCACGAATCTTGTGGAGACCGTTGCCGACAGCACGGCGCGCCGCCTCTCCGCCGGCGCCCGCCTGACGCCGGTCCACTCGGCCGACTCGGCCCACCGCCTCGAGTACGGCGTGAACGTCGACCTGGCCACAACCACGCAGGCCAACACCTTCGCGGGCACGGTGCGTGAAACCGTGAACAGCCTGCCGGCACGCGTCTGGTCCTACAACGCCATCGACGCCGACCCGTCCCGTTCGTCCACCACCATCTCCGCTGTCGCCAGCGACCTGATCACGCTGTCGCCGCGACTCTCACTGGATGCGGCCCTGAGGGCCGAGATGGTGCGCGGCAGCGCCGACGGCGCCGCAACCTCGGTGTCGTGGCTCAGCCTGCTGCCGCACGCCTACCTTCGCCTGGCGTTCAGCGACCGGCGCTCGCTCACGCTCGGCTGGGCGCGCAGCGCGAACGCGCTCACCCACAACTGGCTGGCCTTCGGCGACCCTGGCGCTCCAACGGCGCGCGTGGTCTCAACCGCCGCGCCGAATACGCTGGTGGCGCGAGTCGGCCCCGGTATCAACGGCAACGTCGGCTTCAGCGGCATCGACCCCGACCTGAAGCGGCCCGTCACCGACGAGTTCGTCATCGGCTGGGAGAAGCGACGCAGTCCGCAGACGCGCTACACGCTCACCGCCATCGCCCGTCGCGAGGCACACCTGCTCGGCGTGCGCAACTCGGTGGACGCCGCCAGCTACACGACCATTGGCCTTCCCGATGCGGGCAAGGACCTGATGAACCCGTCCGACGACCGGACGCTCACGATCTACAACCGCCTGCCCTCCAGCTTCGGCCAGGACTCGTATCTGGTCACGAACACTGGACAGCCGGCCGCCGAGGTCTACGGCCTCCGCATGAGCCTCGAGCACACCAGCAAGCGGCTCTTCCTGCTGTTCGGCGCCACGGCGTCGGCGGCACTCGGCTCCGGCGGCAATCGCGGCTACGGTCCGCTCGAGAACGATCAGGACATCCCGGGTGAGATCTTCACGACGCCCAACGGCAACAGCTACGCGCGCGGACGCCTCTTCGCCGATCGCGCGTTCACCATCAAGTGGACGACGCTGTATCGGCTGCCGGCCGACATCACCGTCGCCGGCATCGCGCGCTACCAGGACGGCCAGCCGTTTTCGCGCATGGTCGTGGTGCCGAACCTGAACCAGGGCGTCGAAGCGGTGCAGTCGTACCCGAACGCCGGCAGCCGCTATACGTTCACCGGCACGTTCGACCTCCGCGTGCAGAAGGGGCTGACTGTCGGCACGACACGCATCGACGCCATCGTCGACGCCTACAACCTCTTCACCCGCAACAACGAGGTCGATGAATACGTCGTCAGCGGACCGCTGTTCCGCACACCGACGTTCATCCAGCCGCCGCGCTCGCTGCACGTCGGGCTGCGGCTGACCTTCTGAGCGGCGGACGCGCGCAGTGAACGACGCGCTCCGGAGCGGCGGCGTGGTCGCGGCCGTCCTGCTGGCCGCCTGGGGGCTCTTCAAGCTCCGCGTCTACCTTGACGTCGGCGCCGGTTACAAGGCCAAGGCGCTCTGCTCCGGGGTATTCGGCAGCGGTCGAGATCTCGACCCGCAGCGTGCGCCGCAGATACACGACGACGCCTACCGGCTGCTGCGTCCGTTCACGGCTCGCATCGATCGCAACGCGCGGCTGGTGACCGCGTCGCTCCTCGGAGTGCATCCGCGCACGGCCGTTCAACGCCCCGGCTTCGGCGCCACGCTGCAGGCGCTCGACGCGCCGCTCGCCCGCGTCCCCTCATCGTCTCCTGCCCCGGCAGGCCCCACTCGTGCGTGGAGGCACGCCCAGGGGCCCGACGCGTTACAGCGACTCGTCGAGGAGGCCTTCACCGAGCCGAATCCGACGCGGCTGCGCCGCACGTATGCGGTGCTGGTGGTGCACGACGGCCAGATCGTCGCGGAGCGCTACGCGGACGGCATCACCGCAGACATGCCGCTGCCCGGTTGGTCGATGGCGAAGAGCGTGCTGAACGCGCTGATCGGGCTACTGGTGGCCGACGGCCGCCTGGCGCTCGACTCTCGCGCGTTGCTGCCGGCGTGGACGGCTGACGATCCGCGCGCCGCCATCACGCTCGAGGATCTGCTGCGCATGCGCAGCGGCCTCCGCTTCTCGGAGGTCTATGCCAACCCGTGGTCGGACGTGCTGCACATGCTCTACCGCTCGAGCGACATGGGCGCCTACGCGGCGAGCCTGCCCGTGCAGCACCCCGCCGGTTCGCGCTGGAGCTACGCGAGCGGCACATCGAACATCCTGTCGCTGATTGCGCGACGCACACTCGGCGACGCGGCTTACCACACGTTCCCGCGCACGCGCCTGTTCGAACCGCTCGGCATGTCGAGCGCGGTGCTCGAGCCCGACGCATCCGGGACGTTCGTCTGCTCGTCCTACATGCTGGCGACCGCGCGTGACTGGGCCCGCTTCGGTCAGCTGTGGGCGGACGGGGGCCGTGTGGATGGCCGGTCACTCCTGCCCGAGTCGTGGGTGCGGTTCAGCACCTCACCGACGCCGGAGTCGGACGGACGCTACGGCGCTCACTGGTGGCTGAAGCTGAACCCGGACATCGGCGGCGACACGGCGGCCGCGTCGCGCATCGCACCCGACGCGTGCTTCGCGATCGGCCACGAGGGGCAGACGCTCAGCATTATTCCGTCGAGGAAGCTCGTGGTGGTGCGGCTGGGTGCGTCGATTCACATCGATGCCTGGGACCAGGCCGGGTTCATCGCGGGGATTCAGGACCTGGTCGATCGCTGAACGGTCGTAGTGTCCGCCTGCAGGCGGACGTTCGAGGTCCGGCTAAAGCCGGACACTCCGCATGACGGTGCGGGGCTACGACCGGCACCGCGACCTACGGTACCTGGAAGGCGTTGAAGACCCACGTGAAGCCGGCGGTGGCGCCGACGGTGGGACCGTCGTTCGTCAGGCCAATCAGCATGCCCGCATCGACCCGCAGCGACGACATCGGCGTGAACCGGCCGCCGACGCGCAGCGTGGAGCGGCTCTCGGTGCCCGGGAACGCGATGCCGCTGCGCATGCTGCGGCGGCCGTTCACTTCGGCCACGACCTCGGCCTTCTCCGTCAGCGCGCGTGCGATCGACACGCCGTAGGTCAGCTCGTCGTTCTGCCGGTTGCCAGACGTCGGGTCGCCGAGGATGGCGAGGCCCCCGTTGCCGACCACCCGCACCGACTGCACGTTCTTGGCAATCAGCAGCGAGGCGAAGAAGTCGGTGGTGTCGAGCCCGAGCCCGGCCTCGTTGCTCGCGTTTGGCAACTTCGTCGCAAAGCGAATGGCGAGCGACGGATGCGACGTTCCTTCCCCGACCATCCGCACCTTCGTGCCGACGATGATGTCGCTGACGTCGTGCGTCTGCGTGCCGGTGACGTTCAGCAGGCTCGAGAGCGGCGCCGTGCTTCGCTTCGTGATGCTGAGCCGATCGTAGAGGCCGCCGTCAATCTGCAATTCGGCAATCGAGCTGATGCCGATGCTGATGCCGAGCGTCGGCAGCCGCAGCAGATTCCCCTCGAGTCCGGACGCCGGGTACTTTTGCCCATGCGCCAGGTCGAACCCGCTCTCTATGAGGAGGCGCCCCGCCCCGACCGGTTCAGGATCTTCGGTGACGAGCGGACGCTGCTGCGCGAGGAGCGGATGACTGACAAGCAGGACGGCGAGAGCCGCCACGACGAGACGGGCGATGCGCACGGATCATTCCTCCGGTGCTGGTGACTGGA
>CALQBJ020000114.1 GCA_943328785.2 Bifidobacterium breve
GCCATCGAGCACGGTCGAGAACTACATCAAGGCGATCTATCTGGGCCAGACCGCGCTCACGGCCGACGCACGCCTCGTCCCCATGGGCCAGGTGGCGGCCGCGCTTGGCGTCACCCCAGGTACGGCGACGACCATGGTGAAGACGCTCGCCGAATCAGGTCTTGCCGCCTACGAGCCGTACAGCGGCGTGCGCCTCACGCCGGCCGGTGAACGCCTGGCCGGGCTCGTGCTGCGGCGGCACCGGCTCGTCGAGTTGTTCCTCGTCCAGGTGCTCGGCATGAACTGGGACGAGGTGCACGACGACGCCGAACATCTCGAGCACGTCGTATCGGATCGGCTCATCGAACGGATCGACGAGATGCTCGGCCGTCCGACGCACGACCCGCACGGCGATCCGATTCCGACGGCCGAAGGGCTGATGCCGACGCATCACCACGACAGCCTGCTGACCTGCCCGGTCGGCACTCCGCTCCGGATGACCCGCATCACCGACCAGGATCCGGCATTTCTCCGCTTCGTCGAACGCAACGACCTCAAGCCGGGGCAGACGCTCGAAGTGGCGTCGCGCGACACGGCCGCCGACGCCGTGCGCCTGGTTGGCGAGGGACGCGCGGAACTGACCATCGGTACCCGCGCCGCGTCGAAACTGCTCGTCGAAGTCGGGTCGTAACAGCCTGACGCGGCTGTCGTCGCGATTGGTTATAACGATGTGAGGAGTGCGAGCGGGTGGTCGATGATCGCGTCGGAAGGACGCAGCTCGGCCATGGGGAAATCGTGGTGGCCGAATCCGTAGCGGCACACACAGGCGCGTGTGCCGGCGGCGACAGCGGTCCTGAAGTCGACCACGGAGTCGCCAATCATCAGGGTGCGCTCCGGCACCGATCGGGTGCGTGCCATCAACTGCAGGAGCCCCGCCGCCTCAGGCTTGCGCGGATGCGGGCCGTCGCCGCCAAGCACCAGGTCCGCAAAGTACGGCGCGAGGCCAAGTCCGTCGAGAATCGCCTGCGTCGCGCCGATCGGCTTGTTGGTGAGCACGGCGAGCGTCCCCCGTGCGGCAAGGATGTCGAGCAGTTCCGTCATCCCTTCGTACGCGACGGTATGACGCAGCAACCGGCTGTCGTAGACGCGCAGGAATTGCTGGAGGGCATCGGCCGGCAGCGGCAGGTTCACCGCGGCGAACGCGCGGGCGATGAGGAGCGCCGCACCGTCGCCCACCATCCCGCCGATCGCCTCTTCCGAATGCGGCGTGCCGCCACACGCCTCGAGCACGGCATTCGCCGACTCGGCAATGTCGCGCCGCGAATCGACGAGCGTCCCGTCGAGATCGAAGACGAACAGCGACGGTGTCAACGACACGGGCAAGGGCGAACGGCGAGGGCTGGAATCACGGCGCTCAGTCCCGGCGATACTCGGCGAACGAGGTCGGCGTTTCCCACAAGGTGACACGCACCACCGGCAGGTTCTGGCTGGAGGCGTAGTCGTAGATCAACTTGGCCATGTGCTCGACGGTCGGATTGCTGTCGACGATGAAGACCGGCTCGCCGAGCGCCTGGAGCGGCTTCACCAGCGGGTCGTCGTGCCGCAGCACCATCTTGTGATCGAGCTCACGATCGATCCAGCCCTTGACGATCCGCTTGATGTCGCTGAAGTCGCACACCATGTTGCGGTTGTCCAGTGTGTCGGAGCGGACCTCGATCTCGGCAACCGCGTTATGCCCGTGGGGATGCTTGCAGACACCGTCGTATTCGAGCAGACGATGGCCATAGCAGAAGTCGATGCGTTTGGTGACGGAATACATAGAGGATTTGACGATCGCCGCAGTTTCGATTCGACGCAGAACACCATCGTAGCGGAAGTACACGAGTCCCACGCCAACCGCCGCGCTCTGTCAGCGTGGGGCTGCCGAGGCGGCCGCTTGCGGTACCCCGATTGGAACGGTCCGAGTTGCCGGTGAACGGGACGTCTCGCAGCTCGACGCGACCGTCACCGGTGAGCGCGGTGATCTGCGCTTTCGCCGGGAGGGTGACGGTGATGCGCGCATTGTGCGAACCGAAGTTCACGCGGAGGCCGCCGTCCTTCGCTTCCTGCACCGTCACCCTGATGACATCGCCGTGCTGATCGGTGGTGACGATCATGCGATCGGCCGCGGCCTTGTCGAGGGCGCTCCCGATACGGTGAAGCGCGTCTCGACCGTATCGATGAATCGGGCGTCGCCCGCCGTGAGGTCGACGCGTCCGGCGACGTCGGTCTGCACCACGACTCCGTCACCGTCGAGGACCACGAGGTCGGCCGCCTGGAGGGCGACCACTACCCGTCCCGCGTCCTCATCGCTGGCTAGCCCTTGGTCTCCGCGGCGCGCGTCGCCTTGGCGCCCTGCGCCTCGGTGAGGAGCGCCGCCACCAACTGGTCGCGCTTGGAGAGCAGCTCTTTCCTCGGGCGCCTGGCGTTGGGCGAGGCGAGCGCGTACTCGCAGAAGAGCGGGAAGCCGATGGTCGAATCGACGTAGACGACCGACGTATCCGGTAGCACGCCCGGGTTCACCTTGCCCCAACTCACGGCTTCGGACGGCGTGGCGCCGGAGAGGCCGCCCCACACCACCTGGTCGGTCGTGATCTGGATGAAGTAGTCGTTGCCACCCTTGGGGATGCCGTAGACCTCCCACAGTGTCGGCTGCGCCTGCAGGTAGAAGTTCTTCGGCGAGCCGCCGCCCAGGATGACGCAGCCGTTCTGCTTGCCGGCGAGCACGATCGCGCAGACCTCATTGACGTCCTTGTTGGGGTCGATCATCAAGCTGCTGCCGTTCATCAGCTCGTGATACGCGATGTTCATGCCGAGCGAACTGTCGCCTGGCGATGAGGTGTAGATCGGCACGCCGCACTTCGCCGCACGCGCCACCACCGAGTGCTCCTCGCAGCCGGGGAACCGCTCGAGCAGGTCGAGGCCGAGCCGGTAGTGCAGTTCCGACGTGGCGATCGGACCGTTCAGGCCGGAGCGCACCAGGAACTCGCGAATGTACAAGTCGGTCTCGAGCAGCACCGACGCCGGGAAGAGGACGTCGTAGATGCGGATGACGCCTTCCTCGAAGAGCTCGACGTCATTCAGGAACGGCGAGCCGCGGTGCAGCGTGAAGTTCAGCGCGTAGTGCAGGTCGTGGTACAGGTTTGCGCCGGTCGAGATGAGGAAGTCGACCAGGCCGCGCTCCATCAACTCGATGATGCAGCCGCCAAGACCGGCAGGCGTCAGCGCCCCGGCGACGGTGAGGCCAATGGTCGTCTCGTTCTCCGCGGCCAGCATCTTTTCGGAGTAGATCTGGCAGGCCTCGTTCAGCCGCCCGGCGTTGAACGCCTGGAAGCCCTCGTCGATCAACTGCTTGATCTGGGGGCTGCCCGTCGGACGGTAGTACTTGATTGGCTTCCCGGACAGAAACGGCTTGCGTGACGATCCGGGTGAACCCGGCGCGCGATGGGGCACGAGACGATCTCCTTGACTTGAAAAAAATAGCTTACCATCGAGCATCGTGACGGACGCTCCAACTTCGCTCCTCGGCGGCACGCCTGCGTGGGTGTGGTGGACAGGCGGCGGCGCTCTCGTGCTGCTCGTGCTCTTCGTGGTGGTGGTCTGGCTCAAGGGCCGCCCCTTCGCTGAAGGCGCGGTCTTCCGCGCCAGCCGACTGAGCGACGGCAACCGGCTGCTGCCGACGCAGGTGTTGATCACCGCCCGCAGTGTCGTGCAGTACATCCCCGGCTGGGTCGGCAAGCAGGAAGAGTCGATCCACATGGCGCACATCGCCTCGGTGAAGATCCAGACGGGCCTCATGCTCTCCGATGTCCTCATCGAGACCAGCGGCGGCGCCAGCCCGATCCGCTGCCACGGCCACCGCAAGGGTGACGCGGTGGAAATGAAGCGCCTGATCGAGTTGCATCAGGACGAGTACTACCTCGGCGCCGGTAACCGGCCCGCCAGCCCTGCTGCCGCCGACGCGCCGATCCGATAAGCCACGTACAGGAATGGACGACCTTCCGTACAACGCGCATCGCGCGGTTGCGGGCGCACGCGCGCACGGCCCCGACGAACCGGACGCCCGGTTCCGGGTGCTGGTGCAATCGCCGCTCCGGGCCGGCCTGCTCCGCTACCTCAACGTCAGGCCGGAGACGGCGTTCGACGTCGAGACGCTCATGCAGTCGTTCGGACGCCTGCGCCTGGACGTCGAGAATTGCCTGCGCGAACTCACCGACTTCGGCGTCGCCCGCATCGTCCTCGCTGCCGGTGAACCGCCGCGCTTCACCGCGCAGCGGCCGCTCGACGAGGCGCTGGCCGCGCCGCTCGACACCTTCCTCGAACGGCGCGCCGTCGTCACCACGGAAGATCAGTCGCCGTCGGTCCAGCGGTTCCGCGAAATGATCGGCCGCGACGAGAAGATGCTCGTCGTCTTCGAGTGGATCCGCACGGCCGCGAAGTCGGATATCTCGGTGCTCATTCTCGGCCCGACCGGTTCGGGCAAGGAGGTCGTGGCCCGGATGATCCACGAGTTGAGCCGCCGGTCGCGCGCGCGCTTCCAGGCCGTGAACTGCGCCGCCCTGCCGGATACGCTCTTCGAGTCGGAGATCTTCGGCTACGAAAAGGGCGCCTTCACTGGAGCGCAGGACCGCAAGCCGGGTCGTCTGGAGCTGGCGAACGACGGCACACTCTTTCTCGACGAGATCGGCGACATGTCGCCCATTGCGCAGGCGAAGTTCCTGCGCGCCCTCGAAGAGCGCCGATTCGAACGCCTCGGCGGGCAGAAGTCGATCTCGGTCGACTTCCGGCTGATCTCCGCCACGAACCGTCCGCTGGAGCAGTTCGTGCGCGACGGACGCTTCCGCGAGGATCTCTACTACCGCGTCAACGCGTTCGCCATCCGCCTGCCGTCGCTGCGCGAGCGGCAGGTCGATATCCCGGTGCTGGCCGAGCGCTTCCTCGCGCGCTACTGCGCATCACAGGGGATGCCGTCCGACGCCAGACTGTTCACCCGCGACGCGCTCGATGCGCTGCTGCGCTATCCGTGGCCGGGGAACATCCGCGAATTGGAGAGCACGGTGTCACGGGCGGCGCTGTCGGCACCTGGCCGCACCATCCGTGCGCAGGATGTGGAGTTCCTCCACTCACCCGCCGACATGCAGCCGCAGCAGTCGCACCGGCTGCCTTCGCTCGCGGAAGCCGAACGTGTGCACATCTCGCTCGTGCTCGACGCGGTGCAGTGGAACAAGAAGGAAGCGGCGCGCGTGCTCGACATCAGCCGCGGCACGCTCTACCGGAAGATTGCCGAGTACGCCATCGACCAGAACGGCAGGACTGCGGCGAGCCTCGCGGACGCCGACTGAACGGCGTCGGTTCCCCCGCGGTCGCCCTCGCCTCGAGACTCGTGCCGTGCGCTAGCATAGACGCACGTGCTCCTCACTAGGCCGGTCCTCGACATCGGCGTCGCCACGCCGCGCGCCCGCATCATCCACGTGGATCTGCAGGGGACGCCGTTTCCGTTCCGGCCCGGCCAGGCGATCTGGCTCGGCGCGCACGGTCGGGATCTGCGCAAGCCGTACTCCATCGCATCGTCGCCGGAAGATGTCGCGCAGACTGGACGGCTCGAACTGCTCGTCGGTGTTGACGGCGACGGTGAGCCGGGTGCACACCTGCCCCTGAGGGCCGGCGGCCTCGTCGACATCGACGGCCCGGTGGGACGCTTCACCTTCCCCGAGTCGCCCGAGGAATCGCGCTTCCTGTTCATCGCCGGCGGCACCGGCATCTCGCCGCTGCGCTCGATGCTGCGGCACTCGCTGCTCGTGCCGCACGTGGCCATCGGCCTGATGTACAGCGCGCGACTGCCGGAGGAATTTGCCTACGCGGAGGAACTGCGCGCCATGACCGACGCCGGGACGATCGAGCTGCGCATGACCGTCACGCGCGACGTCGGCCCAGGTGACTGGACCGGCACGCGTGGACGCATCACCCGCGACGAGCTCGAGCCACTCGTGCACGACGGCCAGACCCTGTGCTTCATCTGCGGTCCACCGGCGCTGGTGGAGGAGATGCCGAAGGTGCTGCTGTCGCTTGGTGTGGCTCGGGAACGGGTCCGCGTCGAAGAGTGGGGCTGACCCGCTAGATGCCGACGATGTGATAGCCGCCGTCGACCATGAGCACTTCGCCCGTGATCGCGCGCGACGCGTGGCTGAGCAGGAAGACCGCCGCATCGGCAATTTCGCCCAGTTCCATTCCGCGGCGGAGCGGCGCACGTTCGCGCTGCGCCTGCAGCATCATCGACAGACCAGGGATGCCGGCCGACGCCAGCGTCTTGATCGGTCCGGCCGACACGGCATTCACGCGGATGTTCTGCGGGCCCAAATCAGCCGCGAGGTAGCGCACGCTCGCCTCGAGCGCCGCCTTCGCCACACCCATCACGTTGTAGTTCGGGAAGACACGGTCCGCACCGATATGCGACAGCGTGACGATGCTGCCGCCGCCGCGTGTGTCCATCAACGGCACGCAGGCGTTCGTGAGGGCAATCAGCGAGTAGGCGCTGACATCGAGCGCGAGGCGGAAGCCGTCGCGCGACGTCTGGATGAAGCGGTTCGACAGTTCGGCGGCTGGCGCGAAGGCGGCACCGTGCAGCAGGAAGTCGAGGCCGCCGAACTCCTGCTGGAGCGAGGTGGCGAGCGCCGCGATCTGCGCGTCGTTGGTGACGTCGCAGGGGAGCACGACCGCATGGTCGAGCGTCGCCGCGAGTTCGCGCACGTTCTCTTCGAGGCGCTCACTCGGATACGTGAGCGCGATGCGCGCGCCGGCGGCCGCGGCCGCCTGCGCAACCGCCCACGAAATCGAACGCTTGTTGGCCACGCCAACGACGAGGCCGAGCTTGCCTGAAAGGTCGGACATAGGAGGTTGCTACCGCTGGAACCCTGGTTTGGGAGGTGCGAAGCCGAGGCCGCGCGCTTGGCGCGACGCGCTACTTCGGACGATTGCGGCCACCGCCGCCCTGTCGATTGGCTGGACGCGAGCCGCCGCCCTGAGGACGGCCACTGCCTCCCTGGGGACGACCGCCGCCACCCTGCCGCTGTCCGCCGCCGCCTGCGCCGCCGCCTGCGCCGCGGGCGTTGTTACCGTTGCCGTTGCCATTGCCGTTCCCGCCACCACCACCGGGACGACCGCCCTGAAACGGCGACGCACTTCGCGCCGGTCTCGCGCCGAAACGCTTGGGACGCCCTGGATTCGGCTGTCGGATGGTGAAGTCTGGCGCCTGCCTGGCGACGGCGGCCTGCCCTTCATGTCGCGGCAACTGCGCGCGGATGAGCCGCCGATGGGACGGGCCTTCGTCCACCGGTACGTCACGATTACCGTCCGCGTCCTCCGGCACGTCGAAGAGCGCATCGAACGCATCGGCCGGAGCCGCGGCCTGCACCACGGCTGGTGCGGGCTCCGACGGCACGATGACGTGCGGGACCGGCGTCTCGTCGACCGCCTCCGAGTCGTCCTCGGCCATCGCGGCCAGCGGCGCGGGGCGCTTGGGGCTCACGTTGGCCAGCACCTGGGAGTACAGGGCCGAATGCTCGGACTTCTTCTTCTGGCGAGGAAGCGCGGCGTGCTTGTATTCGTGGTCCGACTCGCAGGTGGTGCACCGAGTCTGTTTCACTGACTCGCCGATCATCGCCACAACGACGTGATTGGTCAGCCGCCGCTCGCGCGGACAGTAGTCGTCCAGAATGTCACCGAGCCGAGGCTGGCGCTGTTGCATCAACGGAACTCCCGACGGATCCTCTTTGCGGGTGGGGGAAGACGCTGCGAAAGGCTCGGAAATCTTAGCAGAGCTGCTTTTGCACCCGCAATAGCGGTGGGCCTGGACCGACGGGCGGTGCTCAGCGGCCCACTCCGCCAGCCACCGAGGCGTACCACGCCTCCGACTCGGCGATCGCCTGCTGCACCGCACCCGGCGCGGTCGACTGCGGCGTCCGCTTGGCCGCGACCGACGCCGCTGGCGTGACGCGTTCCACCACGTCGGCTTCGAACCGATCGCTCGCCGCGCGCCACTCGTCCAGGCTCAGCGCGCCGAACTCGCGCTGTTCGACGATCAGCTTCCGCACGAGGGCTCCGACGATTTCGTGCGACGTCCGGAACGGCACGCCCTTTCCCACCAGGTAGTCCGCAACGTCAGTGGCGAGGAGCAGTCCGGATGCCGCCGCCGCGGCGCGCGCACGGTTGAGCGACAAGCCGTCGATCACCGACTTGACGACCGCGGTGCATCCCGCCAGGGTGTCTTCCGCATCGAAGACCACATGTTTGTCTTCCTGCAGGTCCTTGTTGTACCCGCTCGGAATGCCCTTCATGGTCGTGAGCAGCGCCATCAAGTCGCCGATGGCGCGACCGGTCTTGCCGCGCACCAACTCGAGCGGATCGGGGTTCTTCTTCTGCGGCATCATGCTGCTGCCGGTGCTCAGCGCATCCGAGAACTCGAAGAACCGGTGCTCGTCGCCGCAGAGGATGATCAGGTCTTCCGCGAGGCGGCTGAGGTGCACCATCGTCAGCGAGACGGCATAGAGGAACGTCGCCGCGAAGTCGCGGTCCGACGACGCGTCGATGCTGTTGGCAACGATGCGGTCGAAGCCGAGCTCGCGTGCAATCGACTCGACGTCGACGCTGTAGCTGGTCCCGGCGACGGCGCCGGAGCCGAGCGTCAGCGCGCCGGCTTCCTGCCGGGCCTGCTCGAGTCGGACGAAGTCGCGGCGCAGCGGCGCGGCGTGCGCCATGATGAAGTGCGCCACCAGCACCGGCTGCGCCGGGCGGAAGTGCGTGTACGACGGCATGAGCGCATCGCCCGCGCTGCGCGCCTGGCGCGTGAGCGCGCTGACGATCGCTGCGACGGCCTGCTGCAGCACCGGGATGCGGCGGCGCAGGTAGAGCCGCAGGTCGAGCGACACCTGCTCATTGCGTGAACGTCCGGTGTGCAGGCGCTTGCCGGTGTCGCCGAGTTCGGCGACGAGCAGGCGCTCCACGAAGCTGTGGACATCCTCGTCGGCCCCGTCGACGAACGCGGGATTCGTCCGCCCCTGCTCGAGGATGGCCGCGAGCACGCGCTGAATCGACGCCGACTCGTCGGCGGTGAGCACACCCGCACCGGCGAGGGCGCGCGCCCACGCGATGCTGCCCGTCACATCGTCCTCGAACAGCCGACGATCGAAGCTGAACGACGAACCCCATTCGAAGGCGGCCGCATCCGGCGCCTGATCAAAACGACCCGACCAGAGAGTTGACATCAGTGTTGTGCCGAAGAAGGAACGACCGGCGCCAGCGCCTGGTGCGCCAGCGGTTCAGAAAGTTCTGTCGAGATGGTGGAGTGCTCGCCCCTGAACATGCGCAGGCGAACGTGCCCGTTCACGTGTGACTGCACGGATGAGAAGTATGCATCGAGTCCTTCGCGAAGCGGCGAGAACCAGCGGGCGTCCTCGACCAACTGGACGTAGCGGGCCGTCGCGTCATCGGAGAAGGCGCGGAGGTTATCGGCTGACGCCGCATGCGTGAGCTCACGACGCGCGGCATGCAGCAGCACCGCCGCGGCCCCATCGCACCACAGGGGACCCGCAGCGCCGCGGCCGACACCGTGCGCGGCCGTCAGCGTGCCAAGA
This sequence comes from Bifidobacterium breve, assembly GCA_943328785.2. Classification (GTDB taxonomy): domain Bacteria; phylum Acidobacteriota; class Vicinamibacteria; order Vicinamibacterales; family CAVVIG01; genus CAVVIG01. Next base: position 9,648 of record CALQBJ020000114.1, read on the forward strand.
CTGGCAACCAACTCCAGGAGCGGCAGCGGCACGCCGTTGAGCGCCGTCGGCACACCGTGCGAGAAGGCGACGTCGACGAAGGCCGGCTCGCCAGGATAGGTCTCAGGCGCGGCGGCGAGGCCGTCCGATGCCGCATCGCCGCCGTGACGCCGGACTGAACGGCCCCAGAAGTTCCGCTCGTCGCGCGCCTCATCGTCGACGCCGCTGCCAAGCCCATGCGCGCGCGCGAACGCCGCGAGCGCGCCAGCGGAGAGCGCCCATTCGCGAACCGGCGTCAGCACCGGCAACGCCGGCGCGAGGGTGCCGAGCAAGACGTCGAGCCGCGACGAGCCGCCCGCGCCGTGGCCGGTGTGCGCCACGGCGTCAGCGTGCTCGATGCCGGCGATCTCGACCAGTCGCTGCGCAATCAGCGGCCGGCTCAGGGCCAGCGCCATCGGGAGGCGGCCGTCGTGCAGCGCGTCGGCCCGCAGGGCAGGCAGGACGAAGTCCTGCGCGAAGGCGTCGCGGGCATCCAGCACATGCGCGCGCCGCGCGCCGATGGCGAGCGCGCGATCACGCACGGCTTCGAGTTCGCGCCCCTGGCCAAGGTCGAGCGTCACCGCCACGATTTCTGCAGCGTGACGTTCACGCAGCCACTGAATCGCCGCGGAGCCGTCGAGGCTGCCGGAGTAGGCCAGCACGATACGCATCAGATGCCTGCGAATCCTTCGAGGCGCTTCACGAGCGTGGCGGCACGGCGGCCGTCCTTCGCAATGACCAGGATGGTGTCGTCGCCGGCAATGGTGCCCACCGTCTCCGGCAACCGCGCACTGTCGATGGCCAGTGCCAGCGCCTGGGCCTGACCGGCGCCGGTGCGGATGACAAGCATCTGCTGCACCCGGTCAACCCGCCGCACGAACTCGGCCGCCGCGTGGGCGAGCGCATTCATCGTGATCTCGGGGTTGGCGGTGGTGACGCCGAGGCGCTGATAGGCGCCGTCGCCGGACCGCTTCACGAGGCCGAGTTCCTTGATGTCGCGCGAGAGCGTCGCCTGCGTCGCCTCGAAGCCCTCGCGCGCCAGGCGACGGCGCAGCTGCTCCTGGCTTTTCAACGGCTCGCGATCGACGATGTCGAGGATGGCGCCCTGGCGTCGGGATTTCATGGTGTGTGGTGGTCGGTCCGGCGTGATAACGCGACTCCAGAATACACGCCTTCGTGCATATATGCAGACAATTTATGCATCGATTTTCATTGATCGAACTACCATCGGCTTGTATAAGTATTCTTTCCGATGCATACACTTTCCGAGACTGGAACAGCCCTCTCCGCGACGGCAGATGCCGCCCGCGTGCGAGTGGCCGTGGCGGGCGCCACCGGCTTCACCGGGCAGGAGCTGCTCCGGATGCTGTCGCGTCATCCGCACGTCTCGATTGTCGCGGCGACCTCGTCCGGGGCGACGGCCGCACGCAAGCTGCCGGCGCTGAAGCACATCTGGAACGGCACCATCGTGCCGCTCGATGCGGAGCAGCTCGCGCGCGACGCCGATCTCGTCTTCCTGGCGCTGCCTGATGCGGCCGCGGCGGAGCTGACACCGACGCTCGCCGACGCCGGCGTGCGGGTCATCGACCTGTCTGGTGCCCTGCGACTGCGCGATGACGCGCTGCGCGCGAAGTGGTATCCCGACACCCATGCGCTGCCAGACGGGCTGGTCTACGGCCTCACCGAGCATGCGCGCGACGGCGTGCGGACGGCGCGGGTCGTCGCCAATCCTGGCTGCTATCCGACGGCGGCGCTGCTCGCGCTGAAGCCGCTGGTCACGGCGGGCATCCTGCTGCCCGGTGCCGACGTCATCGTCGATGCGAAGTCCGGCGTGTCCGGCGCCGGCAAGACGCCGAGTGAACGCACGCACTTCTCCGAGGTGTATGCCAGCCTCGCCGCCTACGGCGTGCTGCACCACCGGCACGGCGCGGAAATCGAGCAGGGCTTCGGCGGACAGGTCACCTTCACGCCGCACCTGCTGCCGATCGATCGCGGCATCCTGGAAACGATCTACGTACGCGTCGCGCCAGGCACCACCGAAGAGGCGCTCGGCGATATCTACGATGCCGCGTACAAGGACGAGGTCTTCGTGCGCGTGGTCGGCTCCGCGCTGCCCGAGATCAAGCACGTCGCGCACACGAACTTCTGCGACATCGGCTGGCGCGTCGACGCGTCGGGCCGGGTGGTCCTCATTTCGGTGATCGACAACCTGCTGAAGGGTGCGTCCGGGCAGGCCATCCAGAACATGAACGTCATGCTGGGCGTCCCTGAAACCGCAGGGCTGCTGTGAGCCACACGCTCGTCATCAAGTTCGGCGGCGAACTGCTCGAGGACGCCGCGCGCCTCGAGACGGTCGTCGGCGCCATCGCCACGATCGCCGCGCAGGGACTGCCGCTCGCCATCGTGCACGGCGGTGGCAAGGAGATCGATGCCGGCCTGAAGGTCGC
>CALQBJ020000115.1 GCA_943328785.2 Bifidobacterium breve
CAGCCTTCGAGCGTGCTCTTGCCATCACACCAGACTCGGCGGAACTGCTGAACAACCTTGCGGCGCTCGACGGCGCCCGAGGCAACATGGCCCGCGCGATCGAGCGGCTCACCCGCGCCCTCGCGAGACGCGAACACTACCCGGAGGCGCACCACAACCTGGCCCTGGCGCTGGCAGCCACGGGACGTTTCGACGAGGCTCGGGCGCACGTTCGCCGCGCTCTTGAATTGCGCCCCGACTTTGCGGCGGCGCGCCAGACCCTCGCCGACCTCGAGCGTCGATAGCCCCGGCGCTCCGGCACCCGCGCGTGGCCGGGGCCCGCTACGACGAGGGGCAGCGCGGCCGGAAAGCGCCGCGTATGAACCACCGGGCCCTTAACGACGGGCGAGCGCTCGCTTGTTTGGCCGCGCGGTCACACGGCTCGAGACGACGTCCGAGCCGGCCAAACGCCTACGCACATCGTCCTGGGGAAGCCCCGCGCCGGGTTTCTGCTTCGCGGGGAGTGGCAGCGCGGTCGAGTACTTCACCTCGCGCAACGCAAAGCTCGACTTGATCCCCACCACGCCCTCGATGCGCGTCAGGGCTTCCTTCAGGAACCGCTCGTAGGCCGCGACGTCCGGCACAACGACGCGGAGCAGGTAGTCCGAGTCGCCGGTCATCAGGTAGCACTCGAGCACCTCCTCCCGTTTCATGATCTGCTGCTCGAAGGTGTCGAGCCGGCCGCCCACCTGCAAGTCGAGGGAGATCTGCACGAACACGGTGACGTCGCGCGCCACCATGTTGGGGTTGAGTAGCGCGGCGTACTTCCGAATCACACCGTTGCGCTCGAGCGCCTGGACGCGGCGGAGACACGGGGCCGGCGAAAGCCCGACGCGATCGGCCAGTTCCACGTTCGAAATGCGGGCGTGCTCCTGCAGGTGGTGCAGCAGAGCGAAGTCGATTTCATCAAGCCTGGGCTGTGTGGGGTGTGGCAGAGCGATCGCCTCCTGGGAGCGGAGCGAGGATACCAGAGACACGTGGAAAACCAGTTTGAAATATGCGTGATATCGAGTCTTCTCGCAATGCTGTTGCGTGCAGAGGCCTCGATCCGGTGTGAATCGCAATCGGCGGTGGGATTTGCTTTGTTACCATCGGCGCACTGAAGGGGGAGAACGTTTGGCATTGAAACGAGTGAAGCACGCGCCGGCCAGCCTGGCCGTTGCCCCGTCCCGGAAGGCTCCAACTGCGGTCGCCAGGCTCGAGCATCTGCGCGCACTCGAGAGCAAGATTCTGTGGCTCGCGGTCTGGATGATTCACCACGCCAATCAGGTGCGTCCCAGAAAGGACGGCCTGAAAGTGGGCGGGCATCAGGCCTCGTCTGCGTCTTGCGCGAGCATCATGACGGCGTTGTTCCTCGACGTGCTGACACCTCGCGACCGCGTGGCGGTGAAGCCGCACGCCAGCCCAATTTTTCACGCCATCCAGTATCTGTTCGGCCGCCAGACCGTCGAGAAGATGCAGGATTTCCGCGCGCTCGGCGGCGTGCAGTCCTATCCGTCCCGGACCAAGGACATCGACGACGTGGATTTCTCGACCGGGTCGGTGGGCCTGGGCGTGGCCATGACCAGCTTCGCCTCCCTGGTCCAGGATTACGTGCAGATGAAGTCGATGTTGCCGGCCGACCGCTGCGGTCGCATGGTCGCCATCGTCGGCGACGCGGAGCTCGATGAAGGCAATGTGTTCGAAGCCCTGCTCGAGGGTTGGAAGCACGACATCAGGAACGTCTGGTGGGTCATCGACTACAACCGCCAGAGCCTCGACGCGGTCGTCTCCGACCGGCTCTTTATGCGGCTCGACAGCATCTTCAAGGACATGGGCTGGCGCGTGGTCACGCTGAAGTACGGCCGGCGCATGTCGGAGACGTTTCGCAAGCCCGGCGGCGACGCCGTCAAGGCGTGGATCGACGAGTCGTCCAACACGGTGTACTCGGCCCTGTCGTTCCAGGGGGGGCACGCCTGGCGGACCCAGTTACGCGAGGACATCGGGGACCAGCCCGGTGTGGACGCGCTGCTGGCATCGCTGGACGACGCCGCGCTGCACGCCGTCATGACCGACCTTGGCGGGCACGACCTGGAAACGTTGACCCAGGCGTTTCACAGTGTGAAGGACGACACGCCGACCTGCTTCATCGCCTACACGATCAAAGGCATGGGGCTGCCCTTCGCCGGGCACAAGGACAACCACGCCGGGCAGATGACCGGCGAGCAGGTGGCCGCCTTCAAGGCGCGCCTCGGTATCGAGGACGGCGACGAGTGGGAGCGATTCTCCGGCCTCGAAGATCGAGCGGAGGCACTGGACGCCTTCCTTCGCAGCGTCCCCTTCGCACAGCAGGCCGTGCGAAGGTTCGACGCGCCGAAAGTGGCTGTGCCTGCCACGCTCGAGGTGCCAGGCGGGGAGCGCGTATCCACACAGGAAGCGTTCGGGCGGGTGGTAGCCAGCCTCGCCAGGCAGCATCCGGCACTGGCGGATCACATCGTGACGACGGCACCGGACGTGACCACGTCAACCAACCTCGGCCCGTGGGTGAACCGGCGCGGCATCTTCTCGCGCCATGAAGAGCAGGCTCGTCCGATCGTGTCGCAGGTGGCCTCGCCGCAGCAGTGGACGCTGTCGCCGCAAGGCCAGCACATCGAGTTGGGCATCGCCGAGAACAACCTGTTCATCATGCTCGCTGCGCTCGGACTGTCGCACTCCCTGTTCGGAGTCCGGTTGTTGCCGATCGGCACCGTGTACGACCCGTTCGTCTCACGCGGTCTCGATGCGCTGAACTACGCGTGTTACCAAGACGCCCGCTTCATTCTCGCCGGCACGCCCTCTGGCATCACGCTGGCGCCCGAAGGCGGCGCGCACCAGTCCATCTACACCACGCTCATCGGCATGGGCCAACCGAACCTGGTGTGCTACGAGCCGGCATTCGCGGACGACCTCACCGAAATCGTGCGCTGGAGTCTCGAGCACATCCAGCAGGACGACGGCAGCGCCGTGTATCTGCGCCTCTCGACCCGGCCGATTCCGCAACCGGCCCGCGAGTACACCGAGGGCCTGCGCCGGCAGGTGATCGACGGGGGCTACTGGCTGCATCCGCCGCAGCGAGGCGCGGAACTGGCTGTCGTGGCTTGCGGCGCGGTCCTCCCCGAAGCGATGGAGGCACACCGGCAACTTGTCGACGAGATTCCGGGCGCAGGTCTGCTCGTGGTCACGTCGCCCGGTCGTCTCGAGCGCGGATGGGCGCAGCGCCAGCGTTCCGGACCGATCGACGGAGACGGCTCCCACGTGGAAACGCTGCTGCGGCCGCTCAGCGCCAGCGCCGGACTGGTGACGGTCCTCGACGGGTACCCCTCGACGCTCGGGTGGCTTGGGTCGGTACACGGCCACCGGGTCGTCAGCCTTGGCGTGGACCGCTTCGGTCAGTCCGGGGACATCCCGGACTTGTACCGCCTGCACGGCATCGATGCCGACGCCATCGTCGATGCGGCCGCGCGCCTCTGCGTCATGGCGCGCGTCGCGCCCAGGAGCCGTCATGTCGATTGAGGTCAGGCTGCCGGAACTGGGCGAGTCGATCACACACGCCAGGCTCAGTGTCTGGCTGAAGCGGGAGGGCGACCGCGTCAACCGCGGCGACATTCTCGCGGAAGTGGAAACCGACAAGACGAGCATCGAAATCGAGTCGCCCGCCGACGGCGTGCTGATGTCGGTCCGGGTACCTGCCGGCACCGAAAAGGTGCGGGTGCACGAGGTGCTCGCGCTCCTGGAGGCGGCGGGAGGCGTGAGTGCCGGTCCGGCGATCGTGGGAGCCGAACCTCCTGGCGAAACGCCCCGCATCACACCGGTATCGCCCGCCCCCTCGCCGGTGTCCGTCGCCGAGGCGGCCGCCCAGGCTCCCGCGCTGGTGCCGGCGGACCCGGTCGGTGCGGAACCGTTCGCATCACCCCTGGCCAAACGGATGGCTCATGCCGCCGGGATTCCGCTGGCCTCCATCCGAGCGACGGGTCCTGGCGGACAGATCAGCCGTGCGGACGTCGACTCCGTGCTGGCGCCGACGTCTGCGAGCGCCCCAGTGCGTCGTCCCGCGCCACCCGTCGTCCCTTCGCCTGCCTCGCCGCTCGTGGCATCAGACGATGAGTCGCGCTACGACCTCGTGACGCTTTCGCCGATGCGCCGCGTCAGCGCGGAGCGGCTCACGCAGTCCAAGCAGCAGATCCCGCACTTCTACCTGCGTATTGACTGCGCGATGGACGGCGTGGCGGGGGCCCGAGCGCAGATCAACGCCGGCGCGAACGGCGACCCGTTGTCGCTCACGGCCTTCACGCTGCGCGCAGCCGCGCTCGCGTTACGCAAGGTGCCTGCCGCCAACGCCACCTGGGCGGACGGTGCCGTGCGCCTCTACAAGACGGTGGACCTGGCTGTGGCGGTCAACACGCCGTCCGGGCTCATCGCGCCGGTCATACGCTCGGCCGAGCAGAAGTCGGTGGTCGCGCTCAACGCCGAGATCCGGGCGCTGGCGGAACGCGCGAGGAACGGGAAACTCCTGCCGACCGAGTACACCGGTGGCACCTGCACGGTCTCGAACCTGGGGATGTTTGGTGTCACCAGTCTGTATCCCATCATCAACCCGCCGCAGGCTTGCATCCTTGGCCTTGGAGCCATTGAAGAGCGCCCCGTGGTGCGCGACCACGCGCCAGCCGTGGGGCTGATGATGACGTGCACGCTGGCCGGGGACCATCGCGCCCTCGACGGCGCCACCGGCGCCGCGTTTCTGGCCGCGTTCAGGGAGCTCATCGAAGATCCCTGGCTGCTGCTGTTGTAGCGGTCCGGCCTGGCCTGCACGCTTCGCATGGCCGCGCGTGATACAGTCCCGCCCGCGACGGTGTCGTTGCCTGCTGGGGCTGGTCGCTCGAGAATCTGGAGGATTGCTGTGAATCGAACGTGGAGTATCGCGTGCGTGCTGCTGGCGGGTCTGTCGCTCTCACTGCCGGCTGCGGCGCAGCCGGCCAGCGTGCCTGAGATTCAGTTCGAGTCTGTGCCGAACCCTCTGAAGCTGCCGCCCGAGATCGATTTTGGCGAGATCGCCGGCGTGGCGGTGAACTCCAAGGGGCACGTCTTCGTGTTCTCGCGCGGCAACGTGAACGGTCCGTCGTACATGGCGGCGGCGGCGCAGTTGCTGGAGTTCGACGCGACGGGCCGGTTCGTCCGCGAGATCGCCAAGAACCTGTATGCGTGGTCGTACGCGCACGCGGTGAAGATCGACAAGCAGGACAACATCTGGGTGGTCGACAAGGGCTCGGACACCATCCTCAAGATGAGTCCCGAAGGGCGCGTGGAGTACGTGTTCGGCCGCAAGGGCGAAGCGTCGCACTATCAGGCACCGCCTGACACGGCGGCCACGTTGTCGGGCATCCTGCGCCGCGCCGGCCTGGACGCCAAGCCGTTGCTGCCGGCCAATCCCCGGAACCCGCCTCCGGTGCACCAGGACGGTTATTTCAACCAGCCCACCGACGTCGCCTGGGATGCTGACGGCAATGCCTATTTCTCCGACGGCTACGTAAACTCGCGGGTGGCCAAGGTCAGCGCGCGTGGAGAGTGGCTGCAGTCGTGGGGATCGTTCGGCACGGGACCTGGCCAGTTCGACACGCCGCACGGCGTGGCGATTGCGCCCAATGGCGAGGTCTACGTGGCCGACCGCGGCAACCGTCGCATCCAGATCTTCGATCAGCAAGGTACCTTCAAGCGCCAGTTCACGATCGACGTCCCCGTGCCGCCAGGTATCAAGGCGGCCATCGGCGCGACGCCCAAGGCCGAGGAAATGATGAACATGGGCTCCATGGCGCCCGGTGCGCCCGACGCGCTCTGCATGACGCCAGGCCCCAATCCGGTTATCTTCACCGTCGACCTGTACCCGGGCCGCATCTACAAGGTGTCGCTCGACGGGAAGGTGCTCGGTGTCTACGGTAGGTCGGGCAAGAATCCTGGCGAATTCGGCTGGGGTCATGCCATTGCGTGCCCGTCGGAGAACGAGATCTGGGTGGGCGAACTGCTCAACTGGCGCGTGCAGAAACTGGTGGTGAAGGGGACGGCTGCCGCGGCGCCCCGCCCGTCAGCCTCGCGCGCGCCGTCTGGCAGGACTCCAGCGAAGTAGTTGCCATCCGACACACCAGCCGCAGAGAGGGAGAACGCGTATGAAGTGGGTGACGACCGCCAATGTGCATTTCGATCGAGTGGCTTCGCCGTGGCTGATCAGGCGGTTCATCGATCCGAGTGCCCAGTTCTTCTTCGTCCAGCGCGATCAGATTGACTCGCGGCCCAAGGATGCCATTCCCATCGCCATCCCGGGCTTCAAGCTTGGTCCGCACGATGAGAACGGCACCACGTTCACCAAGCTCCTGAAGGAGTACAAGCTGACCGACCCCGCGCTGCTGCACATGGCGGAGGTCGTCGAGAGGGGCGTGAAGTTCGTCCTCGAGGGCTATCGTCCCCCGATTACCGACCGCGACGGACAGATCGGCGTCGGGTTCCTGGCCTTCTCCGACGGGATGATCCTGCACAAGACCAGCGACCAGGAGCGTCTCGACGCGAGTTAGGTGGCCTATGACGCGCTCTATGCGCTGTTCAAAGCCAACAAGGGGCTCTCGCTCGTCGCCCGCGACGACGTGCGAGACGCGTCCTCGACCGGGAGAGCGTGATGTCCGCCACGACGCGCACGGTCTCCCGGCGTGGATTCATTGGCGGCGCCCTCGCCGTGGCGGGTGCGTGGCCGCTGGCGACGGGTGCGGCCGCTGCTGACGCGGCGCCGGTTCACGCCGCTGGCGGCTACCGCAGCCTCACCTCGTCAGAGGCCCCACTGGTGGAAGCGCTGGTGAACGCGCTTTGTCCCGCCGATGCGCTCACGCCCGACGGCGTGACCAGCGGACTGGCCGCATTCGTCGATACCTACCTCGCTGGCATGGTGGAGAGCGTCACGCCTGGTCACCCCGCCCTGTTCAGGGCAGGCCTCTCCGCCGCCGCCGACGCGTGCCGCGCGCGCCTTGGCATGCCGTTCCACGAACTCTCGGCGACCGACGCGCGCCAGTTCCTGCGTGACCTCGCGGCCGGCGCCGTCGACGCGGATTTCCCACTCCAGTCCTGGGCGTCGGACGTGGTCGACCCACTGCTGAAGCAGGCCTGCTTCTCCGGCCAGGTGTACGACAGGTTCGGCAGCCGGATGTTCATTAAGCTGTTCGGCTGAGCCATCCCCCAGCCGTGCACAACCGCGTCGCTATCTGCAACCTCGAGGATGAGATGAAGCTGAACGTTACGCTGCCGATGCTCGTGCTCGCAGCCGTGTCGGCTGCCGCGCAATCCTACCCGCATGCGTTCCCGCGGAAGGGCGTCACGAAGCTCTTCGAGAACGAGCGTGTGGCGGCCTGGGACGTGACCTGGCTGCGCGACGTCGCCCAACCGATTCACGAGCACAAGTTCGACATGGCGGCGGTCTACACGGTCTACGGACCGATTCGCGTGACGGCGCCAGACGGCACGGTGTCGACGCTGACGCCGTTCGAGGTGCCGCGTCCGTTCTTCCAGCTGAAGGGGGTGACCCACCGCGAGGACGCGATCGGTTTTCCCGGCGCACCCGAGCGGCAGGCGGTGATGTTCGACCTGAAGGACGTGTCGTTCCCGCCGGTCACGAAGCCGGGCGTGCGACCGGCGTTCCCGCGCGAGGGCGCGATGACGCCGGCCATCGACAACGCGCGGGTGCTGGAGTGGGACTACACGTGGAAGGTGGGGGCGCCGGTGGCGCAGCACATCCACGAGCGCGACGCGGTGGAGGTGTTCTTCGAGCCGGGGACGATCCGCTATCACTCTGCAGACGGCACGGAGCAGACGCGTGCAGTGAAGCGCAAGGACACGCGCTGGGTGCCGCGCGGCACGGTGGAAAGCGAAGAGGCGCTGAGCGGCTCGCCGCGTGCGGTGACAATCGAGCTGAAGTAGCACGCGAGCGGTCCGGCTGAAGCCGGACCTAGTGCGTCGACGTCGACGCCGGGGTAATCTTCTCGCCCTTGGCGATCCGCTCTACCAGCTTCTGCGCAATCGGCAGGCTGACACCACAGCTCGGGTCGTTGATGCGGCACGCCGCCAGCGTCAGTTCGCAGCCGCAGGTGCAGTTCTCGGCGTTCAGCGCCTTCAGTGCCTCGGTCCGCTGCTCTGGCCTCAGCGCGGTCAGGTCGATGCCGGGGATCTCCTTCGCCTGCGCGGCCTTGGTGAGCAGCGCCTTGGTTTCGTCCTCGACCCGTTCCACCTTCGCGTTCTTCAGTTCTCCGGACAGGTAGCGCGTCTCGATGTCGGTCCGTTCCGGGTCGAGCATGCCGACGTGGCGCATCTGGATCTTCCCTTCGGTATCGAGCACGAAGGTCGTGGGGAGCGCGGCCACGCCCTTGAAGATCTGGCGGAGTTCCGTCGTCGCCATCACGATCGGGTAGTTCATCTTCTGCGCGGTCGCGAAGGCTTTCACCTGCGCCGGGTCGACTTCGTCTTCGGAGATGCCGACGATGACGAGTCTGTCGCGATACTTGTCCTGCAACTTCACGAGGTCTGGAATTTCGGCGCGGCACGGCGGGCACCAGGTCGCCCAGAAATTGACGAGGACCACTTTGCCCTTCAGGTCGGCCAGCGAGATGGTCTTGCCGTCGATATCGCGGACGGTGAAGGCCGGCACGTCGACCGGATCCTTGAGCAATTGGATGAGCGGAGCCTCGTCCGTGGCTGCGACCGTCCCGCTGTCGGCGGCAGGCGGCGGCGTGCTGCTGGAGCAACCGGCAACGAACACGAGACAGGCCAGCGCCAGACTCCGCACGAGGGGACCATAAAAGTAGGTCGTCATCACCCGCGTATCGTAGCAGGGGCGGCGCAGCCGACGGTAAAATCAGCGGCCGCTCAATTGATCAGGTGTCCGGCGCATCCGGACCCGAGGTGCTCCACATGAGACGATGGATTGCAGGCCTGCTGATGGCAGGTCTCGTGGGGTTTGTGCCGACCGCATTCGCGCAGACCGCCCGGACGTTCAAGACTCGCCTGTCGCCCGTTCCGGTTGCGGCCTACAACGTCAACGTTGTCGGCACGGGCACCGTCACGGCGACGCTCACCGGCACCACACTCGTCATCGCCGGCACCTACGAGGGGCTGGCCAGCAACGCCACGCAGGCGAAGGTGTTCAAGAGCAACAAGCCTGGCATCCGCGGCGAGGCGCTGCTCGACCTGAAGGTGAGCGGGGGAACCACCGGCACGATCGCGGGTCAGTTCACGCTGACGCCTGCGCAGGTGCAGGAACTGGCGGCCAGCCGCTACTACGTACAGCTTCACAGTGAAAAGGCGGCCGAGGGGAACCTCTGGGGCTGGCTCATGCCGCAGGAGAAGCGTTGATGACACGCGTGACACGCTATTTCGGAGTGCTGACGGCGGCGCTGGCCGGTTCAGCGATCGCGATCGTGGCCGGACAGCAGGCCCCGGCGCCGGCGCCCTTCACTGCGGCGCAGGCCGCAGCGGGCCGAGCCACCTACCAGGCGAACTGCGCGAGTTGCCACGTCGCCGACCTTGGCGGCCGCAATGAAGCGCCGCAGCTGGCCGGCGGCGACTTCATGAACACCTGGCGTAGCCGGACGGCCGCGGACCTGTTCGACTACATGTCGTCGACCATGCCGCCAGGCGGTCCGTCGCTTGCGCCGGATCAGTACGCCAGCGTCGTGGCGTACATTCTCCAGCAGAACGGCGCGCAGCCCGGCACCACCGCGTTCAGCGGCACACAGGCCACCGGCATCGGCACGGTCGCGACAGGGCAGCGTCCGACCGCGGCGCAGACCGCCGCGCAAACGGCGGCTGCCGGTGGCGGCCGCGGCGCGGGTGCGGGTGACGGCGCTGGCGCCGGCGGCGGGCGCGGCGGGGCCGCCCGCGTGCAGCAAGCGCGCGGCGTGACGGTGGCCGGCGAAGTGAAGAACTACGTGCCGGTGACCGACGAGATGCTGAAGACGCCGCCGGCCGGCGATTGGCTGATGGCGCGTCGCACCTACTCGGGGCAGAGCTACAGCCCGCTGAACGAGATCACGACCGCGAACGTGAAGGACCTGAAGCTCGCGTGGGTCTGGAACATGAACGAAGGCGGCGCCAACCAGACGATGCCGCTCGTGCACAACGGCGTGATGTACCTGTGGAACACCGCCAACGTCATCCAGGCGCTCGACGCGAAGAGCGGCGAGCTGATCTGGGAGAACGAGGTCGGTCCGATGGAGCACATCGGCTTCGGCTCGATGCGCAACATCGCCATCTACGGCGACAAGATTATTGCCGCCACCACCGACGCGCGCATCGTCGCGCTCAGCGCCATCAACGGCAAGAAGGCGTGGGACGTCACGATCGCCGATCGCGCCAAGGGCTACTCGAACACGAGCGGCCCGATCGTCGCGAAGGGGAAGGTCATCCAGGGTCTGCAGGGGTGCACGCGCTACGGCACCGACCGCTGCTTCATCAGCGCCTACGACGTGAACACCGGCGCACAGCTCTGGAAGTTCAACACGATGGCGCACAACGGTGAGCCGGGTGGCGACACGTGGGGCAAGCTCGAGGACAATTTTCGCCAGGGCGGCGAAACCTGGATCGTCGGCAGCGCCGACCTCGACCTGAACCTCACCTACTGGGGCATTGCCCAGGCGAAGCCGTGGATGCCGGCCAGCCGCGGCACGTCGGTGTTTGACAAGGGGCTCTACTCGGCCTCGACCGTGGCGCTCGACATCGACACCGGCAAGCTGGCGTGGCACTACCAGCACGTGCCCGGTGAATCGTTCGACCTCGACGAGGTGTTCGAGCGCGTGCTGGTGGACAACGGTCCGGACAAGTTCGTGTTCACGATCGGCAAGTCGGGCATCCTCTGGAAGCTCGATCGCCGCAACGGCAAGTTCCTCGGCGCGAAGGAGACGATCTTCCAGAACGTCTACGACCGCATCGATCCGCAGACCGGAGTCGTCACCTATCGCAACGACATCATCGAGCAGAAGGTGCAGCAGTGGATTCAGTCGTGCCCGAGCACCGAAGGCGGGCACAACTGGCAGGCGATGAGCTATCACCAGCCGACCAACGCGCTGATCATCCCGCTGCAGCAGTCGTGCATGGAGATCTCGGGGCGACCGACGGAACTGCGCGACGGCGCCGGCGGCGTGAACGCCGATCGCCGCTTCTACGAGATGCCGGGCACCGACGGCAACGTCGGCAAGCTCGCGGCGTTCGATGCCACGACGATGAAGGAGCTGTGGAGCTTCCAGCAGCGGGTGCCGTTCCTGACGGCGGTACTCTCCACCGCCGGCAACGTGGCGTTCGTCGGCGACCTCGACCGCCGCTTCCGCGCCGTCGACGTGAAGACGGGGCAGACGCTCTGGCAGGCGCGGCTTGGCACGTCGGTGCAGGGCTTCCCAGTCACCTTCACCGCAGGCGGCAAGCAGTACGTGGCGGTGACGACCGGCCTCGGCGGCGGCAGCCCGCGACAGGTGCCGCGCGCCATCATCCCGGAAGTGCACCATCCGAACACCGGGCATGCGGTCTATGTGTTCGAACTGCCGGAGCGGCGGTAGCGGCACGTTCCTCGGTGAAGCGCGTCCCACAGTCTGGTAACGCCGATGCGGTGAAACCGACAAAGGTGTTTGTCGTCGGAGGGAGCGCTCCGGCTTCGGAGTGCTCCCTCAAGTCGTTGTTCAGCATCGACTTCTGACGACTGGACGCCTTGGGGCGGAGGTGGCGTTCCCCTTGCTCCTGTCAGGGTGTCACCACGACGGCATTCCGATGCCTCCCGGAGCGACCTTCATCCAGTCGCTCCGGGTCTCCCTCTCAAACCCACGCCAATCCGCTCAATACCCCGGCACCCACCACGGACAGGTCTGCCCGTCAGCGTCGACGGCGCTTCAATCGCGCTGTCTTCATGTACGACACGTTTGTCGAAATGCCGCCGCAGGGCATACAGGTTTGCGTTATTGGCGACCAGGCAGGTCGGGCGGGGATAGGCCGGCAG
>CALQBJ020000116.1 GCA_943328785.2 Bifidobacterium breve
CGCGGGCTGCAGGCTGGCGGCGACGACTACCTGACCAAGCCGTTTGCGTTCGCCGAACTGCTGGCGCGCGAGTTGCTACGCGACCCCTACTGGCCGCTGCGCGCCGCGCGCGAACTCGGCCAGCAGGTTGAGTGGCCGTCGCAATACCTGCGCGCAGCACCGGCGGGGACCGCTGGCCGCTAGACGGCGCGACCAACGACCAACGACCAACGACCAACGACCAACGACCAACCGACCATCCCATGCATGCGTTAATCATCGAAGACGACAAGGCCATTGCCGACTTCATCGCGCGCGGATTGCGCGAGGCGGGGTTTGCCGTGGACGTGGCGTCGAACGGGACCGACGGGCTCCACGCTGCGCTGGAGCAGAACCCGGACGTGGCGGTCGTCGACGTGATGCTGCCCGGTCGCGACGGTCTGAGCGTGATCGACGAACTGCGCAGGCAGGGGCGGACGACGCCGGTGCTCATCCTCAGCGCGAAGCGATCGGTGGACGACCGCGTCCGCGGGCTGCAGGCTGGCGGCGACGACTACCTGACCAAGCCGTTTGCGTTCGCCGAACTGCTGGCGCGCGTCCAGGCGCTGGTCCGCCGGGCGTCGCGCACGCCCGAAGCGACGACGCTCACCGTTGCCGATCTCACCATGGATCTGCTGTCGCGCCGTGTGACGCGGGAGGGGCAGCCGATCGACCTGCGGCCGCGCGAGTTCGCGCTCCTCGAATACCTGATGCGCAACGGCGGAAAGGTGGTGTCGAAGACGATGATTCTGTCGCACGTCTGGGAGTACAACTTCGACCCGCAGACGAACATCGTCGACGTGCTGGTGAGCCGGCTGCGCGACAAGATCGACAAGCCGTTCGAGATCAAACTGCTGCAGACCGTGCGCGGTGTGGGCTATGTCATCCGCTGACCGCGCCGGCCGGTTCGGGCTGCGCCTGGCCGTGTGGTACGCGGCGCTCTTCATCGCCAGCAGCGCGGTCATCGTCCTCATCACCTACCTCCTCACCTCGTCATCGCTGGCGCAGCGGGACCACCAGATCATCGACGCCAAGCTTGGCGAATACGCCACCGTCTATGCGAACGGCGGTCTTCGCGCCCTGGCGAACACGGTGGAGGTGGAGCAGCGTACGTCTGGCGAACGCATCTTCGTGCGCGTGCTCGATGGCGGCTCCGAGGCGGTGCTGCTGAGCAACGCCGAAGGGTGGGACCCTGCGACGCTCGAGGTCGGCACGGCGTCGCTGCGTGACGGCACGGTCGTGCAGGTGGGGAAGAGCACCGAGGCGCGCCGCGACATCCTCGCGCGCTTCCGGGCGACGCTCGGCCTGGTGACGCTCGCCATCATCGTCATCGCGCTCACCGGCGGATGGATCGCGACACAGTCGGCGGTGCAGCCGATCCGGCGCCTGTCGAGCGCCGTGCGCCGCATCATCGCCACCGGTCGCACCGACGAGCGCATGCCGGTGGCGACGGAAGACGATGCGATCAACGAGCTGACGCAGTTGTTCAACGCCATGCTCGACCGCATCGAGGGGTTGGTGCGCGGTATGCGCGGCGCACTCGACAATGTGTCGCACGACCTCCGCACGCCGTTGACGCGGCTGCGGGGGACGGCGGAACTGGCCCTCGGGGCGGAGCCCGACCTCGAGCGCTACCGGGAGGCGCTCGCCGACTGTATCGAGGAGTCGGACCGTGTCCTGGTGATGCTCAATACCCTCATGGACATCTCGGAGGCGGAAAGCGGCGCGATGCCGTTGCGGCGCGAGACGTGCGACCTCGGGGCGGCGGTGACCCGCGCGCTCGAGCTCTACCGCGATGCGGCGGACGCGAAGGGCGTACAGCTCGACTGGGGCGTGCAGCATCAGGCCCTGGCGTATGTCGACCCGGTGCGACTCGAACAGGTGACTGCGAACCTCATCGACAACGCCGTGAAGTACACGCCGGCGGGTGGCCGTGTCGTCGTCGACGTCGACACCGCAGATGGACGGGCGCTGTTGCGCGTTCACGACACGGGCGCCGGCATCGACCCCGCGGAGTTGCCGCGCATCTGGGATCGGTTGTTTCGCGGCGACCGCAGTCGCACCGAGCGTGGCCTCGGCCTTGGGCTGAGCCTGGTGAAGGCCGTAGTCGAAGCGCACGGCGGACGAGTCGACGTGACCAGCGCGCCCGGTCGCGGCTCGACCTTTACCGTGTCATTGCCGGCGCACGCGTTGTAGTTCGGTCCCTTCCTGCCCCGCCCGCCTCCGCCTTACACCGATGTAATGTTCGCGACACGGCCGTGAAAGCTGGTCTCCCGTCTAATCGTGTGTGAGCGGACAGACGTCCGCCCTAACCACGAGAGGACACAACAGACCATGGACACCACTCCCAACACCATCAATACCCGGAAGGTCAGGGGTGCCGTGGCACTGGGGGCCGCAGGGCTCCTCGTTGCCGGCGCCACCTGGGTCGGCTCGGCTGCCGAACCCATTCATGCAACCTCGCCCACCGCGACTGCCGTGGCTGAAGCGCAGCAGACGCCGGCCGTCGTGGCGCGCAGTGCCGCCGTTGCCGGCGGTCGCGATTCCTACGCCGACATCGTGAAGAACATCGCGCCCGCGGTCGTCACGATCCGTACGGAAGGCAAGGCTCATGTCTCGCCGACGCAGTTCGATGGCGACGAGGACTCGATGCGCCGATTCTTCGGCGAGCGCTTTGGTCAGGGGCAGGGGCAGGCCCCCGGACGCCAGATGCCGCGCACTCCGAAACAGCGTGGGCTCGGTTCCGGCGTCGTCATCACCGCCGACGGCTACATCCTGACCAACAACCATGTCATCGACTCGGCCGACGACATCCAGATCGAGTTCACCGACGGCCGCACGGCGAAGGCGAAACTCGTCGGTGCCGACAAGCCGAGCGACCTTGCGCTGCTCAAGGTGGAGCAGACCGGGCTCGCCACGCTGCCGCTGGGCAACTCGGATGCGGTGCAGGTGGGCGACGTCGTGCTCGCGGTCGGCAATCCGCTTGGTATCGGCCAGACCGTGACCATGGGCATCATCAGCGCCAAGGGGCGGTCGACCGGCAACGGCGACGGCAGCTACGAGGACTTCCTGCAGACCGACGCGCCGATCAATCACGGCAACTCGGGCGGCGCCCTCGTCAGCACCCGCGGTGAACTGGTGGGCATCAACTCGCAGATCATCTCGCCCGGTGACGGCAACATCGGCATCGGCTTCGCGATTCCGGCGAACATGGCGCGCCACGTGATGGACCAGTTGAAGACCGACGGTCGCGTCCGCCGCTCGCAGCTCGGTGTCACCGTGCAGCCGGTCACGTCCGAGATGGCCGAGAGCCTGGGCCTCAAGGACGTGGGCGGCGCCATCGTGTCGTCGGTGGCGGAGAACAGCGCGGCCGAACGCGCCGGAGTGAAGCGCGGCGACGTCATCCGGTCGTTCAACAGCCAGCCGATTCACGACTTCAACGCGCTGCGCAACCGCGTGGCCGACGCCGTGCCCGGCTCGAACGCCTCGGTGGTGGTGGTGCGCGATGGTGCAGAGAAGACGCTGAGCGTGAAGCTCGACGAAGCGCAGGTGTCGCGCGAGGCCCGCGAGCGTGGGGCGGACAGCGCCGACGACCGGGCGGCGCTCGGCGTGGCGGTGTCTCCGATTTCGCCCGACCTGGCGGCGCGCGCCGGGCTTGGCAAGAACGGCCACGGCGTCATCGTGCAGAACGTCGACCCCGACGGACGTGCCGCTGACGCCGGCATCGAGGCGGGTGACATCATCCTCGAGGTGAACCGTCAGCCGGTGCAGTCGGTGGACGAACTGCGAGCGGCCGTCCGGAAGGCGGCCGAGAAGCCGACGCTGCTGCTGGTGCGCCGCTCCGCCGACGGAGAAGGACACGATCTGTTTGTGACGGTAAAGCCACAGTAGCCGCAGGTCGCAGATCGCAAGTCACTGGTCGTTCGTCCCGTCGTAGTGTCCGCCTTCAGGCGGACCAGTCAGGTCCGGCTAAAGCCGGACACTACGTTCGGACAACGACCAATGACCAATGACGACGTGGGATATTCGAGTGATGACGCATCAGGACCTCACCACCCTGCTCGACTTCCACTACTGGGCGCGCGACCGCGTGCTGGCGGCGGCGGCTGCACTCACTGCGGAGCAGTTCACCCGCAACCTTGGAAGCAGTTTTTCGTCCGTGCGCGACACGCTGGTGCACCTCTACTCGGCCGAGTGGAACTGGTACCAGCGCTGGCACGGCACGTCGCCGTCGGCGATGCTCGATCCGCTCGACTACCCGGACGTCGGGCGACTGCAGGCGGCGTGGGCCGAGCACGAGGGGCGAATGCGCGCCTACCTGGCGTCGCTCGACGACGCCAGCGTGCAGCGGGCGATCGAGTACCGGGCGCTGCAGGGGCAGCCATACCGGTCGACCGTCTGGGAGATGTTCCACCACGTGGTGAACCACGGCACGTATCACCGCGGCCAGGTCCAGACCATGCTGCGGCAGTTGGGGGCGCCGCCCGCCCGGAGCGTTGACCTGATCGTCTTCTATCGGGAGCGGAATGCGGCGACGCATGCGCCGTAAATCGGGCAGCGACTGGTGGTCGCGAGGCCGCCGGTGGCCAGATCAGGCTAAAGCCGGACACGACACGGGGCGCAAAGTGGAACGAAATGCCCTCAGGCGCGTCAAAAGCTCAAGGTAAGGGCCTCTTCGAGCCTGTGGCCGAGGCTATACAACTTCTGCCGAATATTCGGCAGCCGTTGTATAGTATTTCGGTCCAGTCTCTGGACACGCGGTCCGTACACGAGCGGACGCGACGGGAAGGAGTCTCGGATGGCGAGCGGTACGATTAAGCGAATTCAGCGTGACAAGGGCTTCGGGTTCATTCGCGACACGAGCGGCCAGGAATACTTTTTCCACCGCAGTGCAGTTCAGGGAAGCTTCGACTCGATGTCCGAGGGACAGCGGGTGAGCTTCGACGAAGAACAGTCGCCGAAGGGCCCCCGCGCTGGAAACGTAAGACCCGAGTAAGTCATACGAATCGACAGTCGCCGGTCGCAGCAGCCGTCGCCCTCGCGAAGACTGGCTGCCCGGCGGCTTTCGAGCGCTCCCGTCCCTCCCGCTACTTTCGCGCCGCTGGCGTCAGCGACGTTTCCTTCCGCTCGGTTCCCCGCAGGTAGATCACCTTGGCGGGTTGTCCAATCTTCAGCACTTCCAGCGCATACGTGTAGTCGTAGATGTTGGCGATCGTCTGGCCCGCGATCTCGATGATGATGTCACCCTTCGCCAGCCCGGCCTGCTCCGCAGGGCCGCCGCCAATCACCCCGCTCAGCAGCAACCCCTTTACCTCGGTGGAGTAGTCCGGAATCGTGCCGGTGAACAACCGCACGCCCGCGCGCCCCGCGGTGTCGGTCTTCTGGTCCACCTTCGTGAATTGCGGTGGTTCTGGCGCGTCGCCGACGCGCTTCACGATCGCCGCGGCGAAGTCGACGACCCGGTCAAGGTCCTCGTAGTTGACCTTGTCGGCCGTGTCGCTCGGCTTGTGATAGTCGACGTGCGTGCCGGTGAAGAAGTTGATGCACGGCACGCTGGCCTGGTTGAAGCTGGCGACGTCGGTCGGCTGATACGGATCCTGCTGGATCTGCAGGTCGAAGCCGGCGGCGATGTTGGCCTGTTCGATGAGCCGCGCCCACACCGGACTGCTGCCCGTGGCCTGCACCGACAGCTTGTTGTCGACCATGCGCCCCACCATGTCGAAGTTCACGTAGGCGGCCATCTGGTCGAGCGGCACCGCCGGCGCGTTCACGTAGGCAGTGGACCCGATGAGTCCCAGTTCCTCGCCTGACCAGAACTGCAGCAGGATGTGGCGGGCCCGCGGCTGCGCGGCGAGGCGCTCGCCGACGGCGAGGACTGCCGCCGTCCCCGAGGCGTTGTCATCCGCACCGTGGTGTACCTTGCCCATGTCGGCCTTCTCGGCCAGTGAACTGCCGCTCTCACCATGACCGAGGTGGTCGTAGTGCGCGCCGATGCCGACCCACGGCTTCGGCAGGCTCGAGCGCAGGGTGGCTGGCAGGTAGCCGATGACGTTGTGCCCCGTCCGCTTCTCGCGGATCACGTCGGTGTGCAGCGTGACTGTGACGTCCGGCATCGCGAACCCGGTCGCATGCGGATTCGCATCGTCGAGCGCCGCCTGTGCCGCCTTCAGCGTCTTGGCCGGATCGCCGAGTGCCCCGAACATCGCGTCTGCGACACGGCTGCTGATGCTGGCGGCGGCGATGCCGGAGCCGGCCAGCGCGGTGTCGAACGTCATCGGGATGATCTCGCCGGCGTTCGGCGAATTCGGACCGGCGACGACGAGGATCGCCTTCGCGCCGTGCTGTCGCGCCGCCATCGCCTTGTAGCGCAGGTCCGCGTAGCGAGCGAGGATCGCCTTGGTCTTCGTCTCCGCCTCCTCGGGGAAGTAGCGGAGGACGACCACTACCTTGTCTTTCACATCCAGTGTGGCGTAGCTGTCGTACGCGAACCCCTGCGAATCGGGCACGACGATGCCGTAGCCAGCAAAGACGACCGGGGTATCCCCAAGGTCGACGTTGTCGGAGAACGAGAGCGCCTGCACTTCGGCTCGCTGGTCGAAGCGCTGCGTCAGGCGTCCGCCGAGCCGCACCCAGGATCCGCCATCCTTGCTGCCGGCCGTGAACTCGAACGGCACGGTGTAGCCGGCCTGCCCCGGCAGCGGCTTCGCGCCGATGCGCTGCAGTTCGCTGACGATGTAGGCGCTGGCACGCTGTTCACCCACCGATCCGGACAACCGCCCTTCCAGCTGATCGGAGGCCAGCGTGGTGACGTGCACTTTCGTGCGCGACGCGACCGCGGCGGGAGCCTGCGCGTAGAGCGAGGCGGAGTATGCGACGAAACCGGCGATGAGCAGGGCGCGTTTCATCTAGGCCTCTCTACCGTGTGTTCACGATGCGTAGCGGCGCATTCTTCAACGCCTCCATCGCCTTCTGGTGATTCCACTGCGCCAGGAAGATCTGGCCTTCCTGGCCGCCGCCGCGTGTCGAGGTCCACGACAGCTGCGTGCCGTCGGGTGAGAAGACCGGCAGGCTGTCGAAGCCATCGGTGTAGGTGATACGGACCGGTTCCTTCGTGCCTGCCGTGTCGACGATGAACAGTTCGAAGTTCTCGAAGCCGAGTTTGTTGGACGAGAAGATGAAGTACTCGCCGGACGGGTGCTGATACGGCGACCAGCTCATGGAGCCGAACGTGGTCACCTGACGCATGTCCTTGCCGTCGAGCGTCATCGTCCAGATGTCGGCGAGCAACCCCGACTCGTCGAAGTGGCGCCACACGATGCGCTGGCTATCCTGCGTGAAGAACGGGCCGCCGTCGTAGCCGAGTTCGGTGGTGAGCCGGCGCTGACCGGTGCCGTCGGCCTTCATGATGTAAATGTCCGCGAACAGGCTGGGGTCCTTCTCGAGCGCGTTCTTCTCCGTCGGGTTCAACGGACGGCTGTAGGCGTCGCGCATCGAGGTGAAAACGATCCACTGGCCGTCTGGGGAATAGGCCGACTCGGCGTCATACCCCTTGGCGGTCGTCAGCTGCTTCAGGGCGCCGGTCTTCTCGTTGAGGACGAAGATGTCCATCTCCGGGTCGTAGTCCCACGAGTAGCGACGCTGCTTGCCCGAGGCGCGGAACGCGAGTTCCTCGTCCTGATACTGCTTCGACTTCGGGTCGAGATGCGTCGAGGAGAAGAGCACCTCGTCGCTGTTCGGCCGGAAGAACGCGCAGGTGGTCTTGCCGATGCCGGGGGAGATCTTCTTCACGTCGCCCGACGTCAGGTCGAGCGTGAAAATCTGGTACCAGGGGTTCGCCGGGTCGCGCTCGCTCTGGAACACCATGCGCTTGCCGTCGGCAGAGTAGTAGCCCTCGCCCGAGCGCCGGCCCTCGACCGTAATGCGGCGGGTGCGCGACAGAAAGTCGCGCTCCTGCAGGGCCGGGGCGGCCTGCTGGAGCGCCGCAGCGCCAAGCTGGGCAACGGCCAGACAGGCCACGGCAGCGGCGACATGTAAAGATCTCATCGGCGTATTATCACCGTGATATTCTCGGTCCTCAACCTGCAGGAGCCTATTTTCATGAAGAAGATATTTGGTGTACTGGCGGCGTCCGCCATGCTCGCGCTCACCTCGGCGTCGGCGTTTGCGCAGTCCGGACCGGCCGGCGAGTGGACGCTCGCGATGTCCACGCCCCAGGGCACCACGAATGTGGCCCTGTCGCTCAAGGTGACGGGCGACAAGGTTACGGGCGAAATGAACAGCCCGATGGGACCGGTGGCCGTGGCCGGCACCGCGGCCGGCAACGACGTCAACGTCACCGCTGATATCTCCGTTCAGGGCATGGCGCTCACCTTTGTCATCGGTGGCAAGGTCGACGGCAACACGATGGCCGGCACCGTCAAGGTCGGCGACTTCGGCGAGTTCCCATTCACCGGCACGCGCGCTGGCGCCGCAGCCGCCGCAGCTCCGGCCGCCGCAGCCGCTGGCACCACTGCGGGCGCTGCCATCACCGACCTGAACGGCAAGTGGGACATCAAGATCGTCATCGCCGGCATGGGCGAGATGCCGGCCGTAGCCGTGAT
The DNA here is from genome assembly GCA_943328785.2 of Bifidobacterium breve. Lineage (GTDB taxonomy): Bacteria > Acidobacteriota > Vicinamibacteria > Vicinamibacterales > CAVVIG01 > CAVVIG01. The sequence continues at coordinate 8,619 of CALQBJ020000116.1, forward strand.
GAAGCAGGCCGGCGAGAAGCTTACCGGCACCATCAGCGGCCCAGCGGGCGAGATGGCCTTCGCCGGCACCGTCGTCGGCAAGACGGTGAAGTTCGACTTCGAAGCGGACACACCGCAGGGCAAGCTGCCCGTCTCGATGACCGGTGATATCGGTGCCACGTCGGTGAGCGGCAAGGCGAGCATTGCCGGCATGGGCGAAGCCGACTGGACCGCGACGCGCGCGGCCAACTAACACGCACAAGGCTGGGGGATCCGTGTCCTGGCGCACCCGACTGACTCTGGTCGCGTTGCTGGCGCTTGCACTGTCGCAAGCGCTCGTCGCCCAGTCGTCCGCGATCAAGCTGGCCACGGTGGTCCCCGACGGCTCCGTCTGGGACAAGAGTCTCAAGCAGATGGGCGTCGACTGGAAGACGGCGACGGGCGACCGGGTCGCCCTCACCGTCTTCAGCGGCGGCTCCCAGGGCGATGAGTCGACCGTCCTCCGCAAGATCCGCCTCAACGCCCTCCAGGGCGCATCGCTGACGGTCGTCGGCCTCTCGGCCATCGACTGGTCGTTTAACGTCTTCAACATCCCCTTCTTCTTCCAGTCCTACGACGAGCTCAACGCGGTCATCGAGACGCTCACGCCGACCCTGAAGCAGCGGATGGAGCAGAAGGGGTTCGTGCTCGTGCACTGGGGACACGGCGGCTGGCTGCAGGTGTTCTCGAAGCAGCCGGTGCAGACCGTGGCCGACCTGAAGCGGATGAAGCTCTATACCTCGGCCGGCGACGACACGATGACGCAGTGGTACAAGGCGAACGGATTCCAGCCCCGCGCCATGGCCATGACCGACGTGCTCACCGGCCTCACCACCGGGATGATCGACGCCCTGCCGACCACCCCGATCGCCTCCATGGCGTTCCAGTGGTACAAGCAGACCCCCTACATGCTCGACCTCGGCATCAGCCCGATCGTCGGCGCTACGGTCCTCTCGAAGAAGACGTGGGACCGCATCTCGCCGGCCGACCGCGCGAAGATGTCCGAGATTTCGCTCAAGGTAGAGAAGCAACTCCAAGCCGACGTGCCGAAGGGCGACGGTCTCGCCACGCTCGTGATGCAGAACCAGGGGCTGAAGATCACGAAGGGCACCGGCCCCGAGTGGCAGCAGATGGCCGACGCCCTCGGCACCACGATGCGCGGGACGATGGTGCCGCATGACATCTACGACCTCGCCCTGAAGGCGCGCGACGCGTTCCGCGCGCGCGCCAGGGCCGCGGCGCCCGCGGCGGCCCCACCGCCGGCGAAGGCTCCAGCCCCGCGCAAGTGATCCGTTTCTACACGCGCGTCGAGGACGCGGTCGCGGCGACCGCCCTCGCCGTCATGACCGTCATTCCGCTGCTCGAGATCGTCCTCAGGCGTGCCGCCGGCATCGGCATCCCTGGGGCCGGACCCATCGTGCAACACCTCGTGTTGTGGGTGGGCTTCCTCGGAGCGGCGATCGCGGCCCGTGAAGGCAAGCTGCTGTCACTCGCCACCGGCACGCTGGTGCCCGATGGCTGGCCGCGCCGCGTGACCAGCGTCGCCGCGGCGGCCCTCGGTGCCGCGGTCTCCACGATCCTTGCTCTGGCGGCGGTGGAGTTCGTGCGCTCGGAGTACGAGACCGCGTCGTCGTTTGGCGCCGGCATCCCGACGTGGATGGCCGAACTGGTGCTGCCAGTGGGCTTCACGTTGATCGCGCTCCGCCTGGCGTGGCGCGCCAGCGACGGGTGGCGCGGCCGTGTGCTTGCGGCGAGCGGCCTGGTCGCCGGATGGCTGATTGGCACGCACCCACAGTGGCTCGAGGGGCACTCTGCGGTGCCTGGCGTATTGCTGATTGTGCTCGGCGGCGCGCTCGGTGCCCCGATTTTCGCGATCCTCGGCGGTGCGGCCGTGGTCCTCTTCATGGCCGACGGCGTCACGCCGGCCGCCATCCTGATCGAGACCTACTCGCTCAGTACGTCGCCGACTCTGGCGGCGATTCCGCTGTTCACGCTCACCGGCTTTCTGCTGGCCGAAGGCAAGGCCTCGGAGCGGTTGCTGCGCGTGTTCCGCGCGCTCTTCGGCTGGATCCCGGGTGGCACGGCGGTGGTCTGTGCGGTGCTGTGTTCCTTCTTCACGGCCTTCACCGGCGGCTCCGGCATCACCATCCTCGCGCTCGGCGGCATCCTGTTCCCGGCGCTGGTGAAGGACGGCTATCGCGAGCGCTTCTCGCTCGGCCTGCTCACGGCCTCGGGGTCGCTCGGTCTCTTGCTGCCGCCGTCGCTGCCGCTGATGCTGTACGGCGTCGTGGCACAGATGCCAATCGACAACCTGTTCATCGGCGGGATCCTGCCCGGCCTGCTGCTCACGGCGATGATCGCGGCGTGGGGCATGCGCGAGGGGTTGGTGTCGGGCGCCGGCCGGCAGGCGTTCGCTGGCGCTGAAGCGGCGGCGGCGCTGTGGGCCGCGAAGTGGGAACTGGCGATGCCGGTGGTGGTGGTGGGCGCGCTGTTCAGCGGGCTCGCGACATCGGTGGAAGCGGCGGCGCTCACCGCAGCGTATGCGCTCTTCACGCAGTCGGTGGTCCACGGCGACCTGTCGATTCGGCGCGACCTGCTGCGCGTGTTCGCCGAGTGCGTCGGCCTGATCGGCGGCGTGCTCGTCATCCTCGGCGTGGCTGTGGGTTTGACCAGCTGGCTGGTCGGCGCGCAGGTGCCGATGCACCTGGTGGAATTCACGCGCGCGCACATCGAGTCGCGCACGATGTTCCTGCTCGCGCTGAATGTGTTCCTGATTCTCGTCGGCTGCCTGATGGAGATCTTCCCGGCCATCGTCGTCGTCGTGCCACTCATCGTGCCGCTCGGCCAGGCGTACAACGTGCACCCCGTGCACCTCGGCATCATCTTCATCGCCAACCTCGAACTCGGCTACCTGACGCCGCTGGTCGGCCTCAATATTCTGCTGGCGTCCTACCGCTTCAAGCGGCCAGTGCTGGAGGTGGCGCGCGCGGCGCTGCCGATGGCCGGGATCCTGGCCATCGGGGTACTGGTGATCACCTACGTGCCCTGGCTCACACTGGGCATCCTTGGCATGCTCGGGCGGCTTTGATAGTCACAAGTCTTTAGTCGTCAGTCGCACTGCAATCAGCAATCAGCACTCAGAAATCAGCAATTACCTTGGCCTTACTGACTCTCGATCACATTAATCACGCGTTCGGTCATCTTCCGCTGCTCGACGACGTGTCGCTCCAGCTCGAACCACGCGAACGGGTCTCGATCATCGGCCGCAACGGCGCCGGCAAATCGACGCTCCTGCAAATTCTCAGCGGCGAACTGGCGCCCGACTCTGGCGCCGTCTGGCACCAGCCGGCGCTGCGGGTGGCGCGGCTCGTCCAGGACGTGCCGCTC
>CALQBJ020000117.1 GCA_943328785.2 Bifidobacterium breve
GCTGCCGCTGCGCGGCAATGAACTCGACACCGACCGCATCATGCCGGCGCGGTTCCTCAAGGCGGTAACCTTCGACGGTCTCGAGCACCACGTGTTCGAGGACGACCGAAAGGGCAACCCGAACCACCCGTTCAACAACGCCACCTACAACGGCTCGGCGATTCTCGTCGTCAACGAGAACTTCGGCTGCGGCTCGTCGCGCGAGCATGCGCCGCAGGGGTTGCTGCGCTGGGGCATCAAGGCGATCGTCGGCGAGAGCTTCTCGGAGATCTTCCGCGGCAACTCGGCGGTGCTCGGCATGCCGTGCTTCACGGCCGACAAGGCGTCGATCGAGGCGCTGCAGGCACTGCTCGAGAAGGCGCCCGACACCGTCGTCGACGCGCGGGTGGACACCGGCGTCATCACCGCCGGCGCGCTGAAGGTGCAGGGTAACCTGCCGGCCGGCGTGCGCGATGCGTTCGTCACCGACAAGTGGAACCCCACCTCGATGCTGCTCGCCGACTACGACACCGTCCGCGCCACGGCGTCGACGCTGCCGTACGTCGCTGGGTTCTGAGCCCCTGACGCCAGCCCCTCCGATTACTCACTGAAACAAAAAAAGGGCGGCCCGCACTCTTGCGAGTGCGGGCCGCCCTTTCTGTTGCTATCCAGTGCTCAGAAGTTGAGCGTGCCGCCGAGCTGAATGATGCGTGGCGGCAGGATACCGTTCACGCGTCCGAAGCTCGATCCGTACACCTGCGTCGTCGCGGTGACGACGTTGCCGTTCAGCGCGTTGAACGCATCGATCGCGAGTGTCACGCTGCGCGGACCGAACGACACCTTCTTGGAAAGACGGATATCCAGCGTGTTGATGCGCGGATAGTAGTCGACGCCAGGCTGTGCGAGCGCCACGGAGACATTGGTCTGGGTGAGGGTCTTGCCAGGTGCCACCGCGGCAAACTGCGCCTTGGTCAGCGTATAGACGATGGCGTTCGACTGCTCGATGCCGTTCTGGGTAGACCCACCGCCCGGATTGCTCTGGAACGAACCGCTCAGTGCGACTCCATAGGGGAGGGGATAGGTGCCAGCCATCTTGAACGACGAACGGTACGGCATGCCGTACTCGAACTGGTCGCAGTAGGCGAGGCCGGTCCGTCCGCCCATAGCGTTCTCGGCGGCCGTCGCGGCGATGTAGTTCGGGTCCTGCTGGTCGCAGGAGTTTAACAGCATCTGCGACGACGAGAAACCACCGAAGACCGTGCCATGCCCGAGCTTCGACTGGAAGCTGAAATCCCACGAGTTGTACAGGCGATCGTTGACGTCCGAGTTGTAGTCGTACAACGCGACCTTGCCAAAGAGGGCCGGATCGAGGTTGTAGACCGTTGCCGTCTTGCCCGGGTCGGCCGGATTGGGAATCTGCACGGCCGTGTAACCGGTCGTGTTCGGCGTGCCCATCGGCTGCACGGCAACGTTACGCGTGGCAATCGTGTTGTCGTAGGTGCGGCGGGTGTAGGACAGCGACACCGACATGCCGTCGACAATCTGCCGCTGAAGGCTCGCGCCCATTTCGGTATTGCTCGGCCGCTTGAGGCCAGGCTGCATGGTGCGCGAGGACTTGATCCCGAAGCTCGAATTCGTGCTCGGTCCGATCTCGTTGTCCTGGGCGATGTCGTCGCCGTTCACGTCCGACCAGGTGCGCGTGTCGGACGAGAGGATCACCGGGTTGTAGTTGTCGGTGAAGCCAGATGTGTAGTTCCGGACGTACCGGCTCCAGGACGCCTTGAGCGCCGTCTTGTTGTCGCCGAACACGTCGTACACAGCGCCCAGGCGCGGCACCACGTTCTTCCAGCGGGGCTGCTCGGATTCCGGCGCCGCTGCGAATGTGCGCGCGGGGACGAAGCGGCCGGCGGGTGAGCTCTGAGCCTCATAGAGCGAGTTGAACGCGTCGAAACGGATGCCCGGGTTGATCGTCAGGCGGTTGAGTTTCCACGAGTCCTGGGCGTAGACGCCCACGTCGTAGGTGTTGTTCACCTGGCTCACCGTCGGTGTGTTGTAGACGATCACCGAGTTGGGCTTGCCCACCGAGTAGCGCTGCACGAGGTCGCCCACAAGGCTCTGGGTGCGCTTGATGTGGCCCCACCCGTAGGTGGTCCCGACCTTGAAGCTGTGGCTGCCCGTCACGTACGACGCCGACGCCATCCAGGAGTACGCGATGTTCGGCATGCGGTTGAGGCGCGGCGTCGCGTTCGCGCTCCAGATTCCGCCCGCCGGCGCGCCGCCCGCAACGCCCGTGATTTCCGTGCGTGCGATGGAGCCCGGAATCAGGCTGTCCTCGGGGTCCTGCGTGGAGTAGGAGTTCTGCTCGATCGACAGGCCCGATTCGAGCAGCATACGGCTCGAGAGCGTGCCGGTGTACTTCGCCGACGAGGTGTAGTAGTTCTTCGGCAGCCGCACGCCGTAGGCCTCTTCCAGAGTGTTGGCGTTGCCTTCGTGGCCGCGGTCCTTGATGATGGAGTCGATGTAGGCGGCCATCTTGTGGGGCCCCTTGCGGGCGGTCAGGCGGAGCAGGCCGCTCTTGATCAGATTGTCATCCACGACCTGATGGCTCAGGTCCGGGCTGTAGGTCCGGTGCGTCGGGTCCGCGTTGTAGAACGCGTTCGGAATGGTCTGGTCCACGCCCCAGACGCGGTAGGACGAGTAGAACCAGAGCGCATCCTTCTTGACCGGACCGCCGAAGGCGCCGTTGAAGTCGCGGTTGCGGATCAGCGTCTGCGCCGACGACAGCCCCTTCGCCTTGACCTCGGCCGTGAGGTTGTCAGCGGACAAGCTGCCTGGCTGCCAGTTGATGATCTGGGTGCCGCGGAACTGGTTGCCGCCGTCCTTCGGGACCATGTTGATGCGCACGCCGCCGCCGCCCATGTCCGCCGGGAGCGCGGTGGTCTGATAGCCGATTTCCTCGAACATCAGGTCGTTGAAGTACGCCTGGATCGAGCCGTCGACGTCGAAGCTGTTCATGCGCAGGCCGTCGACGAGGTTGGCGTTGTCGCGGGTCTCGGAGCCGTGCACGGCCATGTAGACCTGCTGCATGCCGCGCGAACCACCCACGTCGGGCGCACTGAGCGACACGCCGGGTACGAGCTGCCCCGTGGCCCAGATGGATCGGCCAGTGGGAATAGCGTCAAGCACCGCGCGAGGCAGCACCTGCGCCGTCGCCGCGCTCTGCAGGTCGACGACCGGCGCGGAGCCCGACACCGTAATGCTCTCCTGCAGGGAGCCCACCGTCAACTCGCCGTTGACGGTGGCCGTGAAGTTCGAGGGCAGTTCCAGGCCTTCGCGTTTGAAGGTGTTGAAACCCTCCAGCGTGAAGCTGACGCTGTAGGTGCCAGGACGCAAATCGACGATTCGGTACGCCCCCTGATTGTCGGTGACCACGGCGCGAGACTTCTCGATGAGCGCGGGACTCGACGCTTCGACAGTCACACCGGGCATGACGCCCCCGGAGTCGTCGCGGGCGATGCCGGCAATGGCACTCTGGGCCTGAGCCAGCGCCGGAAGCAGGAGAATGCCGCAGGCAAGAGCGAGCGCCCTGAGCGAGGGAATTGCAACACGCATTTAATAGGACCTCAAACGGGCCAATAATATGGGACCGTCAACGGGATCGGGATCGGGATCGGGATCGACCGGCTCCGCGCGGCGCTGGCCCGAAGACCAAAGCACACGAAGCACGGCATTTTCTCGTGGACATTACCACAGTCCAAGATGTGGTTGTCGCCAAGTCGGGCGGTCGTGAACCTGACCGCGCCCGGATGACGCCGACGCCGGCGTGTAACATGGCGCCCGTGTCGTCCACGGACTCGCGCGGCAACCGTCGCTCCCGCCCAGGGCGGGGAGCTGTTCCGCCAACGCCAGAGACGTCGGGACCACGGCCGCCATCGGACGGGGACCAGACGTTCAGCCGGCGGGTCTGGGCGATCGTTGGGCTCGCCTTCGCGGTCCGGCTCTGGCATGTCTGGCAGATCAGCGGCTCCCCCTTCTTCGATGTGTTGCTGGGCGACGCGAAGGGATACGACGCGTGGGCCCGCCGCCTGGCCGCCGGCGACTGGATTGGAAACGACGTCTTCTATCAGGCGCCGCTCTATCCCTACGTCCTCGGCGTGATCTACCGCGTCGCCGGGCACAGCTTGCTCACCGTACGGGTCGCCCAGGCGCTCCTCGGTGCTGGTGCCTGCGGCCTCCTCGCGATCTCGACGAAGCGCTTCCTTGGTGCGACAACGGGCCTGATCGCCGGTCTGGCGCTGTCGCTCTACGCACCGGCGATCTTCTTCGACGGATTACTTCAGAAGTCTTCCCTGGATACCGCGTGCCTGACGTGTGCGCTGTGGATGGCCAGTGGCCTGCTCGATGACGACGCATTCGAGCCGGCCTCGCGGCGGCAGTGGTTCGGTCTCGGCTTCGCATTGGGCGCGCTGAGCCTCACCCGCGAGAACGCCCTCGTCTTTGTCGCGGTGGCCGCCGCGTGGATCGGCGTGCGGCGGATGTCCCGCCCAGTCCCATCAGGCCACCGGGCGTGGGCTGGCGGCGCGCTCGCACTCGGGGTCCTGGTGCTCGTGGCCCCGGTCGCGGTCCGGAATGCCGCTGTCGGCGGCGGCTTCTACCTGACGACCTCGCAGTTCGGTCCCAACTTCTACATCGGCAACAACCCGAACGCCGATGGCAGCTACGCGCCGCTTCGGTTTGGACGGGGAGCGCCCGAGTACGAGCGTGTCGACGCCACGACGCTCGCAGAACACGCAACCGGCAGAAGCCTGACACCCGGCGAGGTCTCCACATACTGGACACGCCGCGGACTCGCGTTCATCACGGATCAGCCCGGCCGGTGGCTGGCCCTCATGGGACGTAAAGCCCTGCTGCTCGTCAACGCCCGCGAGATGCTCGACACCGAAAGTCAGGAGAGCTACGCCGTCTGGTCACTGCCGCTGCGCCTGCTCGGCTGGGTCGGCCACTTCGGGGTCCTGGTACCGCTCGCCGTCCTTGGAGCCATACTCGCCTGGCCGACACGGCATCGGGTCGGCCTGCTCTATGCCATGACGGCGCTGTACGCCGCGAGCGTGCTCGTGTTCTACGTCTTCGCACGGTACCGGTTGCCGCTCGTGCCGCTGCTGCTGCCGTTTGCCGCCGAGGCGCTCGTCTGGGCCGGACGCCGCGCGCAGCACCGTCCCGACGGGAGGCATCTTCCCGCCTGGGCGTTCGCGGTGACCGCGCTCGTCGCCGTGCCGGCGAACTGGCCGCTGCTCTCCGGTCCCCTGATGCAGGCGATCACCGAGACGAACCTCGCAACCGAACTGCAGGCGGCCAGCCGGTTCGACGACGCGATTGCCCACTATCGACAGGCGATCGCGCTGCAGGCAGACTACGCTCCGGCCTACAACAACCTCGGCGTCGCGCTGCGCGCCCAGGGACGGACGACTGACGCCATCGACACCTACCGCCAGGCGCTCGCGCTGCATGGCGACTATCCGGACGCGCACTACAACCTCGCCAACGCACTCCTGGCGCAGGGCGATGCGGTCGACGCGGAAGCGCACTTCTCGATCGCACTTCGCGCGATTCCCGACGAGGCGGGCATCCGGAACAACCTCGCGATTGCGCTGGCGCAGCAGGGGAAGCCAGACGAGGCGCTCGCGGCGATGAGGGCCGCCGTCGCAGCGGCGCCAGACTCCGCGATTGCACACCGGAACCTCGGCGATCTGCTGGTCGCCGCAGGCCGGGTCTCTGAAGGGCTCGCGGCACTGGAGCGGGCCACGCAACTCGACCCGACGGATCCGTCTGCGCACTACAACCTCGGCGTGGCCCTCCTCGACGCCGAACGCCTCGACCAGGCCGTCGTCCAGTTCCAGAAGACGCTCGCCTTGACACCAGATTCCGAGGATGCGCACAACAACCTTGGCATCGCCCTGGGTGCACTGGGACGGGTGGCCGAATCCGACGCGCAGTTCAGGGCGGCACTGGCGGTGAACCCGCAATCAGCCGAGGCCCGGAAGAACCTCGCGTTGCTCCAGGAGCTGCTCCGCCAGCGTGATCGCGCGTCGCAGCGCAAGTAGATCCGGCGACGACTGGGGACCCCGGTCACCGGATCGCGTATGCTCGTCGCCGCTGTGACCCCGTCCAACAGGTCCGCTCGCCAGCCGCACACCGGCGTCTGCCGGACGGCTCGGCGTGCCCTGCTGATGGCCCTGCTGGCCCTCTGGCTGCCGCTACCCGCCTCCGCCCAGGCGGCACCCACCTTCTCGCGCGACGTCGCGCCGATCGTCTTCAGATCGTGCGCCCCGTGTCACCGCTCTGGCGGTCCGGGGCCGTTTCCGCTGACCACCTACGCGGAGGTGCGGCAGCGGGCGACGTTGATCGCAACGGTCACCCGCAGCCGCTACATGCCGCCCTGGAAGGTGGACGCCGGCCTCGGTCCGTTTGTCGGACAGCATCCCCTGACCTCCGCCGAATTGGACACCATCGACAGGTGGTCACATGCGGGCGCACCGGAGGGCGACCCACATGAGACCCCCTCGCTCCCTCCGCAACCAGACGGATGGCTGCTGGGAACGCCCGATCTCCAAGTCACGGTCCCCGAGGCGTTCGTCCTGGACCCGGTGCCCTCGGATGTGTTCAGGATCTTCGCGATCAGGATTCCCGTGACGAAGCGGACCTACGTCCGCGGCATCGAGTTCCACCCGGGGAATGCTCGCGTCGTCCATCACGCCAACATCCGCGTGGACCGCACGTCGAACACGCGGCTTCTGGACGCCGCGGACCCGCTACCCGGTTATGAGGGGCTCATGCCTCGGTCGGCGGAGTATCCGAGCGGACATTTCCTCGGATGGACCCCAGGCCAGGTGGCGCCACTCGTCGAGCCGGATCTGGCGTGGCCGCTGGAACCTGGCAGCGATCTCGTCGTACAGCTCCACCTCCAGCCGAGCGGCGCCGTCGAGCGGGTGCAACCGACCATTGGCTTCTACTTCTCTGACGAACCGCCGCGGCGCATACCGACCGTGCTCCGGCTCGGGTCGCAGTCGATCGCCATCGCCCCCGGGGACCCGCACTACGTGATCCGTGACGCCTACACGCTGCCCGTCGACATGACGCTGCTGGCAATGCAACCGCACGCCCACTACCGCGCCCGCGAGATTCGCGGTACGGCGACGCTGCCGGACGGATCGACGACAACGCTGATGCACATCAGCGACTGGGACTTTCGCTGGCAGCATGTCTACCGACTCGAGAAGCCGGTGCCGCTCCCCAAAGGCACCAGGCTCGCAATGGAGTTCACGTACGACAACTCAGCCGACAACGTCCGGAATCCCGTCCAGCCACCGGGTCAGGTCTGGTGGGGTCAGCGGTCCCGGGACGAGATGGGCGACCTCTGGTTCCAACTGGTGGCGAACACCGACGCCGACCGTCGGGTCATCGACGCCGAGATCCTGCAGAAGATGACGGCCGAGGACATTCGTGGCTACGAGACGATGCTCACGGTCGATCCGAACGACGTGGAACTGCACGACGACGTGGCGGTGTTGTACTTGGGACTGCACCGCGTCACGGACGCGGTGGCGCACTTTCAGGCCTCGGTCAGGCTGCGCCCCGCGTCGGCGACCGCGCAGTTCAACCTGGGGACCGCGCTGATGATGGCAGGCCAGACGGCGGACGCCATCGTCGCGCTGCGCACCGCGATCGAACGAAAGCCCGACTACATCCTCGCGCGCAACAATCTTGGACGAGCGCTGCTGGTTCAGGGGAACACGGGCGCCGCCATCGCCGAGTTGCAGGAGGCCCTGCGGCTCGATCCGTCGGACCACTCCGTGCTGTTCAACCTGGCGGAGGCCTACGCCGCCGCCGGCTTCACGAACCTGGCGGTCGCCACGGCGGAAAGGCTGCTGCGACTTCAGCCTCCAGAAGCCCTGGCCGATCAGGTACGCCGGCGTCTGCAGCAGTACCGCCGGCCCTGACGCGCGGCTACTCGCGCAGCAGCCCGAGCAGCTTGTCCGTGAGCGCCGGCCCCAGGTCGTCGACCTTGGCGATGCGGGTCGCGTTCGTGTAGAACTGCGACACGTCGTGGCCGATGCCGATGGCCGCCAGCTTCACCGGCGAGCGCCGCTCGATGTGCTGCACCACCGCAGCCAGATGCCCATCAAGGTAGTCGAAACCGTTGGCCGCGAAGGTGGCCTCGTCCATCGGCGTCCCGTCCGACACCACCACCAGAATGCGGCGCTGCTCGGGGCGGGCCAGCAGGCGCCGGTGCGCCCAGGTGAGCGCCTCGCCGTCGATGTTCTCCTTCAGCATCTCGTCGCGCAGGAACAGGCCAAGCGCCAACCGCGCGCGGCGCCACGGTACGTCGGCGCCCTTGATGACGATGTGCTCGAGGGCGTTGAGGCGGCCGGGGTTCTCGGGATAGCCGGCCGCGGCCCACTGGCGCGCCGGTTCGCCGCCGTCCCACTCACGCGTGGTGAAGCCAAGTACTTCGCACGTCACGCCGCAACGCTCGAGGACGCGCGCGAAGATCTCCACTGTCAACGCCGCGATCTTCATCGGCCGGCCGGCCATCGAGCCCGAGTGGTCGATGAGCAGCGACACCACGGTGCTCGGAAAGGGCGACTCGAACTCGAGCTTGAACGGACGCGTGGCACCGCCACTGGCGATGAACGCCGGCAGGCGTGACGCGTCGAGGAAGCCGTCCTCCTGGTCGAAGCGCCACTGGCGCGTCTGCTTCGCCATGAGCACGCGCATCAGCCGTTTGGCGAGCCGCGCCACCAGCGAGCGCACCGGGCTGAAGTCGGCATCGAGTAGCCGCCTGAGGCGCTCGAGTTCCTCGCGGCCGGCCAGCGCCGGCGCCTGCACCACGCGGTCGAACTCGGTCGTGAACACGCGGTAGCCGATGAGCGCCGCCACAGCGTCGTCATCGCGCCGCGGCGCCTGCCCCTCGCCGCTCGCGCCTGTCGCCGGCCTCTCACGCGGCTCAGCCTTCGTGCGGCCTGGCAGCGCGTAGCGCCCGCGCCGGATGTCGACGCCGCCGGGCGGGGCCGGAATGGTGAACTGGCGCCCGGCGGTGCGTGCGACATCGGCGGGCACCTGGCCGCTTGCCGACGTGCTCCAGCGTGAGGCTGCGGCGGCAAACGCACGCTCGTCTGCCACCATCGGGCGGAGCGTGAGCAGTCCGTCGAGCAGTTCGGGCGCAAGTGCCGCGCGGCACGCCGTCACCAGCGCCCGTTTCCCGGGCGGTGCGTCGTGGCCCGCGACACACTCGAACGCCAGCCAGCGCAGGCCGTCTTCGTCGGGGCCAGGGAAGCCGAGCAGGTTCTTCGCGACGCCGGCCAGCCAGCGCACGCCCAGCGCATCGAGCCTGGCCTGCAGGAGCGAGGCGTAGAGGGCGGCCGCCAGCGGCTCGGCGGGCTGATGCACCGCGTGGAGTTCGTCGTGCTGGAAGCGCGAGCGCAGCGCCGAGCGGTCGGCGGCGGCGCGCAGCGGACCGATCGTCACCGCGTCGGCCTGCAGCAGATCGGTGTCAGCGTCCGGCGCTTCGCCGAGCGTACGGGTGCAGGCGGCAATCGCCCCGAGCGTGCGGCTGTTCACGTCAGCGAACCGGCGCCCCCGCGGGCGCGGCGTCGGACGGCAGGTCGTAGCCGATGCAGCGCTGGTAGTACTCGGCTACCAGCGCGCGCTCGTCCTCGTCGCAGCGGTTCAGGAAGGTGAGCCGGAACGCGAGCGCGATATCGTGGAACAGCGTCATGTTCTCGGCCCACGTGACGACCGTACGCGGCGACATCACCGTCGACAGGTCGCCGTCGGCGAAGCCACGGCGCGTCAGCGCGGCAAGCGCCACCATCGCACTCACCGTCAGCCTGCCCTGCTCCGTGCGGTACTCCGGACAGCGCGACAGCACGACGTTCATCTCCTGGTCGTGCGACAGGTAGTTCAGCGTGACCACGATGTTCCAGCGGTCCATCTGTCCCTGGTTGAGCGGCTGCGTGCCGTGGTAGAGCCCCGTGGCATCGCCCAGTCCGATCGTGTTCGCCGTCGCAAACAGGCGGAAGGCCGGATGCGGCTCGATGACCCGGCTCTGGTCGAGCAGCGTGAGCCGCCCTTCCACTTCGAGCACGCGCTGGATGACAAACATCACGTCGGCGCGGCCGGCATCGTACTCGTCGAACACCAGCGCGCACGGACGCTGCAGCGCCCACGTCAGGATCCCTTCCTGGAACTCGGTCACCTGGCGCCCCTCGCGCAGCACGATCGCGTCCTTGCCGACGAGGTCCATGCGGGTGACATGCCCATCGAGGTTGACGCGCACGCACGGCCAGTTGAGACGCGCCGCCACCTGCTCGACATGGCTCGACTTGCCGGTGCCGTGGCGCCCCTGCACCAGCACGCGACGGTTGTGCAGGAAGCCGGCAAGCAGCGCCAGCGTCGTCTCGCGCTCGAAGATGTAGCCGGGGTCGACCGGCGGCACGTGCTCGTCGATCACCGAGAACGCGGGCACCTGCAGGTCGGTGTCGATATTGAAGACGTCGCGGGCGGAGACGGTGCGGTCGGGCAGGTTCGGGTCCACTGGGTTCATTCTAGCGAACCGGTGCGAACGAGGCGCAGGCGGGTAGCCGCCAGGGCGGCGGCACAGACGACAACCGCCAGGCACAGCGTGGCGCTGTACCTGGCGGCGTGATCAGGCGCTGAAGTGTGGCGACGCGCTTACGGCTTCGGGCGCGTGCTGATCCAGACGTTGCGGTAGATGGTGCCCGGGATGGTGGCCGACTCGGTACCGCTGCGGCCCGACGGCGCGCCGATGAACGCGTAGTGCGGCTGCGGGTTGTACGAGCCGTTGGCGCTGGTACGAGAGATGTCGTAGAGCAGGCGCCCGGTCGGCCCGCCTTCGTTCACCGTCACGCGCACCGTCTTGCCCCAGGTGTAGCGCCAGTAGTACCAAGTGTTCGGGTCGAGGTCCTTCACCGAGACGAGGCGCTGGTCCGTGCTCGGCTCGTAGCGGACTGACGTGTCGGTCGCCGACCCGTAGAGCACACGGTAGGTGATGGAGTTCGGCGGGAAGCCGCCGGTGCCGCGGTACTGGACGTCGACGCGGTAGGGGTTGGTGATGTACTCGTTCGTGTCGGGGTTGCCCTGCATCATGCCGAACACCTTCGACTTGTCGCCTGGCGCGTTGGTGCGGAGCCCCTTGATTTCCATGGCGAACTCGCCGCTCTGGATGGTCTGCGGAATCGCGTAGCGCACGTAGCTGCCAGTCGTCTCGAGCCGGACGCCGTCGGAGGCGAAGGTCACCGGCCCGACCGTCTGGCCGAGCGTCACGCCGTTGTAGAGCGGATCGAACACTTCATTACCGCGGAAGTAGCCGCCCTCGGACGAGACGAACGAGCCGGTCGCCGACCATGGGCCCACGTCAGTGCCGAACTCGGCGCGCGCGCGCCAGGTGTGGCGCACCTTGAACTCGAGCTGGTTGGTGATCTTCCACGACGCGGCGCCGACCGGCCCCGAGTCCTGCACCATCGTGCCGGCGGTGTTGAACACCTGGAAGCGATACGAGAGCGCGCCCGGCAACGTGGCGCCGAACTTCACCGAGGCGGCCGACACGACCAGCGTCGCCGCGTCGGTCTGCTGCGCGTCGTTGAGCGGTGACGACAGCGTCGGGGATGACACCTTCAACGTCGAGCCGTCGGCGGCTGCGGCAGCGTTGGCCGCGGCGGACCCGGTTGGCGACGTCGGGGTCGATGCCTGGCGGCTGCATGCGATGGCCAGCGCCAGCAGCGCTGCAATGCCTGTAACCGTAAACCTTCTGGACATCCGAAACTCCTGCCTTGATGCGAGGGATAGAGGGGCGAGTGGGTTTGCGCTGTCGAACCTAGAAACGCAGGCGCAGGCCGAGGCCAGCCTGCAGACCGCCGACCTTGAGGTCGGGCACCGCAGGCAGATCGGTCGTGCCTGCCGCGTAGCGCACGAAGATCCC
>CALQBJ020000118.1 GCA_943328785.2 Bifidobacterium breve
AGGCAGCGTGATGATGATGCCGGCCGCCGGGTCGCGCCCGGTCAGCACGTCGCAGAAACTGCGCCTCGAAGTGACGCCCACGCCGAGCGGCGCCGGGCATTTCATCTCGGGCGCTTCGGTCGTGGTCGGCGGGGCTGGCGCCGGCCGTCGAGCCTGTGTCGTAGGGCGTGCCTGAGCCGACACGGGAGTGGCGGCAAGCACGAGCCAGCTAATCAGCATGGCTGACACAACACGCATGCGGTCAGTATAGCCGCAGGGAGAGCCACCAGACGCCGCGGCGGTGCACGCCGGCAAACGCGACGATGATCGGCTACTCGTCGTCCGTGTGGTGCCCGAGCGAGGCGTTCGTGCGCAGCGAGGCGCCGCTACGGAGTTTGATGAGTTCGAGGAACTCCATCCGGGTGCGGAAGTCCGAACGGAAGGTCCCGAGCATGGCGCTGGTGATGGCGGAAGAGTTCTGCTTCTCGACGCCGCGCATCGACATGCAGAGGTGCGTGCCTTCGATGACGACGGCCACGCCGAGCGGCGCGATCTTGTCCTTGATGGCCTCGGCGATCTGGCTGGTGAGCCGTTCCTGCACCTGCAGCCGGCGCGCGAACATCTCGACGATGCGCGGGATCTTGCTGAGGCCGATCACCTTGTTGCTGGGCAGGTAGGCGACGTGGCACTTCCCGAAGAACGGCAGCAGGTGGTGTTCGCAGAGGCTGTAGAAGTCGATGTCCTTGACGACCACCATCTCGCTATAATCGACCGTGAACAGGGCGTTGTTGATCACCTGGTCGATGTCCGTGTCATACCCGCTGGTCAGGAATGTCATCGCCTTCTCGACGCGCTTTGGCGTGTTCACCAGCCCTTCGCGGTCGGGGTCCTCGCCGAGCGCCTTCAGAAGATTTCTCACCAGATCCTGCATCCTCTTATTATATATCCCGCTCATGGGAGTCCATGGCTTCGCGCAATCGGCCGACGCCCTGTATGCCGACCGCGAGTCGCTCCCGAGCGCGAGACGCGCGGCCGCGATCTGGACCGACGACGCGCAGCGTGACCCGTCGTCGTTCGAACCGGCCTGGAAGCTGGCGCGCGTCTGCTACTGGCTGGGCACGCATGCGCCCGAGCAGGAGCGCCGCGGCCACCTCGAACGCGGCGTCGCCTCGGCCCAACGCGCGGCACGGCTCCAACCGGCCCGCCCGGAAGGGCACTTCTGGGCCGCGGCCACGATGGGCGCGCTCGCCGAAGGCTACGGACTGCGCGCGGGGCTCAAGTACCGCAAGCCGATCCGAGAGGCGCTTGAGACGTCGCTGGGCATCGACCCGTCTTTCATGGCCGGGTCACCCGACCGGGCGCTCGGCCGCTACTACCACAAGGTGCCGGGACTGTTCGGCGGAAGCATGACGCGCGCCGAGCAGCACCTGCGCGCATCGCTGCGCTACGACGCACAGAGTCCGCTCACCCATTACTTCCTCGCCGAACTCCTCATCGACCTCAGACGACCGGCCGACGCCCGCGCGGAGCTGCAACTCGTGCTCGATGCGCCTCTCGAAGGCGAGTGGG
The DNA here is from genome assembly GCA_943328785.2 of Bifidobacterium breve. Lineage (GTDB taxonomy): Bacteria > Acidobacteriota > Vicinamibacteria > Vicinamibacterales > CAVVIG01 > CAVVIG01. The sequence goes on from CALQBJ020000118.1 coordinate 1,549, forward strand.
CGCCAGAAGGTCGCAATTACAAGCAACTCGCCGCCACACGGCTCGCCACGCTGCGCTGACACCTCGGTCCGCGAACAGGTAGGAGCAGTTTGCACGCCGGTATGGTGAACAGCGTGCAGATTACCCCGCGTCCCCCCGCATTCCCAGCCAGACACGCGCCGATAATACGGGTAACCGCCGGGACCAGCGCTGCGCGGTGTCTTTCCGGAACCCCGGGAGGACGCTCCGCCGTCATTAGGAGTGCAGCGCTGACGACTCAGGCAGCGATTCACTCGCGGAGTTGGTCCACGCCCGCGTGGCACAAGACGTGAAGTGCTCCACGGCAGGCGGGAGAGACAGACAATGCAGACAGACGCCACTTCGGGGGGCACGACCCCGATGACCGACCAGGCGAGGCGCCCCAGCGCGACGCAGAAGGTCCTCATCGTGAACGGCAGCAGCGATGTGCTCGAGGCGCTCGAGCCGGTGCTCGATGCCGGGAACTACGACGTGGTGTTCGTTGAATCGAGCGCGCACGCCTATTCGCAGATCAAGCGGGTGCGCCCGGACCTCATTATCCTGTGCGTCGAAATCGATGATGCCGTCGGGCTGAACGTGCTGTCGATGCTCAAGCTCGACGCCGACACGCGCGACATCCCAGTGGTCACCTACACCAGCGCCGGGTTCGAGGAATCAGCCGAGGACGAGGACGAACCGGAGCCGCCGATGTTCGCACCGCGCCCAGCCTTGCTGATGAACTGACGTGGTATAGTCCCGCCGCATGCCGAACCGTCTCGAGCCGGCCGGACATCCCGATCGTCGTGCGGGCGACCGCCTGGACATCCTCGGCGATCTCCGGGGTGAGGTGATGGTGTACCAACCCATGGCCATTCGCGAGATCAGCCACGGCGGCGCCCAGGTCGACACCTCGTTCCCCCTCCAGCTCGACTCCCTGCACGAAATGCGACTCGAACTCGGCGACGCGTCCGTCGTGGTGAAGGGACGGGTCGTGCACTCGTCCATCGCCGATATGGACCGTGAGTTCGTCACTTACCGCAGCGGCCTCGAATTCATCCAGCCGTCGTCCGGGACACGCGACGTCATCGCCCAGTTCATCCAGGCGGTCACACGGGGTCGGCTGGCGCGCTGACGCGCCGCCCTACTTGATTTTCAGGTGCTGGAGATAGTCGCCCGAAGCAATGCGCTCGGCGCGACCGAGTGGTGCGTTGTAGAAGTACACCCACGCCTGGGCCGTACGGCCGTCTTCGAAAGTCACCGGAATCTCGACGCGGCGGTAGAGACTGGCGTCGGGCGCCTTCGCACTGAACCCTTCGATTTCATCGAGTGTGGCCAGCGCATCCGCGGGATCGAGCATCTGGTGCACTTCACCCAAGACCTGCCCTTCGCCGGCCGGAATCGCGGCGGGATAGATCCCGAGATCGAACAGCGCAGCGGTGATGGTGGCGCGGCCGATCGGATTGAGCGCACCGTCGAGCTTCGCTCGTCCGGGTCGTTTGAACCCGCTCATCAGCGTGCCGTAGAAGAACACCAAGTCTGTCATCAGGGTCAACAGGAACTGTCTCGGATCGATCGAAATTACGGTCAGCTTACCGGATTCGTTTACTGAAGGGAAATGCCTGAAGCGCTGGAGGGGCGGAAGAACGGGCGCCGGACCGCGTGGTCCGGCGCTGTTGAGACGGGGCGGACTACTGCTGCGGCGCGAGCGTGCCCTGGCGATGCTGGCCGAGGCTGACCAGCGCGTCGAGCATGGCCGGCGGCAGGTCGAACGAGAGCGCCACGGTCTTGCCAGTGCCACCGAGCTGTAGCGATTCGAGCATCGACGCGAGCTCCGGACGGGCCGATGTCTGCATCCGTGCCAGCGCCAGGAAGCCGCGGACGACATCGCGCAGGCTCGTGGCCGACGCCTCGTCGCGCGACTCGGCGCGGAAGGTGCCGCGGATGCCGCTGTCGATGTTCGCCGAGGCCGAGAAGAGCGTGATGCCAGGAATCTGCTGGACCACGCCGTCGGGAAGATTGGCGCGTGACGTGAGCGCATCGAACCGGCCCGCCGCCCAGGCATGACCCGACTCGAGGTCGCGAATCAGGCCCATCATCTCGTCGTTGGCCGCGATGCTGGAACCGCCCGACTTCAGGTCGACGGCGCCGCAGATGAGCGCGTGGCTGCCGACGGCCACCAGTCCGGGTTCGAGGAAGGCGAGCGAGAGGCTCGGCTTCCCGTCGGTGGCATCACCCACCACGAGGCGGGCGCCCTTGTAGTCCTCGACCTGGGCGCCGTGCTCACGCATGAGCGCCTCGATCTTCACCTGATCGAACTGACCGCGGGCCAGCACAATCGGCGAGCCGGGCATGCGCCCGGTCTCTTCGCCCGTGGGGACGATGGCCACCAGGACGTGGTCGATGTCGGTTTCGATGTTGATGCCGGTCTGGTTCTGGAACTCGTGCTGGCCGTCCTCCTTCAGCGGGAAGGCCGAGCGGACCTTCTGGCGAAGGTTGGAGGCCATGACGTCGTGGACGTCGGCGTAGGCAATCAGGGAGGCGTTGGCGGGAACGAACTGGAGTTCGGCGGGACCGCCCTCGCGCGTGAACGCGCTGGTGGAGAACCCGACCGAATATGCGACCAGCCCCACCCCGAGGCCAATCGCCAGCGTCAGCATCGATCCGACAACGAAATAGCGTGTCTTCGTGGTCATGCAGCCCTCACCCAATTTATACGGACATCCTCAGCTTACTGTTCCAGCACGTACTCGCGCGACGCGACGGTTCGGGCGGCGAACCACAGCGCCCCGGCGGTCAGCACCACGAGGGCCACCAGGCTCGGCAGAATTCCAGGCATGTCCGCGAAGGTCTGCAGCAGCAGGCTCATCGTTGAATCCTGCGGCATGGCGTGCGGCACGAGCCCTTGAAGGTAATAGGCGACCGTGGCGCGCTTCAGGTATCCCGGAAACAGCAGCACGGCCGGCTCCCACCCCAGCACGAACACCAGCCCGGCCACCAGCGGACGCTTCACGCGGGCCCCAACCCAGGCGAACACCGCGCCGTAGGCGGCGAGTCCGGCCGCCAGCATGCCGAGGTCGGCGAGTAATGACGGAAACATCTGCGCAATCGATCCGCCGCCGACCGGCACCATCAGGAAGAACACCACCATGACCGACGGCAGGATGAGCAGGACCGTGCAGGCCAGGTAGGCCAGGTACTTCCCCACCAGCACGGCGCCGCGCTGGATGGGCCGCGTGAACAGGTAGGTGATCGTGCGGTCCTCGACCTCGTCGGCGATGAGCGAGGTGCCATAGAACACCCCCAGGATCGGCACGATGAAGCGCACGTAGAGGAGCCAGATCATCAGGCCGAAGATGCTGGCGCCGCTGACCGCCCCACCGTTGATGCGCAGCGACTCGTTCGGCCCGAACATCCAGACCACTCGGCTGACCACGGCGAGCAGGATCGGTCCGCCGACGAGCAACGCGAGGAAGACGGAGCGGCGCGACCACAGCATCTCGCTCAGCGACAGATCGAAGATGCGCAGCACGGAACTGACAAACGACGGCCGGCGGTTCGCGGGGGACGCAGCCATCATTTCACCAGGTACTGGAACACGGCCTGGAGGTTGTCGTCGGGCGACGTCACCTCGTGAATGATGCCCAGGTCGTTGGAGGCGGCCAGCGCAGTGAGCTGCGCATAGAAGAGGTCGGGTTTGCCGGTCTGCACGATCACGGCGTCGGCCTCGAACCGCAGGCTGAGCACGTGATCGGACGCGAGGAACTCGCGCGCCAGCGCGCGTGGCTGCTCCGCCCGGATGTGCACGGTGTGCGGGTGCTTGTCGATGAGGTCACGAATCTGGTGGACGTCGCCCTCGGCCAGGATGCGCCCCTGGTTAATGAGGAGGATGTTCGCGGTCATCGCCTCGATCTCGTGCAGGATGTGGCTCGAGACGATCACGCTGCGCCCCGACCGCCCCCACTCACGAATGAGCGTGATCGTCTTGCGGCGCGCAATCGGATCCATCCCCGACAGCGGCTCGTCGAGGATGAGCAGTTCAGGCTCGTGCGCGAGTGCCTGCGCCATCTTCACACGCTGCCGCATCCCCTTGCTGTACGCGCCGATCTTCTTGTGCGCAGCACTCGACAGATCGACCATATCGAGCGCCCGCTTCGCGGCCTCGATGGCGGCCGTCTCGCCGCCGCCGTTCAACCTGACCAGCGCGGTGACCCACTCGAGTCCGGTCATCCGCTCGTAGAAGGCGTCCTGTTCCGGGCAGAAGCCGATACGGAAGTAGAGGTCGGGATTCTGCCAGATCGGCTCGCCGAGTACAGTGATGCGCCCCTTGCTCGGCTTCAACTGGCCGGTCACCAGCTTCATGAACGTCGACTTGCCGGCGCCGTTCGGTCCGAGCAGGCCGGTGATACCCGGCGGCACGGAGAGCGTGACGTCGTTCAGGCCGATGACCTGGCCGTACCATTTCGACACCTGCGCGGCGGCAATGAGGCTCATGCCACCACCTCGATACCGCGCACGCGCCGCTCGAGGATGAACGCCGACGCGGCTATCAGCAGCGCGATCACGAGGAATGCACTCCACACCGGCATGGCGAAACGCGGCTCGATGCGAAAGATGGCATCGCCGATCTGCTGCAGATCGAGCGGCACCGACAGCCACGCCATGCGCGTGTCGCGCGTGATGCCGCGCACGATGCCATAGACCGCCTGGGAGAAGAAGATGAGCCCGGCGTAGAGGATGCCGACGTACCGGCTGCTCTTCGACAGCGACGACAGCGCCAGCATCGCCAGCGCCACGGTGGCCACCTGGATGAGCGAGAAGATGGTGATTGCCGGCACTAGATAGAGGTGCGTGAGGAAGAACGTGAAGCTGCCCGCGAACATCACCTGGATGACCAACAGCAGCATGGCCGGCAGCCAGGTGACCAGCAGCAGCAGCGCCAACAGGATGGCGAACTTTCCGAAGATGTACTCGGCGCGCGACAGCGGCTTCGACAGGTAGATCTGCAGGGCGTTGGCCCGCCGGTCGTTGGCAATGAGCCCGGTGCCGGCGTAGACGGTGATGAAGAAGAGGAAGATCTCCTGCTGCTGGAGGAAGCTGCGGAACATCGCGGCATCCGGCGCGAGGAACTGCGCCTGCGGCAGGTTGGCCGCGGCGTAGATCTGGACCGCGCGCACCAGGAACGGCACCCACGAGAGGAGCAGCAGGCCGATGAAGGTGCGCTTGGCCAGCAGCGTGCGAATGCCGGCCGTGGCAATGACCGACCAGGCGCGCCCGGTCTGCGCGCGAATCCCGGTGTAGCGGCGGTAGCCCTGATCGTGGATCGGCATCGGTTCTACTCTTCCCCGACCGCTTGCGCGAACACGTCTTCGAGCGTCGGCACACTCGGCCGCAGGTGCCGCACCTGCACCGACGCGGCCGCGGCCAGTTCGAACAGCCGCTGTGCCCCGCCCTCGCCTGGCACGAACACCCGCATCACGTCATCGTCGGTCGCGTGGCACTCGAGTCCGGCGGCGCGCAGTTGCTCGATGAACCGCTCGGGGCCGCCGGCGGCCTTCACGCGCAGTTCGAACACCCGCCCGCGCGGCTGTTTCAAGCCCTCGATGGCGCCGTGCGCGACGACACGTCCCTTGTCCATGACGACGACGTCGCGGCAGGTGTATTCGATGTCGGGGAGTAGATGGGAAGAGACGATGACGTTGACGCCCTTGTTGAGCGCGAGATCGCGGACGAGTTCGAGCATCTCGTCGCGTCCCTTCGGGTCCATGCCGTTGGTCGGCTCGTCGAGGAACAGCAACTCGGGGTCGTGCACGAGCGCCTGCGCCAGCTTGATACGCTGCTTCATACCCGTCGAGTAGGTCTCGACGTTGCGATAGCGCGCTTCGCCCAGCCCGACGTAGAACAGCACCTCGTGCGCGCGCTGCATCGCGTCGACACGCGGCAGCCCAGACAGTTCGGCGCAGTAGGCGACAAAGCTGACGGCGTTCATGCCCGGGATATGGGCGTCGTTTTCCGGCATGTAGCCGACGCGCGCCCTGATCTGCAGCGGCGCCTCGGCGACGTCGAGCCCCAGCACCCGCATACGCCCCTGGTTCGGCACCACGAAGCCGAGCAGCGACTTGATCATCGTGCTCTTGCCCGCGCCGTTCGGCCCGAGCAACCCGACGGCACCGGCGCCGAACGTCGTCGAGATGTCGCGCAGCGCCGTGTTCGTGCCGTAGGTGACCGTCACGCCTTCCAGCGTAACGACAGGACCGGGCTCAGCCATCGTTGGAGTGTTATACGGGTACCGTGGCCTAGAGGTTTCCGAGGAGTTCGGCGCCGGCGCGCAGGTCGTCGCGGCTCACCGCCCTGGCACACGCCGCGTCCTTCATGCGCTTCACCACCGACGACGGCTCGAGGCGGCTCTCGGGCGAGACCGCGAGCGCGTGCGTGTGCGCGTGCGCGATCAGGCTGTCGCTCGACGTGTAGGCGCTGAGCAGCGCCCAGGCGGATGCGCGCGTCAGCGCCATATGTTCAGGCACACCGTGATGAGGACGGCGTTGATGAAGTCGATGAAGAACGCCCCGACCATCGGCACGACCAGGAAGGCGCGCGGCGCCGGCCCGTAGCGATCGACCAGCGCTTCCATGTTGGCCATGGCGTTCGCCGTGGTGCCGAGCATGAAGCCGCAGAGGCCGCCGCTCATCACCGCGGCGTCGTAGTCCTTCCCCATCCACGGAAACACCGGCCAGAAGCAGACCGCCCCGATGAGCCCGACCTGGAAGGTCAGGATGACAATCATCGGCAGCGCGAGGCCGGCCAGTTCCCACAGGCGCAGCGTCATCAGGGCCAGTACGAGGAACAGGGAGAGCGCGACGTTGCCGAGATCGTCGATCGTGCGCTGCGACAGCCCCACCATGCCGGTGGCATCGTCGAGATTGCGGATCACCGCGGCGACCAGCATGGCGCCGATGTAGGCCGGCAGCGTCAGCCCCGACGCTTCGAGGCGCGCGCTCACCACCGAGCCGGCCCACATCGCCGCGAGGATGACCACGAGCGCCTTCAGCAGCGCGTACGATTCCTTGTCCTCGCCAGCCGGCACCGACGGCGCCACATCCGTGAGCTGGTCCTCGACGATCTGCTGGGCGATCGGTGGGTCGGTCGGAAGGGCTGCGTGGGCCTGCGCCAGCCGGTGGCGCCGCACGAGCAGCGTGCCGATCGGCCCACCGATGAGGCCGCCCGAGATGATGCCGGCCATCGCCGAGGCCACCGCCACGGTCGAGGCGCCAGGCACGCCAGCCTTCTCGAACAGCGGCGCAAACGCCAGACCGGTCGCCGGTCCACCGGTGAGCGTGACCGACCCGTTCAGTACGCCGAAGAGCGGGTGCTGGCCGAGCAACGCGGCGAGGCCGGCGCCCATCACGTTCTGCACAATGGCGAGCACGGTGCATAGCAGCGTGAAGATCAGCACCTGCGGTCCGCCCACCTTCAGCAGCGAGAGGCTTGCGCCGAAGCCGATGGTGGTGAAGAAGGCGATCATCAGCGGTGCCTGCAGACGCGTGTCGAAGGTGACAAGCGTGACGCCCTGCGCACGGGCCGCGGTCACCGCGACAGCGACGAGGAGCCCGCCGATGACCGGCGCGGGCACGTTGTAGCGCGACAGAACGGGCGCCACGCGGCGAACGGCGTGCCCGAGGAAGAGCACCAGCCCCGCGAACGCGACGGTGTTGATGAAATCGAGCGACAACATGGGACAAAACCCGACCGCATCTTAATGCAAGGACCCTCGAGCCGTGACACGTGCGCCGCCACGCCCGTCCGACGCCGACCGGCCATACCGGGCATCTGGATATCCCGTGGTCCCCGCGCTCTACGTCGTCGGCGCTACGACCATCCCGGTCGTGCTGCTCGGCGTGCCGGTCTACTTCATGTCGCGGCGAACGGCCTGAGTCGCGCTACCGCAACCGGCGGGCGTGCACCCTGGCACCCTTCTGCCGCACCTTCACCTCGACGCGGTGCACGTCGCGCGGCTGGCCAGCGGGCCAGTAGCCGAGCACGTAGTAGTTGCCAGCGTCGCGAAGGATACGGTCGATGGCCGGCCCGACGTCCGACGTCGGCGCGAACACCTCGCCCCCCGTCGCATCCGCGAGGCCGCCGCTGCGAACCGACGCCCGCGCGGGCGTGAGCGCGTAGTAGGACACGTTGCCGGCTGCGGCCGCATGTATGGCGTCGAACCAGGCGGTCTCGAACGAGTGGAGCGCCGTCGATGGCGGCTCGTTCACATGACACAGGAACGGCGAGCCGATACAGACGATGATCTTCCGTTTGCCGGCGTTGCCGGCGACCACCTTGGCGATCTGCGTCACGCGGTCGAGCAGTTCCCGCGTCGTCGACCAGAACGCGAAGGGTTGCACGCCGGCGCGAAAGGCATCGATGCGCGACTCGGCCGTCAGCCGGTCGCCATACGGATCGTCGGCTTCGGTATGCAGGCGAATCACCGGCATCTCGTCGAGCGGAGCGGCACGCTCGACGAACCCGCGCGCCACGATCTGCAGGGTCTGCGTGCCCGTCGGCAGCACGCCGGCATCGTCGAGCAGGAGCACGACCGTGCGCGCACTGTCCCGATCGCCGGGCACCGGACCGGTCACTTCCCGGAACGTGGTGACCGTCACCGGCGTACCGTCCTCCTTCACCGTGAAGTCGGAGGCCTGCAGTCCGTGGACCGGCTGGTCGCGCTTGTCGACCACGACCGCGTCGATCTCGACGAAGTCGATGTCGGTGGTCGGCGCCTGCCGCTGCCTGGCCAGGAGGCCGGCCGACAGCAGCGCCACGAGCAGCGCGGCCACGGGCGCGTGCAGCATGGCGGAGGTCAGGCGTGCCCCGTCACGAGCGCAAGCCCCTTCATCACGACCGCGAGCGTCACGGACTGCAGCCCGAACGCCGGCAGTTCCGCCGGCGAGGCCCACCGCGCATCCGCCGCGTCCGACTGCGGATGCAGGTGCCCCCCCACCACCGAACAGAGGTAGTCGATTAGCACGTAGTGATATTCGACGCGCGCCGCGGCGTCCATGTAAATGCGGTCGAGGACGTCGACAATCGGACCGACCTCGACCACCAGGCCGGTCTCCTCGAACACCTCGCGCTGCACGGCAGCCGCCAGCGTCTCGCCCACTTCGACCGCGCCGCCAGGCAGACTCCACTGCCCCTTGAGCGGCGGCTGTCCACGCTGCACCAGCAGCACACGCCCGGCGTCGACGATGACGGCGCCGACGCTGGCGATGGGACGGTCGGGATAGAGGCGGGTGGTCATTGGTCGTGGGTCAGTGAGCGTCAGATCCCGAAGGCTTTCACGACAACGCGCTTGCGCCGGCGGCCATCGAACTCGGCATAGAACAGTTGCTCCCACGGACCGAGATCGAGGGCGCCGTTCGTAATCGGCACCATCACCTGGTGGCCCATGATGGTCCGTTTCAGGTGCGCGTCGGCGTTGTCCTCACCGGTCTGGTGATGGCGATAGTCGAGACCGGCCGGCGCCAGCGTCTCGAGCCACACGCCGAAGTCGTGGATGAGGCCGTCCTCCCAGTCGTTCACGAACACGCCGGCGGTGATGTGCATGGCCGACACCAGCACCATCCCCTCGCTAATGCCCGATCGCGACACGATGCCGGCCACCTGCTCGGTGATGCGGATGAACTCCTGCCGCTGCCGCGTGTTGAACCACAGGTAGTCGGTGACGACGATCGTCGACGGTGGAATCGCGGGCGGCTGCGGGGGGTGGCTCACGGCGTCCTCGGTTCGCGCAGGTTGTGCACACTAGCGTGCGTCGAGGGGCAGCGCCGGATCGGCGTTGATCGTCAGCGGCGAGGTGATGCCGGCGCGGAACAGGCGCAGGCCGGCCGCAGCGATCATCGCCGCGTTGTCCGTGGACAGCGCCAGGCTCGGCACGAACGTCGGGATGCCGCGCGACTCACCGGCCGCCATGATGTCGGCCCGCAGGCGGCTGTTGGCCGACACGCCGCCTGCCACGCCGACACTCCGCGCATCGTGGCGCTGCGCCGCCGTGAACGTGCGGTCGACCAGCGTCTTCACCACCACGCGCTGAAAGCTGGCGCAGATGTCGGCAATCTCCCGCTCGGTCAGCGGCGTGCCCTGCTCGCGCCGCAGCGTCACATGCCGCAGCACGGCGGTCTTGAGGCCGCTGAAGCTGAAGTCGAGGTCGCCTTTCAACTGCGGCGCGTTGCGATCGGCATGGGTGAGGCGCGTGCCTGGCCAGCGAATGGCGGTGTCGTTCCCCGTCCGCGCCAGTTTGTCGACGATCGGTCCGCCCGGGTAGCCGAGCCCGAGCAACTTGGCCACCTTGTCGTAAGCCTCGCCCGCCGCAT
>CALQBJ020000119.1 GCA_943328785.2 Bifidobacterium breve
GCCAGCGCGGCGCAGGCGGGTCCGCGTCTCGAGCTTGTGGCGGGCGGCCACGGCCGCATCGGCGGAGTGCCCGGGGAGGCCCAACGCTTCGCGTGCCCGTGCCGCCAGTACCGCGGGGCGATCCCCCACAGCCATGACCGCCGCGAACGGCTGAACCCGGTGCGCGGCAGTGATCCCTTTCACCGCCGCAGCCGGCGCATGGAACCGCACGGGGATGGCGGAGTCGCGCCACGGATCGTCGAGCACGGCGCAGCGGTCGGTGGCGAAGACCAGCTCCACACCAACACGAGCCGCGGCGTCGCCGAACGCCCGCGTCTGATAGCCGGTGGTGGTGGCCACCAGTAGCACGCGTCGCACAGGTTCGTGGTCCATAGCCCTTGCGCGCGACGCTAAACCAGCGTCAGCTGTTCGGGGTTCGGTTCGGCGCAGCAGTACCACGGCTCGTCGAACTGCGGCACCTCGCGCGGCGGCGCCGCGGCGAGCGACGGGGCAGGACGCCCTGCCCGCTCGAACGCCAGCTCCGCAATCGCCTGGAACAGTTCGCGGCGATGCGACGTGAGGCGACGGCCGACCAGCGACGACACGTCGGCCTGCAGCGCATCGACACGCGGGTCCGGATGCTCCCAGCGATGCGTGAGCGTCGTTGGATCGAACACGCCGGCCAGCGCGCACACGTCGGGCAGTTCCAGCAGCCGCGAGCCCGATGGCACGAGCAGTCGAATCGCCAACTGGATGGGCGCGATGTGGTCGATCAGCGCGAGGCGCACCAGCGTGTCCAGCAGGTCGCAGTAGTCGTCGAGCGACATCCACGGATGGAACGGGACGAACGTCGGCACCAGCGTCAGCTCCGAGGCGCGGCACAGCGCCACCGCCTCCTCGAAGTCGGCGCGCGTGTGCCCCTTGTCGAGGATGGCCAGCACACGGTCGTCGATCGACTCCACCGCGCTGGTGACGAAGAGGCAGCCGGTCTCGCGCAACCGCGGCAGCAGCGCTCGCTGCTTCAGCAAGTGCTCGACCTTGATGGTGACGTCGTAGGTGAGCGATGGATGACGCTCGTGCAGACGCTCGACGATCCGCGTCGCGTGGGTCGGACCGTTGAAGAAGTCGGGGTCGCCGAACGTGATGTGCTGCGCGCCTGCCGCCACCTGCGCGTCGATGTCGGCCAGCACGACGTCGGCCTGCACCACGCGGAACTGCCCGCCGTACACCGGCACCACCGGACAGTGCCGGCACAGGTGCCGGCAGCCGCGGCTCGCCTCCGTGTAGCCGGCGATGCGGGTCGAGCCGTCGGCGACGCGCAACGTGGCATAGCGGTCGAGCGGCGGCAGCCCGCTGCGGTCCGGCGTGAGGAACGTGAGCTTCGCCAGTGACACAGCCGGCGGGGCGGCCGGCAGAACCGGATCACCGGCCGGCGCGGTCGCCAGCGCGCGTACGAGCGCGGCCAGGTCGGCCTCATACTCGCCGCCGAACACGTGCTGCACGCCGAGCGTGCGCAGCCAGTCGGCATTCAGCGGCGCGTAGAGTCCGTAGGCCGCGAGGCGCGCAGACGGATTCAGCGCCTGCGCCTTGCGAATCACCGGTGCCGCCATGCGCGTGGCGGTGTGCATCGGCAGGTGGAACGCGATGAGATCCGCAGACGCGAGCTGCGTCTCATCGAGCTTCTGCTTCGAGAGATCGAGGCACGATACCTCGCACCCCTCGCGTGCCAGCCAGGCGGCGGGCGACGCCAGGCCGAACGGCTGGTGACCCAGGTCGTAGGTGGAGACGAGCAGGGCACGCAGCATCAGGCCATTCTGGCACACGTCTGCTAGAGTGAACCGGCAGACGCGCCATGCCAGCACGCGCTTCCCCAGCCCATCGCCATCCACCGGGCCTGTACGTCCTGTTCTTCACCGAGTTGTGGGAGCGCTACAGCTTCTACTCGATGATGGCCATCCTCACCCTGTACATGGACGAGGTGCTGCACTTCGACGCGGCGCGCATCGGCCGCGTCTACGGCGGCTATATCGGCGGCGTCTACCTGCTGCCGCTCGTCGGCGGCCTGCTGGCCGACCGCGTGCTCGGGTTCTACCGGGCCGTACTCGTCGGCGGCGCGCTGATGCTGCTTGGGCACCTGGTGCTCGCCGTCGAGTCGCTCCCCTTCTTCTACACGGCGCTGGTACTGCTGGCTGCGGGCAGCGGCCTCCTCAAGCCGAACGTCTCCACCATCGTCGGCAACCTGTACCACGACCGTCCCGAACTGCGCGACGCCGGGTTCAACCTCTTCTACCTGGGGATCAACCTTGGCGCGCTGATCTCGCCGATTAGTGTGGCGTGGCTGCGCGCGCACTACGGATGGAGCATGGCCTTCGGGTCGGCGGCCCTCGCCATGGCGCTGTCACTGGCCTGCTTCATCGGCGGCCGGCGCTACCTCGGGCACGCGGCCGACCGGGTGCAGCCGGAGGCGCCCGACCAGGCGGCGCTCTCGCCGGACGAGGCACGTCTGCGGGTCACGACACTGCTGGCGATGTTCGGGATCGTCGCCGTCTTCTGGCTGGCGTTCTACCAGAACGGCTTCACGCTGACGTTCTGGGCACGCGACAACACCGTCACGCCGTTCGCGCCGGAAACCTTCCAGTCGGTCGAGCCGCTCGGCGTGATCGTCTTCTCCGGCGCCTTCGTCGGGCTGTGGGCCTGGCTCGGACGGCGCGGCCTCGAGCCGTCCACACCGGTGAAGATCCTGTTCGGCATCCTGCTCGTGGCGACGGCGTTCGGCGTGATGGCGGTGGCCGGGCTCGCCGGGGGCGACGCGGGCCGCGTGTCGATGAACTGGATCGTCGGCGCCTACCTGCTCATTGCGCTGGGTGAGGTCTGCCTCAGCCCGATGGGCCTGTCGCTGGTCAACCGCGTGGCGCCCCCGCGCAGCCGCGGGATGATGATGGGCGCCTGGTTCGTCGGCCTGTCGGCAGGCGGCTACTTCTCCGGCGTGCTCGGCGCCTACTGGGGCACGATGCCGCACAGCCGTTTCTTCTTCCTCGTCGTCGGCGTGCTGCTTGGCGCGGCCGGACTGCTCGCGCTGCTGATGCCACGACTCAACCGGGTACTGCGACAGGCCCAGCGCGCGGACACAGCATGACCCTTCTGGTCGTTGACCCATGGCTCTGGACGAATACACGCGCACGCCCCGCGCGACGAAGAACTGACGCCGTACGTAGCTGCCGACTAGCGACTAGCGACTGACGACTACGTGAGCAGTCGCTGCGACAGGACGCTCCACACGGTGTACGCCAGGCGCAGGCGGTCGTGACGCGCGATGTCGCCGCACCACAGTTGGGCACTCACCTGCTCGACGTGCGACGGGAGCGTGCCGAGCTCGAGCGGTTGCTTATGCTCCACCGCGTAGCGATCGAGCACGGTCTGGCTGGGCCAGTGGTTGTTCGTGATCACCACATCCACCCGACGGTCGATCGCCTGTTCGATGGCGGCCACGGCGTCGGCCGCGCTGAACCCGGCCATCCCCCGCCCTTCGGTCAGCAGATTCGCCACCAGGATGACCGGCCCCTTCATCGTTTTCAGTGCGTCGGCGACGCCGCGCACGAGGAAGATCGGCATCAGGCTCGTGTAGAAACTGCCGGGGCCAATGACGACGGCATCGAACCCCTCGATGGCACGGGTGACAGCCGGATGAATCGATACCGGCGGCTCGAGCCAGATGCGCTGCACGGCGAAGCCCGACGTCTGGCCGGCGTCCACTTCCACTTCCCCGCGCGTCACAGAGCCGTCGTTGTACTCGGCGCAGACCGACGCCTGCTGGACGCTGACCGGCCAGACGCGGCCGCGGCAGCCGAGCAGGGCGCGGAGGCCGTCAATGGCATCGAGGAAATCGCCGCTGTAGCGCTGCATCATCGAGAGCAGCAGGTTGCCGCCGGTATGACCGCCCAGCTTGGCGTGCTCGAGGGTCGGCAGGCGGGCCAGCAGCACGCGGCGCGCCTCGCGTGAGTTGCGCGCCAGCGCAAGCGCGCACTTGAGGATGTCGCCCGGAGGCAGCACCCCCAATTCGTCGCGCAACACGCCGGAACTGCCGCCGCTGTCGAACATCGTCACGACGGCATCGGCGTGGATCCAGGGGTTGGTCTTCAGTCCGCCCAGCAGGCTGGGAAGCCCGGTACCGCCGCCGAAGCAGCCAACGTTCAGTTCGCGCAGGTGCATTGGGGGGACATTGTAGAGGATGGAGGGTGGAGGTTTGGGCCGCATAGCCGCTAAGATCGAACACGATGCGTAACGCCGAAGCGATCCACGACCTCGACACGGACCTGCGGACCATTTTCGGGGTGCGCCTGCAGTCGCTGGCCGTCTACGGCGCCACTGGCACGCTCGAAGGACCGGTCGCGACGCTCGTGGTCGTCGGCAGCGTCACGGTCGCCGACCTGCGCGACTGCGCCGAACGCCTGCCCGCCTGGCGGCAGCGCGGATTGGCCACACCGCTCATCCTCGAAGCCGACGAGTTCGGCCGCTCGCTCGATGCCTTCCCCTTCGAGTTCGGCGCCATCCTGGCCGACCACGAGGTGGTGTCGGGCCAGAACCCGTTCGTGGGCCTGTCGATCGCGCCGGCCGACCTGAGGCGCGCGTGCGAAGTACAGGCGCGCAGTCACCTGCTGCACCTGCGCGAGGGCTTCCTGGAAACCGAAGGGCGCAACGAACGGCTGGCCAGCCTGGTCGCCCACTCGGCGGCACCGCTCGCCGCTCTCCTGAAGAACGTCGGCCGCATGGCTCAGGCGCCGGTCCCTGGCGCCGCGCTCGCCCGCGTCGCCGAACTTGCTCCGAACGGCACGATTTCCTCCGACGAGGCGCGCCGCCTCTTCGGCGACTACCTCACGGCGATGGACGCGCTGGTCGACGCGCTCGATCGCTGGAGCGCGGTGTGACACCGATGCTCGCAACCGTCCGGCAGCGGCTCGCACTGGTCCCGTGGACGATGCTGCTGATGCTGTGGCTGTGCCTCGGCGCCACGGGCGCTCTGGCCCAGACGACGGACGTGCCGGCGCTGGCGCGCCCGGTGAACGACGTCGCCGGCATTCTCGATGCCGAGAGCGCGCGGCGTCTGGAGCAGACGATCACGGCGCTTCAGGCCGCCAGCGGCGACGTCATCGTTGTGGCCACCGTGCCGACCATCGCGCCGTTCGGCGACATCCGCGAGTACGCCGTGAAGATGTTCCAGAACGGCGGCCGCGGTATCGGCCAGCAGGGCAAGGACAACGGCTTGCTGGTGCTCGTGGCGGTGCAGGAACGGCGCGTCTGGATCGAGGTGGGCTACGGTCTCGAGCCGTACATCACTGATGGTTTCTCCGGACAGGTCAGCCGTGAACTCATCACGCCGCCTTTCCGGAGTGGCGACTACGGCGGCGGCCTCGTGGCCGGCACCAACGCGCTGGCCAACCGCATCGCGCAGGGGCGCAACGTGCAGTTGCAGGGGGTGCCGCAGACCGCAGTGCGCCGCAGCCCCAAGCAGACGTTCTCGCCCAACTGGCTGCTCATCGTCTTCATCGTCTTCATCATCCTCAGCCGCTTCACCGGCGGCGGACCTCGCAGCGGCATCAGACGCGGCGGGTGGAGCGGATGGTCGAGCGGCGTCGGGCCGTTCGGTGGCGGATTCGGCGGCGGTGGTGGCGGCGGATTCGGCGGCGGATTTGGCGGGTTCGGCGGCGGTCGCAGCGGTGGTGGCGGCGGCGGCTCCAGTTGGTAACTACAATCGAGGGATGGGCATGACTCGCAGAACGGCAGTTCGTTTGATGATCCTCGCGCTTGCGGTGCTTCCGCTGACCGGCTGCTCCTACAACACGTTCGTCAGCCAGGAAGAAGCCATCAAGGCGCAGTGGGCGCAGGTGCAGAACCAACTGCAGCGCCGCAACGACCTCATTCCGAACCTGGTCGAAACGGTGAAGGGCTACGCCGCGCACGAAGAAGGTGTCTACAAGGACATCGCCGACGCACGGTCGCGCCTGCTCGCCGCACGCTCCCCCGACGAAACCATCCAGGCCGCCAACGCGCAGACCGGCGCCCTCGGCCGCCTGCTGGCCGTCGTGGAGAGCTATCCGCAGCTGCGCGCGAACGAACAGTTCAACCGGCTGATGGACGAACTGTCCGGCACGGAGAACCGCATCGCGGTCGAACGCATGCGGTACAACGAAGCGGTGCAGGCGTACAACACGTCGCGGCGCCAGTTCCCGGCCAACGTCACGAACAAGATCTTCAGCTTCAAGGACTACCCGTTCTTCGAGGCGCCGGAAGCCGCGAAAGCCGTGCCGAAGGTGAACTTCGGCACCGCGAAGTAGCACACACGATGTATCCTCCCTCCGCCGGGCTCTCGGGCCTGTGCGGAGGGAGTGCGCATGTCTGATCAGCCCCGCCTCGTCGGCACCAACTACACGCCGCCGGATCTCATCGCCAAAGTCACCGGTCGCGCCAAGTACGCGGAAGACTACCGCGCCGACGGCATGCTGTTCTGCAAGTTGCTGCTGAGCCCGATGCCGCACTGCCGTGTCCGCGGCATGAACCTCGAGGCCGCCCTCGCCATGCCCGGCGTCAAGGCCATCCTCACCGCCGACGAACTCCCCGATCTCCGCGGCGCCGAACGCGCCCTCACCAACGAACCGCTCTATCAGGGCGAGCCGATCCTGGCCGTCGCGGCGATCGACGAAGTGACAGCCGCCGACGCCATCGAACGGATCGAACTCGATCTGGAACCGCTCCCCTTCGTCGTCGACCCGGTCGACTCGCTGCGGCCTGGCAGCCCAAACGCACGGCTGACCGGCAACGTGTGGGCGGCGCCTGGCACCGCGCCTGCCCAGGGCGCATCGCCGCGCCCGCAGGTGACGGAGCTGAAGTGGACCGACGCCGAGTTCGCTGCCGCCGGCGACGGACAGCTGCCGATCGGGCCGGTGCCTGAAGAGTGGACCTACGGCGACCTCGACGCTGCCTTCACGGAGGCGGCCCTCGTCCTCGACGAGACGTTCGTCGTGCAGTCGACCGGACACCAGCCGATGGAAACGCGCTCGGCGATGGCGTACTGGCAGAACGGCAAGCTGTTCCTGAACGGCTCGACACAGAGCGTGGCCCGCACGGTCGACCCGATCTGCAACTGGGTCGGCATCGAGGCCAAGGACCTGGTGCTGATCAGCGAGTACACCGGTGGTGGCTTCGGCAGTAAGGGTGCCGGCGCGGTGTCGATGAGCATCCCGGCGCTCCTGTCGAAGAAGGCCAATGCGCCGGTGATGATGCGCATCAGCCGCGAAGACGAGCACTACATCGGGCGAGCCCGCACCGGCATGGTCGGGCGCGCGAAGGTCGGCTTTGCGAAGGACGGCCGCATCCTCGCCATCGATCTCTTCATCATCGAAGACAACGGCGCCTACGGCCCGATGGGCGACTTCCGCTCGGCCGGCACCGCCACGTCGCTCATCTGGCAGCCGAAGGCGATGCGCTGGCGAGGCGCCGCGGTGTTGACCAACACCCCGCCCCGCTCGCAGCAGCGCTCCCCCGGTCCGATGCAGGGCAACGGCATCATGGAGCCGATCGTCACCAAGGCCGCCAAGGAGCTCGGTATCGATCAGGCCGCCATCCGTCGGATGAACTCGCCCGAAGGGAAGGCGTCCTACGGCCCCGCCGTGGGCACCACGCGGCGCTACGTCACCAGCGCGTTCGTGAAGGAGGCCATCGACAAGGGGGTCGAGCTGTTCGACTGGAACACCCGGAAAGCGCGCGCGGGCCAGCGCAACGGCACCAAGGTGCGCGGCATCGGTATCGCGGTCGGACCGCACGGCTCGGGGTCGATCGGCTACGACGGCCTGATGACGATTCAGCCGGACGGCACGCTCTACGTCCAGTCGGGCGTCGGCAACCTCGGCACGCACTCCTGCATCGACCTGGCGCGCGTTGCCGCCGACGTGCTGGCCGTCCCGTGGGACAAGGTCGAGGTGAACTTCGGCAATACGTCGAAGCACATTCCGTGGAGCTGCATGTCGGTCGGCAGCCAGACCACCCACGCCATGACGCGGGCCAACATGGCTGGCGCCGAGGACGCCGCACGCAAGCTGAAGGAGATCGCCGCAGCCGACCTCGGCGGGTCACCCG
Source organism: Bifidobacterium breve (assembly GCA_943328785.2). Taxonomy (GTDB): domain Bacteria; phylum Acidobacteriota; class Vicinamibacteria; order Vicinamibacterales; family CAVVIG01; genus CAVVIG01. Next base: position 8,110 of record CALQBJ020000119.1, read on the forward strand.
ACGACTACGCCCTCGGCGGCATGCGCGTCTTCCGCACCGGCAACCCGTCGCGCGGCCTCACCTACGCCCAGGCCGCCACGCGCGCCATCGCGCTCGGCGGCCATTTCGATGGACACAGCCTGCCGGATGACATCCACCCGATGACCCGGACCTCGGCAACGGCGCTCGCCGGACTCGGCCTCATGGGTGTCGCGAAAGACAACTACCGGCACGACGGCGACACCTGGTCGTTCGTCGTTGGTTTCGCGGAGGTGGAGGTCGACCTCGAGACCGGCAAGACCCACCTGATCGACTTCCTCGGGGTCGGCGACGTCGGCACGGTGGTGAACCCGCGCAGCCTGCACGGACAGTTGCTCGGCGGCCTCAACCTGGGGATCGGGCACGCCCTCACGCAGAAGTGGGTCTACGACAAGCAGTACGGCGTGCCGCTGGCCAAGCGCTTCTACCAGAACAAGCCGCTCACCATCCTCGACATCCCGGCGACGATGCACACGCACGCCATGAATCTCGCCGACCCAGAAACGCCGGTCGGCGCCAAGGGCGTGGGCGAACCGCCGGTCGGTGCCGGCTACGGCGCCGTGCTGAACGCGATTCTCGACGCGATTGGGGCAGATGCCTTCCGACGTGCGCCTGTAACCCCGGACATCGTGCTCTCGTTTCTGGAGAACGGGGTCCGCACCCACGACGCGCTGACCGCGCATCTCTGATCAACGGCTGTCTTATGCCCTAAATGGGCCGTCACCAGTCGTGTCACAACCGCTTGCGCAACGAACTCACGAAGACGGGGCTAGCGCGGCTGGAGTGTCAGGCCTGACGTCTGTAGCGAGGGCACGCTAGATTGGGCGAATAACAGATTCACGTACTCTCCGGCCGCCCACTTTGGAGCCAGGTCGTCGTAGTGCGGGTTCGAAGGCGAGCCGGCCTGCCCTGGCGGGTTCGTCACCGCCGTTCGGCTCCAGTCGCTGAGATCGAACACCGCCTGCAGCACCGGCCCGCGAACCCCATCGGTCGAAAAGACGGTATCTGTATGACCGTGCAACGGATACCCATGGACATCGAACCGCCGGCGTGCATCATTGAACACCGCGAGCGGGTGGGGAAAGGTGAAGTGCGCGCGAGAGTCGGCCTGGCCGACCGGCGCGTTGAGCGCATCAGATAGGGCATCCACCAGTAATATATCGCGCCAGGGGCCGATGTCCCCCCCGGCGCCGCTCGAGACGGGGCCATTGAGCAGCGCCACCGGGTCGAGCCTGAGCGCGAATTCCTGGACCAGCTCGGCCTGAACCAGCCTGGCCGCAAGCCGCTGCCGAATAGCCCGCTCCCAGGCGCGATAGAGCGACGCCTCCTTCGAATTCGCCCTGACCAGACGGTCCCATGCGACCAGACCAGGACGGACGGCCTCTATTTCTTTTGGCACAACCCCAATTTTTTCGAGTCTGGCGATGAGCGCGCTGGCGTTCCTGGAGTGGATGTCGAGTTGGGCTCGCTGGAGGTCGGCCGCCGAGACGGTCCCTTCCGTGGTGCCGGCCGATTCGGTGCTGTCGGTCTCGAGGCTCAGGTCGGTGAACCCCTGCCAGCCGCGCGCCGCCAGCCACCCTGCCGATGGCAGGAGTCCGGCACCCGCCGGACGAATCGGCACCAGCCCGGCGCGCTGGCGCGCCACCCGCCCGTCGACGTCGGCGTAGACGAACTCCGCCGCCGGCGCTTCCCAGCGGGCCAACGCCGCCCGAAAGTCCGGCCACGACTCCGCCCTGGCAATGCCCAGCGACGCCAGTTCCGCTGCACCGCCGTATTCGGTACCGGTCCAGCGCAGCGCGTAGACAAGCCCGCGTTCGCGGTCCTGCGCAATGACGACACCGTTGGGGGTGTAGAGACGTTCGTACTCGACCGGCGCGGTGCGCCCCTTCACCGTGAGGCGCTCGCGATCGACCTGCATGTCGACCCAGCGGCCGTCACGCGCCACCTGATGCGGATTGTCCGGGTTCGTTCGCTCGACGAACACATCCTGCGTGTCATCGTCTGACGCCGTGTAGGCCCAGGCGATCCGGTCGTTGTGGCCGATGGCCACTCCAGGCATCCACGGCGACGTCGCCCCGGCGACGTTCCAGCCCGGAGCGGTGAGCTGCACCAGATACCGGCGCGACGGATTTTCGAGGCGGTCGTTTTCGGCGACGGCGAGAAGCGGCTTACCCGACGCGCTGTGTGCCGCATCGACCAGCCACGTGCGGCCCGCGCCTGGGCGCGGCACACGCGAGGGCACCGCCGCCGCACCGCCGCCGAAGGGCGAGTCGGCGTCGGCCGTCAACTGCACATCGGGCTTCCGCTGGCCAGGACGAGCCGTCTCGCTGACCGGACCGGCGAGCGTCAGGAAGAACGGCGGCGTGCCGATGCGGCGAAGCGCATCCGACACGGCGAAGGTGACGACTGAGAGATCGACGCCGAGGTCGCGGGTCGTGTGCTGTCCCCGCTGAGGCGGCAGCAATTGATCGACGCGTGCGGGTCCGAGCGTCGCCACGAGCCGCGCACGGACCAGGTCGTCGAGCGCGGCGCTGCTCGCGAGGTAGGTATCGGTGCGATTCAACAGATCTTCCGGCTTCCAGAGCTCAGGCTCCCAGCCGGCGAGCACGAACTCCTCGGGCCGTTGCGGTCGCGCCAGCCGCACCCACTCGTTGATGCCGTTGGTGAAGGCGACGGCAATGCGGCGCGTGTCCGGGCCGTAACTCTGCCACTCGCGTTCGAAGTCGCCGCGGAACTGGATGCGGCGGGTCATCGAGTCGCGCTGGATGAAGTTCGCCCCCATCACCTCGGCCAGTCGTCCCTGTGCCGCGCGCTTCCACAGGTCCATCTGGAACAGGCGATCCTGCGCCTGCACGAACCCCTGCGCGAAGAACAGGTCGTCGGTATTGGCGGCGGTGATGTGCGGAATGCCGAAGGGGTCGCGGTCGACGTGGACGTCACCACGCAGCCCGGAGAGGCGAAGGGTGCCCGAGACCTGTGGCCCCGCGGGCGCGGGAGGTGCGGGTTCGGTGCGACGGCAGGCCGAGCCGGCCAGCGCGCCGCAGAGGCAGAGGACGGCCCCGGCGCGTACTGTCAGCGACCGCAGACTGGCCACGTCGTTCACCATCGGGGTCCGCTTTCTGGGCAGACGCCGGAGGCCGGACAGGTACCGGCCTCCGTCATCGTGCGTTCGATCGGAACTAGGCGCGGCTGGCGGCGACGCTCTCGGCGAGGCGGCGCACGCCTTCTGCGATCTCCGCCGGGGTGAGCGCGCAGAACGGCAGACGCAGGAAGCGCTCGCCGCCGCCGTTCGGGAAGAACGCCAGGCCGTCCGACAGGTTCAGCGCGCGCGTCGCCGCTTCGACGCGAACCTTGCTGGTGGTCACGCCCTCAGGCAGCGTCAGCGAGACGAAGAAGCCGCCGTCGGGACGCGCGTCGACCGCACCGGGCATGTACGTGTCGAGCGCCGCGAGGCACGCATCGAGGCGCGGCAGGTACAGCTGCTTCAGGCGCTCGATCTGCGGCTGCAGGAGCCCGCGCTGGCACCACTCGTAGGTGATGCCCTGGGCGAGGTAGCCGGGCGAGATGTAGGTGTCTTCAGCCACCTTCGCCAGTTTCTGGATGATGTCGGGGCGGCCGATCATGAAGCCGGTGCGCACGCCGGGCGCAATCAGCTTCGTGAACGAACACATGAACAGCGTCCGTTCCGGCGCCAGCGAGTAGATCGACGGCTCTTCCTGGCCGCGGTAGC
>CALQBJ020000120.1 GCA_943328785.2 Bifidobacterium breve
CCGACCCGGACATCTTCGCCTCACCGAACCTCGCCCCGTTGTTCGAGGGAGCGCCGGCGCCTGTCCTCAAGGCGATGATGGCCGGATCCGAACTCCGCCATCTGCAACCGGGCGAGCGCCTGCTGGCCAGGGGCGACGAGAACGACGTGCTGTTCCTGGTGCTCGAAGGCACTCTGCAGGTGCGGATCCCCGGAGCCGCGCGCGCCCTGGTGCCGGTCACGCGCGGCGAGTGCGTCGGCGAACTGTCGCTGATCGATGGGTTCGAGGTCTCGGCGGATGTCTTTGCCGACGGCGAGGCGCTGGTGCTGGCGATCGAGCGCGAGCAGCTCTGGCACGTCACCGATATCGTACCGGTCGTGGCCAGGAACCTGCTGCGGATGCTCGCGAAGCGCGTGCGGAACGACAACCGGCGCCTGCAGGATGCCGACCGGATGCAGCGGAAGTACGAGAAGGCGGCCACGGTCGATGCGCTCACCGGACTCAGGAACCGCCGCTGGCTGAACGAAGCGTTCGAACGGCAACTGCAGCGCACGCTGCGGTCCGACCAGCCGGTGTCGGTGCTGATGATCGACGCCGACCACTTCAAGCACGTGAACGACACCCACGGCCACCTCGTCGGTGACGACGTGCTGGTGCATATCGGACGCACGCTTACGGCAGGACTCCGTCCCCAGGACCTGCTGGCCCGCTACGGCGGCGAGGAGTTCGCGGTGCTGCTGCCGAACGTCGCGCATGGCGAAGCGCTGGCCGCTGCGGACCGCCTGCGTCGAGCCGTCGAGACGAATCGGCCGCAGACCAGTGCGGGCGTGCTGTGGCTGCCGCCGGTGACCGTGTCGATCGGGGTCGCGACGATCACGCCGAATGAGCCCCTGACGCTGCAGCAGTTGATCGACCGGGCCGACAGCGCACTCAGGCGTGCGAAGTCCGACGGCCGCAACTGGTTCCGCGGCTAGCGCGGTTTCGGGACCGCTGTAGTGTCCGCCTTCAGGCGGACCGCCGAAAGTCCGGCTGAAGCCGGACACTACGTCCCCCACCGATACCGAAACGGCTCTAGCGGTTCGCTACTTCGACGGACCGGTGCGCGTCAGCCAGGCCGTCAGGGCGTTCGTCACCTCGGGGCTCACGCTGACGTTGCCGAGGCGGTCGTACTCGTCCACCTCGCCGGTCTTCGCGGGCACGAGCAGGTGGTTCACGCCGGCCACCTTCACGACGTCGACGCCGCCGTTCTTCTTGCGGGCGCGGGCCAGCGCCTCGAGCTTGTCCGCGTGATCGGGCGGAACCTGTGTGTCGAGTGCCCCCTGCACGATCAGGATCGGCTGCTCGACAGCCTTCATGATCTTCGCGGGGTCGTAGGCGAGGAAGCTCTGGAACCAGGGCGTTTCTGCCTGGTGGCGCACGGCCGGCGGCACCTGAATCGTCTCCCAGCCCTTGCCCGTGAGCACCGCCTCCTGGATGCGGCGCTGGAGGTCGAGGGTGGTCTGCCGTTCGGCTGCCGGACGGTTGGCGCGGTCGAGCGCACGCGTCACCTGATACATGTTCAGGTCGGCGCCGGTCGTGCCGACCGTGGCGAGGAGCGCGACGCCAGCGATGCGCTGCTCCTTCGCCGCCACCAGCAGGGCCAGCGAGCCGCCCTCGCTGTGTCCGACGATCGCGATGCGGCGCCGGTCGATGTCCTTGCGGCTGCTCAGCATGCGCACGGCGGCACGCGCATCGTCCGCGTAGTCGGTCATCGTGGCCGCTTCGACGCGTCCGCCGCTCTGGCCGACGCCACGTTTGTCGTAGCGCAGCACCGCGAACCCGGCCTTCGCCAGCGCGTCGGCTATCTGTCCGAAAATTGGAATGCCCGCCACCGTCTCGTCGCGGTCGTTCGGCCCCGACCCCGAGATCAGGATGACCGCCGGCAGCGCGCCGGTGGCACCTTCGGGTTTGGACAACGTGCCGGCCAGCGAGAAGCCGTTGGCGTCGATGCGCACCGTCTCGTCGTTCGGGCGCGACATCGTCAGGCGACGCGTGGAGACGGCGGCCATGTCCGCGCGGGCTACTTCCAGACCCTGCGCCGGCACGCGCAGGCGCAGCAACCGGCCATTCTCGTCAGCCCAGACCTCCGTCTCGGCTGGCGGCGCGCCGGCAACCTGGAAGGTCACCGCGATGCGTGTGGCGTTGATGACCCGGTCGACGGTCTGGATGCGTTCAGGCACCGCGTTGCCGACGATGCCGGTGAACGAGCCCTGTCCGGGCTGATAGAGGAAGAGTGTCGTGCCCGCGGGTGCGCTTGCCGCCCGCGCGGCCACGGCTTCATACGGTGCGATGAAGGGGGTCGGCAGGAAGAGCGCCTGCGGGTCGATCGTGTCGGTGCGGGTCGCCGCAGCCGCACCAGGCGCGGCGGTGACCTCGACGGTGGCGGCGGTGCCGGAGACCTGCGCCTTCAGCGTCGAGTCCTGGCCGCTGAAGCTGGCGTCAATCGTCAACTCGAGCGGCTTCCACGATGCGTCGTAGCGTGCCTTCAACTGGCGCGTGACGACATTGATGGGCGCTCCAAGCCGGCCATTGCTGGTGATGGTGATACCGTCAGGCCCACGCACGACCGTGACCGACTCGGTGCCGACCTGCGTCGAACGGATGTAGATGTTGAAGTTGGACTCAGCCGCACCTTGCGCGGCAGCCCGTCCGGAGATCGGACCAATGATCAGCGCGGCAGCCAGCGCAACGACGGAGGCACGGGTACAATCGAACACGGGCACATTTTTCCATAACACCATGACATCGGTTGCATTTTCTCAAACGTATCAGGCGGCGCGAACCCATGCGGCGCTTCTCGCGCGTCACCGCGGACGCATCGTCGTGTCCGGGCGCGACCGCGCCACCTACCTGCAAGGGTTGCTCACCAACGACATCCCGGCGCTGAACGCGGGACACGGCTGCTATGCCGCCTACCTCACGCCGCAGGGGCGTCTGATCTCCGACCTTCTGGTCTACGAGCTGGGCGACGTGATTCTGCTCACGTTGCCGCTGGCCACGAAGGACGTCGTGCTGGCGAAGCTCGATCAGTTCATCTTCTCGGAGGACGTCCAGCTCGGTGACGTGACGGACACCTTCGGCAGCGTCGCTGTGGTGGGGCCAGACGCCGCCCTCGCGGTGAATGCGGTCGTCGGCAGCGACGCCGAGACGCTGGTGAATCTGCCGGTGCACGGTAACGTGCGCGGCACGGCCAGTGGACATCCGGTGATTGTGCTGCGCGTCGACGATACCGGAGAGCCCGGCTTCGAACTGCTGGTGCCGGCCGAAACGCTGGCCGACGTTCGCGCCCTGCTGCTGGACGCTGGTGCCGTGGCTGCGGATGAGGCGACGGCCGAGCAACTGCGCATCGAAGCGGGCGTGGCGCGCTTCGGTCCTGACATGGACGAAGAGACCATCCCGCTCGAGGCCGGCATCGAGGCCACGGCCATCAGCTTCACCAAGGGGTGCTACGTCGGGCAGGAGGTCATCATCCGCGTGCTGCATCGAGGCCACGGCCGGGTGGCGCGCAAGCTGGTCGGCCTCACGTTCAACCCCAGCGCGGCAGTCCCGGCGCCTGGGACCGTGCTGCTGGCCGACGAGAAGGAGATCGGCAGCATCACCAGCAGCGCGTTCTCGCCGGCTGCCGGCCGTCCCGTGGCGCTGGGTTACGTGAAGCGCGACTTCATCGAACCCGGCACCGCTGTCACCACCGCCGACGGAGCCCCGGCGCAGGTGACGCTCCTGCCGTTCGTCGCACGCGCGTGAAGACCATCGTCGTGACCGCGGCCGTCGTCGAACAGGACAGTACCTTCCTGGTGACGCGCCGCGTGAAAGGGACCCACCTCGCGGGCACGTGGGAATTCCCTGGCGGCAAGTGCGAGGAGGACGAGCCGCTCGAGGCGTGCCTGCGGCGTGAGATGCGCGAGGAACTCGCGGTGAACTGCACCGTGGGGGACGAGTTGTTCACCATCACCCACGACTACCGCGACAGGCGCATCGCACTCCACTTCTTCGCCTGCACACTGCAGGGCGAGCCGCTGCCGCAGTTGGGGCAGGCGATGCAGTGGGTGCCGCGTGAACGGCTCCGCGAGTTGGAGTTCCCGCCGGCCGACGACGAGCTGATCCGCCTGCTGACGACCAGGACGTAGCTGCATGCGCAGCTGAAGGTCGGCCCATCCCGGCGAACGTGGTCAAGGCCGCGCGTTGATCGGGCCCGTCTGGTACGACAGGCAGTCCTTCGACATCGGGCAGACCAGGCACTTCGGGTTGCGTGCCACACAGACCATCGCCCCGAAGTCCATCAGCGCCTGGTTGAAGTCGAACACCTGCTTCTGCGGCATCATCACCTCGGAAACCGCCCAGAGGTGTTTCTTCATCGCGTGGCTCTTCGGGTCGCCGCTGCCGACGAAGATGCGGAACAGCACGCGTGCGACGTTGGTGTCGAGGATGGCGGCGCGCTGGCGGAAGGCGAAGCTGCGGATGGCGCCGGCGGTGTATTGACCGATCCCCTTGAACGACAGCAGCGTCGCCTCATCGTCCGGCAGGCGGCCGTCGTACTTCTCGACCGCTTCGCGCGCGATCGCCTGCAGGCGCCGCGGCCGGATGTTGTAGCCGAGCGGACGCCAGGTGTCGGCGACGTGCGTTTCGTCGGCCGACGCGAGCGCGTGCAGCGACGGGAACTTGCCGAGCCACTCGTGATACTTCGGCAGGACCCGGTCGACCTGGGTCTGCTGCAGCATGATCTCGGAGACGAGGATGTGGTACGGATCGTCGGTCGTGCGCCACGGCAGGTCGCGTCCATGCCGGCCATACCAGGTGAGCAGGCGCGTACGGAATCGGCGCCGATCGGGCGGCGCGGGCATCTCGAGCGTGGGCGCCGCGGCGCGCCGCGAGCGTGGCGTCTTCGTCATCTCGTATAATTCCCGACGGCTCCCAGCAGTGAAAATCTACACACGCACCGGCGATACCGGCGAAACCGCTCTGTTCGACAACAGCCGTGTCAGCAAGGCCGACCCCCGCGTCGATGCGTACGGCGAGGTCGATGAACTCAATGCCTGGCTCGGTCTCGTCCGCGCCAGCGGGCTCGATGCCGACCTCGATGCCGAGCTGATCCGCATCCAGCGCGACCTCTTCGCCGTTGGCGCGCAGTTGGCCGACCCCGCGGAGCGCCTGGCCGATCGCGTCACCAAGGCGTTCGTGGCCGACGAGGACGTGGAGCGGCTCGAGCGGTTGATCGATCGGCTCGAGCAGGAACTCCCGCCGCTCACGCGCTTCATCCTGCCCGGCGGGGCAGCGGCCGGCAGTACCCTGCACGTTGCCCGTACGGTCTGCCGGCGCGCCGAGCGCCGCATCGTCGGCTTGACGCCGGCGGCGGACGACCTGCTCATCCGCTACGTCAACCGGTTGTCGGACCTGCTCTTCGTGCTCGCACGGGTCGTTAATCACCGGGCGCACCAGCCCGAAACCGAGTGGTGAACCCGTCGCTCGCCCGTGCCTACGAAGCATGTGCGTCGCTCGCCGCGAACCACTACGAGAACTTCCCGGTCGCGTCCCGCCTGCTCCCCGCACCGATGCGGCCGCACGTCGCCGCGGTCTACGCCTTCGCGCGTGTGGCCGACGACATCGCCGATGAAGGAGGGGATGCGCCCGAGGTGCGCCGCGCCCGGCTGCGTGCCTGGCAGCAGCGGCTGCACGAGGTGGCGCGAGGCACGTATCCGGCGTCGAACGAGAGCCGCGACGACCTGATCTTCATCGCGCTCGGCCACTCGATGCGTGAGCTCGACCTGCCGCTGCAGTGGTTCGACGACCTGCTGAGCGCGTTCGCGCAGGATACCACGAGGCATCAGTACGACTCGTGGGCCGAGCTGTTCGACTACTGCCGCCGATCGGCGAATCCGGTGGGGCGGCTGGTGCTGCGCATCGGCGGCTATCGTGACGAGGCCATGGACCAGTCGTCCGACGCGTTGTGCACGGCGCTGCAACTCGCGAACTTCTGGCAGGACTTCGGTCGCGACTGGAGAGCAGGCCGCCTGTATGTGCCGCGCGAGGTCTATGCCGCCGCGGGCGCCTCGCTCGACGACCTGCGCGCCGGGCAGGTGACGCCCGCGTGGGCCGACGCCATCGAGCGCTGCGTCGAGCACACGCGCCGCAGCTTCGACGCGGGACGGCTGGTGTGCGACCGCGTGCGCGGCAGGCTGAAGCTCGAGCTGCGGTTCACGTGGCTCGGCGGCGCGCGCATCCTCGATCGGGTGCACGAGCAGCGGGTGCACATCCTGACGCACCGTCCCACCCTGAGCCGCCGCGACGTCCCGGCGCTGCTGTGGCGTGCGGCGCGCTGGCCGCAGGCGGCTGCCTGATGGCAGCGCCGAAGACCAGCTTCTACTACTCGTTCCTCGTCCTGCCGGCCGACCAGCGCCGCGCCATCATCGCCGTGTGGGAGTTCTGCCGCGCGGTGGACGATGCGGTGGATGAAGCGGACGCGCCGGAGGCCATGCCGCCAGACGACGCCGTGCGGTTCTGGCGCGACGAACTGGCGCGCTGTTTCAGCGCGGAGACGCCGCTGACGCCGCAGGGGCGTACGCTGCAGCCGTTCGTGGCGGAGTTCGACCTGCCGCGACAGGCGTTTGCTGATGTCATCGACGGCGTCGCGATGGACCTCGACCACGCGCGCTACGAGACGTTCGATGAACTGCTCACCTACTGTCACCGCGTCGCGTCGGCCGTCGGGATGATCTGCATCCGCATCTTCCGCTGCCAGCATCCGGGATCGGTCGAGTACGCGCTGGCGCTGGGTGTGGCGCTGCAGTTGACCAACATCGTCCGCGACGTCCGCGGCGACCTCGAGCGCGGCCGCGTCTACCTGCCGATGGAAGACCTGCACCGGTTTGGCTGCACGGTGGACGACCTCGCGGCGGGGCGCGTCACCGTGCCGGTGCGTCGGCTGCTCACGTTCGAGTGCGAGCGGGCGCGCGCGTACTACCAGCAGGCGATTGCGGTGCGTCCGCCCGAGGATCGGCGGCACCTGGTGGCGGCCGAGATTATGCGCGCGGTCTACTCCGAGACCCTCGCCCGCATCGAACGTCGCGGCTACGACGTGTTCACGTCGCGCGTGCGTACGCCCAAGCCGCTGCAGGCGCTGATTGCGCTGCGCCAGTGGCTGTTCCAGCTGTGAGCCAGTACGACGCGGTGGTCGTCGGCAGCGGGTTCGCTGGCCTGAGCGCGGCGGCGCGACTGGCGCGTGACGGCGCACGCGTGCTCGTGCTCGAGGCGCGCGCACGGCTCGGCGGCCGCGCGACCGCGTTCGCCGAGCGCGAGACCGGCGAACTTGTCGACAATGGCCAGCACGTGCTGATGGGGTGTTACACCGAGACGCTGGCGTTCCTGCGCGAGATCGGCGCCGAGGGGCACGTCCGGCGGCAACCCGAGCTGTCGGTCACGACCATCGAGCGCGACGGTCGCGTGTCGCGTCTGCGCTGCCCGTCGTTGCCGTCGCCGCTGCATCTGGTGGCCGGTGTGTTCACGTGGCCGGCGCTCGGCTGGCGCGACCGGCTGGCGGTGTTGAAGATGGCCGGTCCGCTACGACGCGCGCAGCGCGCGTTGGCGGAAGAGGTCCGGCTAAAGCCGGACACTACAGATGTACAGCCGTCCCGCGTAGTGTCCGGCTTTAGCCGGACCTTGCCCGAGAAACCCCTTCTCGCCGAGGGGACCGTCTCCGAATGGCTCGCGCGCTGCGGACAGACGCCGCGCCTCTGCGAGCTCCTGTGGGAACCACTGGCGCTGGCCGCCCTGAACCAGCCGCCCGAGATCGCCGCGGCCGACCCGTTCGTGCGGGTGCTGGCCGAGATGTTCGGGCCGGACGCCACGGCAGCGGCCATCGTGCTCCCCACCACGCCGCTGCACCTCATGTATGCCGAACCGGCGCGCGCCTACATCGAGCAGCGCGGCGGCTCGGTGCGCACCGGTGCGACCGCGCGCATCCGGCTCGATGACGGCGCGGTCACCGGCGTGATGGTGGCGGGTGAGACCCTGTCGGCCCCTGCGGTGATTGCCGCCGTACCCTGGTTTGCGCTGCACGACCTGTTCGATGGCGACACGGCGCCACTCGGGCCGGTCTTGGCGGCAGCCAGCGGCACCAGTGCCTCGCCCATCGTCACGGTGAATCTGTGGTTCGACCTGGTGGTGATGGACGAACCGTTCGTCGGCCTGCCCGGCCGGATGATGCAGTGGGTCTTCGACAAGCGGGCCGTGTTCGGCGAGTCGGCGTCGCACCTGTCGCTCGTCTCGAGCGGCGCCGCCGACGTGCTGCGCTGGACCAACCCGCAATTGATCGACGCCGCGCTCGACGAGGTGCGGGGGGCGCTGCCGCGCGCGCGCGACGCGCAGGTGGTGCGGGCCACGGTCATCCGTGAGCCGCGTGCCACCTTCTCGCTGGCACCGGGGCAGCCAGCGCGGCCATCCGTGCGGACCCCGGTCCGCGGACTTTTCCTCGCCGGCGACTGGATTGGCACCCGCCTGCCAGCTACGATCGAGGCCGCTGTGCGAAGCGGTCATCTTGCCGCGGAGGCGGCACTTCCGACATGCGTTCGATAGTTGTTCACTACAAGGAATTGGCCCTCAAAGGGCGCAACCGTCCGTGGTTCGTCCAGATTCTCGTCCAGAACCTGAAGAATGCGCTGAAGGGGATCGGCGTGCCGCGCGTGCGCTCGGTTATGGGACGGATCGAGATCGACCTGGCGCCAGAGGCAAGCTTCGAGGCGGCGCGCGAGCGGATCCGGCACGTCTTCGGCATCGCCAACTTCTCCCTCGCCGGACGCGCCCCGCACGACTTCCAGGCGCTCGCCGATGCCATCCTTGCCGACCTCGCCGACATCGAGGTGCCGACGTTCCGTGTCAGCGCGCGCCGGGCCGACAAGCGCATTCCATTCACGTCGCCGCAGATCGAGCGCGAAGTCGGCGGACTGATCAAGCAGGCAAAGGGGTGGAAGGTCGACCTCGACGACGCCGCGCTGACTATTCACCTCGAGATGCTGCCCGACCACGCCTTCTACTTCTTCGGCAAGATTCCCGGCGCGGGCGGGTTGCCGAGCGGCACGAGCGGACGGCTGACCTGCCTCGTCTCCGGCGGCATCGACTCGCCGGTGGCCGCCTACCGCATGATGCGGCGTGGCTGCACGGTGTCGTTCGTGCACTTCCACAGTTACCCGATCCTGTCGCGTGCGTCGCAGGAGAAGGTGCGCGAAATCGTGACGCTGCTCACGCAGTACCAGCAGCATGCGCGCGTGGCGATGGTGGCCTTCGGTGAACTGCAGCAGCAGGTGGTGCTGGCCGTGCCGCCGCAGTACCGGGTGGTCATCTACCGCCGGCTGATGCTGCGCATCGCCGAGCAACTGGCGCGCAAGTGGAAGTCGCGGGCGCTGGTCACGGGGGAGGCGGTCGGTCAGGTGGCGTCGCAGACGCTCGAGAACATGACGGTCATTGCCGAGGCCTGCTCGCTCGAGATCCTGCGGCCGCTCGTCGGCATGGACAAGGACGAGATCTCCGACCAGGCGGAGGCCATCGGCAGCCTCACCATCTCGAACATACCGGACCAGGACTGCTGCACGCTGTTCATGCCGCGCCATCCGGCGACGCGCGCCAGGCTGGCCGACGTCCTGCGCGCCGAGGCGGCGCTGCCCATCGCCGAGATGGTGGCCGGCGCCGTCGCGGCCGCCACCATCGAGGAGTTCAGTTATCCCGTGCCGCGCGCATAGGCACGATGCGGTGTTCCCGCGCTTCCGCTAACATAAACGATTGGCCGGAGGGGCTGCTGCGAAGCGAGAGGTAGAGGCGAATATGTTCAAATCTGTGAAGGATATGGCCGAGGCGGTCGCGTCGGTCGCCACGGTGGCTGGCGATGCGATCACCGTCACCCAGGGCGCGGCACTGTCAGCGGACGTGATTGATCGGCTGGCCTGGACCGCCGCGTTCGGCGCGAGCCCTGAGATCAAGGGCGCGGCGCGCTGGATCATCCGCTCGGTCGCTGCGGCCGCGGGCATCCGCCCCGCGTCGATTCACGACCTCTACATCGCGATGGGGCAGGGCAAGGCGGGCGGTTTCACCGTCCCGGCCATTAACGTCCGCGCGATGGGTTACGACACGGCGCGCGCGGTCATCCGCGCCGCGACGACGCTGAACGCCGGCGCGTTCATCTTTGAGATTGCCCGGTCGGAGATCGGCTACACGGAACAGCGTCCGCACGAATACGCGTCGATCCTGTTCGCCGCTGCCCTGCGGGAGGGCTTCACCGGGCCGCTGTTCATTCAGGGCGACCACGTCCAGACCAACGCGAAGAAGTACAACAGCCCCGAGCGCGAGAAGGAACTCGAGACGCTGCGCGGCCTCATCCGCGAAGAGATCGCGGCGGGCTTCTACAACATCGACATCGACACGTCGACGCTGGTCGATCTCGATAAGCCGACGCTGGTCGAGCAGCAGGAAGTGAACGTCAGCCTCGCGGCCGACTTCGCGGCCTACATCCGCAGCGTCGAGCCGGCCGGTGTCACGGTCTCGATCGGCGGCGAGATCGGCGAAGTGGGCGGCAAGAATTCCGACATCCATGAGCTGCACTGCTACATGGATGGCATCAACGCGAAGCTGAAGGAACGCGGCATCATCGTCGGCATCAGCAAGATCAGCGTCCAGACCGGCACCGCGCACGGCGGCTTCATCAACGCTGACGGCACGGTGCGCAAGGACGTCGCGATCGACCTCGACGCCCTGCAGGAACTGTCCACCGCCGCGCGCACGTACGGCATGGGCGGCGCCGTGCAGCACGGGGCCTCCACGTTGCCGCTCGAGGCGTTCGACGCGTTCCCGCGTGTCGGTGCCTGCGAGATCCACCTCGCCACCGACTTTCAGAACATGGTCTACGACCACCCGGAGTTCCCGGCCGCGCTGAAGGCCGAGATGTACGCGTGGCTGCAGGAGCATGCGACGGAAGAGCGGAAGCCGAAGGACACCGAGGAGCAGTTCCTCTACAAGGCGCGCAAGAAGGCCATCGGCCCGTTCAAGCGTCAGTTGTGGGGCATGCCCGTGGCGAACCGCGACGCTATCGGCGCGTCGCTCGAGGAGCGGTTCACGCGCCTGATGACGCTGCTGAAGATCGACGGCACGGCGGCGCCGGTGAAGCAGTTCGTCACCGTGCCGCACGTGCCGCTCACGCTCGACTCCGAAGTGAAGGCGGCCGCCGGCATCATCACCGCCGACGAACGCAAGGCCGAGGGGCTGGCGGACTAGCTAGTCCGTAATCCCTTCGTCCGCAAGCGGGCTCGCCGGGAAGACCTCCCAGAAGATCACCTTCACGGGAACTCCCGGCGTCCCGTAGTCATAGAACACGTCGATGGCGTGCCATGCGCCATCGGCGAACACCGTCAGCTTGTCCCCTGAAATCGCCCCCGACGGGTTCTTCTGTCGCCCCGCCTGGTATCCCGCACGTCGCAGGTGCCAGATAATGCGGCGCAGGAGCTCTGTGGCCGCCGCTTGCGCCTCGCCTTCCGTCGGTCGCGCCGTGATCAGTTGCGGGAACTCGTCGGCTGTCGCGTTGATCACCTGCTCCGTCCGTGCCAATGACAGCGGACCCGGCCCGACATGATGCGGGTTCTCGGCTGGTGGCGGTGGCGGCGGCTGCGTCGGCGGCTGCGACGGCGGCTGGGTGGGCGGTTGCGGTGTCGTCGGACGACGGAGCGTGTCCTCGCCGCTGACCGGACCAAGGCACGTCGTCCCCGAATACGGAATCCGCAGGGTGTCGCCGTCGACGATGATGGCCGTGCCGCTGATGGAGAAGGGGCACGACGGGAAGCCGGGGAC
>CALQBJ020000121.1 GCA_943328785.2 Bifidobacterium breve
CGGCCTCGACGCGAATGGTCCGACTCCGCAACCGGGCCTCAAGTTCCGCTCGTTCTTCGGAATTCAACCTCAGCGCCATATGGCGCGGCAGCGTACCAGTACCCGGTCACGCTGTACAGGCCACTAGGCGGACTCCAGAACGTCCGGCTGAAGCCGGACACTACGTACTACACCGACACCGAAACGGCTCTAGGCGCGCCGGAGTGTGTCCATTTCTGAGCGCCGATTGTCCATGGGGGATATACCATGCGGCGACGCGCGGCATGGCGCCGTGCACGAGGAGGGCCCCGTGACCAGCACCGACCCCTTTGCCGGATTCAAGGCACGTCAGCGCGAGATGTGGAGTTCGTTTGCCCCGACCGCCATCTTCACCACGCCCGTGGCAGGACGGCTGGTCGCCTTCGGGGGAGTCGCGGCCGGCGAGCAGTTGCTGGACGTGGGAACCGGCACGGGAGTCGTGGCCATTACGGCGGCACGCGCCGGCGCGCAGGTGAAGGCCGTCGACCTGACGCCCGCGCTGCTTGAAGAGGCGCGACACAACGCGCGCATCGCGCGGGTGGACGTGGAGTGGCAGGAGGGTGATGCCGAGGCGCTGCCCTACCCCGACGCCTCGTTCGATGTGGTGACGAGCGAGTTCGGCCACATGTTCGCGCCGCGGCCCGACGTGGCCATCGCCGAGATGCGGCGCGTGCTGAGGCCAGGAGGCCGCGTGGTGCTCGCCACCTGGCCGCCCGAACACTTTGTCGGACGGTTGTTCGCCTTCATCGCCCGCCACTCACCGGCGCCACCGCCGGGCGCCATGCCGCCACCGATGTGGGGCAACCCCGCCATCGTCAGCGAGCGACTGGCGGTGGGGTTCGAGCCGCCGTTCTTCGCGCGCGGCACCATGCACTTCCCCGCACTCAGCCTCGATCATTTCCGCGAGTTCACGGAGCACTCGGTCGGGCCGATGCAGAACCTGGTGGCTGCGCTCATGGCCGACCCCGACAGGCTCGCGGCGATGCGTCACGAGTACATGGAACTGACGCGGGCGTACTACATCGAGAACACCGTGCGACAGGACTACCTGTTCACCCGTGCCGTAGCGCGCTGACATGATCCGGCCGACCTGAAGGTCGGCCGGTACGCCGTGCCTCGCTACTGAACGACGATGCTCCCCTGCAGGGCGACGGTCGACGGCTGGTTGTGGTCGTGGAAACCGCAGGTCCGCACCGTGCGGAACGCGTTGGTCGACTTCGTCTGACCAGGCTGGATGAAGCCCACGCCGTTCATCTCCGGACAGTCTGTGTGCTGTGGATGCGGGTCGGACGACATGTCGTGCGGCTGATTGTCGTTGTTGATGAAGGTGACCGAGGAGCCAGACGCCACGGTGACACTCTTCGGGCTAACACCAGCCGACGTGATGGTGATGGTCGCGCCGGTCGCGCCTCCCCCACCGCTCGTCGTCGTGCCGGTGCTGCCGGACGAGGAGGAGGGGCTGGACGGGCTGGCACCGCCGCATGCGCCGCACACCAGTGCGACGCATGCAGCCACGGCGATGGAGCTGGACCGTGTGACGAGGTGCACGGCGGCGTGCCTAGTCCTGCTTCAGCACGAGGCGGCCGCGGACTTCGCCGCCGGCGTTCACCGTGCTGTGGACGTTCACGTAGGTGTTGTTGCCGAGAATGGCCTGGATGATGTCCTCACCCGAGCGGATGCCCTGATCGGCACGCAGCACCCACTGCGCCTCTGGCACGGTGCCCGCGTAGGCGAAGTCGTTGGAAGCGTTCACCGGCGGTGCGAAGTTGATGATGACCGGGCCGGCCGTGCCGGGGGCGCCGAC
This sequence comes from Bifidobacterium breve, assembly GCA_943328785.2. GTDB lineage: Bacteria > Acidobacteriota > Vicinamibacteria > Vicinamibacterales > CAVVIG01 > CAVVIG01. The sequence goes on from CALQBJ020000121.1 coordinate 1,823, forward strand.
GTGAATGTGGCTGGCGGTGACGCCGCTCGGCAGGTTGAACACATCGACGCGGTAGGTCACCGTGCGGGCCGTCGTGTCGAGCGTGATCGTGGCGCTGCCGAACGCACCGGTGTTGAGGCCAGGTGCGGGCGTCTCTTCGTTGCCGCTCAGGGTGGCAGTCAGTGTGTAGATGTCGGCGTGGGCCGACGTGACGCCGGCGCCGAGCGCGCCAACCGTCATTGCAAGCGTCAGGAACAGGTTCTTCATCAAGCTCTCCTCGAGGTTGTCGGCACCAGACAGGTGGACCGGCCAACTCGAGGGGCAAGGCCAATGCCGTCACCGCCGCGCGCATTTGCGCCACATTCGGTGTCCGGCCCCCTCGCCACGCTTACGACTCCCGTGGCGCCTTACGCTCCGCGTGCGCGTTGACACCCCCACCGCTTTTTGATTAGCTCAGCCCATTCTCTATGTCCGCCGACTTCGCGCTCCGGCTCGCCACAGCGAGCGATGTCCCTGCCCTGGTCGCCCTCGTCAACGTTGCGTACCGCGGCGAGAGCAGCCGGGCCGGCTGGGCCACCGAAGCCGACCTGCTTGGCGGCATCCGCATCGACGCAGATCGGCTCGCCACCGAGATGGCCACCGACGGGAATGTGGTGCTCGTCCACGAGGAAGACGGCGACATCATCGCGTGCGTCCACCTCGAGCGGCAGGGCAAGCACAGCTACCTCGGCATGCTGACGACGAAGCCGACGCTTCAGGCGAAGGGCATCGGGCGGCGCATGCTCGGGTCGGCCGAGGCATGGGCGGTGACGCACTGGCAGTCGCAGGAGATGCACATGACAGTCATCATCCAGCGCGAGACGCTCGTCGCCTGGTACGAGCGATGCGGCTATGCCAACACCGGAGAGACAAAGCCGTTCCCCTACGGCGATGAACGCTGGGGGTTGCCCAAGCGAGACGACCTCGCGTTCTACGTGCTCAAGAAACCGCTTCGACCCGAGTCACCCCGTCGAACGTAGCGACGGACGACTTCAGCGCCGACCCCGACCTGCTGCTGCGTATCATCCATCCCGACGATCGGTCACGGGTCGAGCGGCACCGGCGCGACGACCACGGACGTGAGGCCGTGGCGCTCGATTCCAGGATCGTGCGTCAGGCGCTCGGAGCCGGGCGCACCTGAAGGTGCGGGGCTACGTCGGTCGTCGTCGCTAAACGTCGATCACCTGGCCTGGGCCTGGTGGCGGCGGGTCGTCATCGACGCGTGCCTTGCGCGTGCTGATGACGATCGCGACGCAGGCGGTCCACGTCGGCAGCATGTCGGTGATCGGCAGGAATTCGAGCAGGAAGGTCGGTAGCAGCAGCGGGTGGAAGCCGAGGAGCCGGTACTGCACCGCGGCGGCAATCACATCGAGCACTTCGTCGGCACCGGCCCACCCGATCGGGCCGAGACCGAACTGCACGACATCGATGACGATGGCCACCGCGTACGAGGTGTAGACGCGACTCCGCGTCAGCGCGGGTACCCGTGAAGGCGTCAGGAGTCGTGCGAGAAAGCCCACGCAATAAGTGTAATCACAAGGCACGCAGCCCGGCTGGCGTCAGATGGCCTGAGGCGCGCCTCGCCCCCTCGTCGAGCACAGCCGGTTGCGTCTCGCGGCGGACTAGACGCCGCGATCGGATGGCACATCCGCGAACAGGGCGCCGGCCCCAACCAGGTCGCGAAGCAGACGCGTCACGATGTCGGTCGATGCGGGATCGACCATCGCCAGGATGTCGGTGACGGCTCGCGGCACACCGTCCCGCAGGGCGAGGACCAGGTTCGCGACGATCGGCACCGCCTGGTCATAGAAGAATGCGCTGCCGTTCGCCCCCACCATCACGCCGCCGCCCACATCGAGTTGCGTCTCGAAGTCGGCGAGCCGGATCGTATCCCCCTCTGCCATCGCGTAGCCGGAGGTGGCGAGGCTGTTCAACTGCCGGACGTTGCCTGGCCAATGGTAGGCGGCGAGCCGGTCCAGGGCGTCACGCGAGAACTTCTTCGCCACCCCGTACTTCTGGCGAAGCCGGAACAGGCGGAAGTCGAGCAGGACCAGCCAGTCGTCTCCGCGTTCGCGCAGCGGCGGCACGCGCAACATGAAGTAGTGCAGGCGGAGGAACAGGTCGTGCCGGAACTGCTGGGCGACGATCAGTTGCTCGAGCGCACGGTTCGTGGCCGCCACCACCCGGACATTCACGCTTCTGGTCGAATCGGACCCGAGCGGCTGGAACTCACCAGAGGCGAGGGCACGGAGCAGCATCACCTGGGCGCTCATGTGCAGGTCGGCGATCTCGTCGAGGAAGATCACGCCGCCGTTGCCGGTCTCGAAACAGCCCTTGCGATCAGTCGTGGCGCCGGTGAAGCTGCCTCTCGTATGGCCGAACAACTCGCTGACCGTCAGGTTACCGTCCTGGTACTGCGGGCAGTTGACGACGACATACGGCTTCGCACGGCGGGAACCCAGTAGATAGATCGCCTGCGCCAGCGATTCCTTGCCCGAGCCGCTCTCGCCGCTGATCAGGACCGGCTCGTCGTAGGCCGCAACCTTCTGCAGTTTGGCGAGCAGGCCGACATAGCTCGGATGCTGCCCCACCATCTCGACGACCCGTGGCGCCCCCCAGGTGTCGGCTGCCAGCGCGCGCACCCGCAGCGCCACCTCGCTGAACGCCCCATCCACGCTCGCGGTCGGCACGGGCGGCGGTAGATGCGGAAATCCGAGCGGGCGGGCGGGAACGCGCGGGTCGTTCCGCAGCGCGATATCGGCAGCGGTCTTGTTCATGTCCGCGCACCTCTCACACGCGCGGCAGTCGAGCGTCAACCTGATCGGGAGGATTATGGTCGAGATGACTCCGGGCAGCAACTGCCGCCGACGACCTGTCTCGCATCCGGCCCTGACCCGCCGGCGCCTGACGCAGACCGGTCGGTGACGACTCGAACGTTCTGCCCCGCCTTACCGCACCGGTTGCACCGCCTCGACCAGCAGGCCGACCGCCTTCCTGGTGGCGCGGCCAGCCGCCTGCACCCCCTTGTAGTGGCCGAGGCGCACGATGGCCAACTGATGCGACGGGATGATCAGCACCTGCTGACCGCCGACGCCCGACATGAAGTACATGTCCTTCGGTGCGGGCCACGCGCCGTCGCCGTTCACCCAGAACAGCCCGCCGTACTGCAGGCGGTTGTCCGCAATCCAGGCCGGGGCGAGCGTGCCGACGAACTTCGCATAGCCCTCGGGCAGGATGCGCTCACCGTTCCACATGCCGTCCTGCAGATACAGGTTGGCGATGCGCGCCCAGTCGCGGCCCGACGCCGACTCGTAGCCGTGCGTGAGGAAGTTGCCGTACGGATCGGTGTCCATCACGAAGGTGCGGATGCCGAGTTTGTCGAACAACGCCCGCTGCGGGAACGCGTGGTAGTTCTCGCCGCGCTTCTCGACGGCCAGTCGCGTCATGTAGTTGGTGAGCACCGGGTCAGTGTTGCGATAGCGGCCGACAGTCGCCGGCGCCCACTGCTGCGGACGCGTCGCCGCATACTTGAACGCGTCGATCGACCCTGTGTAGTAGTAGAGGTGATCCGGGTAGGTCCCCTTCTCGTCGTAGTCGGGATCGTTCGGCGAGATGATGCGCAGGCCGCTCGACATGTTCAGGATGTCGCGGATGCGGATCTTCTGGCGCGGGTCACCAGGCGTCTGCCATTCAGGAATCGGCGCCGGCTGATCGAGCGAGTAGACCCCCTGCTTGATGAGGATGCCCATCAGCGTGCCGCTGAGGCTCTTGCCCATCGACCAACTCTCGAGCGGCGTCGTTGGCGTGATGTTGTCGCCGTAGCGCTCGGCGATGATGCGCCCCTTGTAGGTGACGACGAAGCTGCCGGTCATCGCGGCTGGGTCGAACGCGGCCTCGACGGCCGCCTGCACCTTGGCCATGTCGACACCGACTGGCGGCGGACCGGCCGGCAGCAGGTCGCCCATCGGCCACGGCGTGGTCTTCGGGTCGGGCACCTTCGGGGCGACGATCGACGGCGTGAAGAACACGTCGGTCTTGCCAATCGGCAACGTCACGCATCCCTGGCTGCCGACGTGCTTCGCCACGCGCACGGTGCCGTTCGGCATCGTCACTTCAACCGTCTGCTTCTGGCGATCGATCTTCGGGGTGCCGAGTGCCGTGCGCGACTCGTACGGCGCGGTGAAGTAGCCGACGTTCTCAGCGGCGAAGGCCGGATCAAGGCCGGAGACGAAGACCGCCGTGCACATGATCTTCGCGTAGCCAGACGCGTAGTGCTCGATCTTCTCGCCCGGCGGCGGCACATACGTCGTCGGGAGCTCGAGCGACGTGCCGCGAGCAATCAGCGCCAGGCGCGCCGCCTCGCGGTCCTGCGCGACGAGCGCGGCCGACATCACACCCGCGAGCACCACACCTACAACAGCGACGGAGGTCTTCGTCATGAAGCGGGATTATAGAGGCGAACGCGCCCCGGGTGAGACGGGTCCGCCACAAGCGTCGGCGCTTCGCATGAACCGAGACTTTCGGCCGCATGTCCGGGCACCAAGGGGAGCACCTGAAGGTGCGCGGCGACAACAGTATGTAGCTGCCGACCTTCAGGTCGGCGACAGGGCACATTCCACGCCGCTACCGCGCGCCTCGGTAGACCGACTCCTTCGGGAACGTCGCCTGCCCGTCGATGAAGCGCCGCATGTCCTGCGCCAGTTGGAGATGCTTCGCCAGCATGATCCAGTGGTCGTCATCCGGATAGAGCTTCACCCAGAGATTCGGCACCAGCTTCTCGAGGCCGCTCAGGTGACCCGTGAGGATCGCCGAGTCCTTCATGCCCCAGATCACCAGCGTGGGCACACGGAGGACCGTCGACTTCGCCCCCTTCAGCATCTCGGACGCCGACCACGAGCGCGGAATGGTGGAGGCCGGATGCGTCTCGTTGAACGGCGGGTTCCGGTGGTTGGCGCGGTAGTAGTTCAGCCCGGCCGTCGTCGAACCGGGCTGCGACCACGCATCGATCCAGGCCTGACGATCGGCTTCGGTGTAGCGTCCGGCCTTTACCTCGGCCTCAACGAAACCGGTGTGCGCGCGGCGCGTCGCCGTTTCCACCGTTGTGCTCTCGTCCACCGGTTGCTCGCCAGGCGCGAGATAGTTATTGAAGACAAAGAAGTAGTTGCTGGCATAGCGCTGCGCCGGGTTCTCGCGCAGTTCGCGCTCGGAGAGGATCGGGTGCGCGCCGTTCACGATGATCAACCGCTCGAGCATCTCGGGGTGCAGGATGGCGAACACCCACGAGACATTGGCGCCCCAGTCGTGCGCGACGAGCGTGAACTTCTTGCCCTTGCCGGCAATCTTTTCGGCGAACTGCCGCAGGTCCTCGACGAGATGCGTCATCTCGTACGGTGCGAGCCCTTCGGGGCGCGACGACAGGTTGTAGCCGCGCATGTCGAGCCCGACGGCCAGATGGTCCTTCCCCATCTCGGCCATCTGGTCCTTCCACTGGTACCAGAACGATGGGTAGCCGTGCAGGAACAGCACGAGGTCGCCCTTTCCGATGCTGGCGTAATGCAGGCGCTGTCCGTTCACCTCGGCGTAGTTGTCCTGGAACATCGCCTTGGTCGCCCCCTGCGCGAAGGCGGCAGACGGCAGCAGCGCTGCCAGAACCATGGCTCCGAGCGTCAGTGTGGCGGCTTTCAGGTGTCGCATGGGTGGGTTCCGCTCCTTGGTGTGAAGCCGGGATTGTAGATGCGCCACAGCCAGAGGTGCAACGAGAACAGGTGCAGGTCGTCCAGATCGATCGACAGGACGTTCTCCCCGAGCAGCGTTGGCGGCGCCGCGCCAGCACCGGCCTAGGTGTACCACTCGCCCTTGTGCTCAGCGGTCTGTAGAGAGCGCGCCAATCAACTTGAGTCCGAGGTCGCCATCGGGGCCATCAGGGTCGTTCAAGTGATACGACGCGTACCAGTCAGATGTGGCTTCGAGGTGCACGCCGCTGAGTCCAACGCGTCCGGCCCCATATGTCGTCACGAGAACCGCCGGGGTTCCGTTCTCGTAGCGGGCAAGGATTGTCGCGCCAGGCACGTTAAACGTGGGCCCCTCTTGAAAATAGACAAAGCGCGTAGTTGGTGGGCTCAGCCAGACGACCGGGATCACCTGGTCCTGCCGGTACGGGCGCGGCGTCTGCGTATAGTAGTCGGCGGTGCCGGAGACGAGTTGGAGTGCCGGAATAGTCTCCGGATCATCCATCCATCGCGCAGCCAGAAAGCCACCAAGGCAGACGCCAAGGTAGTGGCCCCCGCCTCGAACAAAACGCTGAATGCGTGTGACGACGGCAGGCCATCGTTGTGGTCCGATGGCCCGGTATACCGACATCGTATCGTCGCCACCGGGTTGGGCGTAGAGGCTGATACCCTCAAACGTGGCATCCCGGCTGAGGTCCTCAGGCCCGATGAATCTCGTCGCGAATCCCGCCTGCTGGAGCAATGTGGCTAGTGCTTCCGCGCAGCCGGTGCAGGCCCCAGGTCCACGATAGACTGCGGCGGTTGACGGAAGCATCGGGGGCCTGGCTACCGATTCCGACAGAGCCGTGACTGCCGCGGTGCTGGTCCCGCTGGTGGCATCGCTGGTTACCGTCAGCGTCGTGCTGTAGGACCGCGCCTCCACGGGTGCAAAGGTCAGCGTCACGGTCTGGGACCGGCCTGCCGCGATCACCCCCGCAGTCGTATCTCTCGTGAAGACCGAACCACTCGCGCTTGTAAATACTACGTTGGTCCACGTGAGCGCGGCGTTTCCAGTGTTACTGAGCGTGAGCGTCTGAGTCCCGGTCGCCCCGACGTTCACCGAACCAAACGCCACATCACCTGACAGCGCGAGAATGCGCGTCGCCGCGGCAGACACCGTGCCTGAGCTCGCAGCCGTGCTGGTAGGAACAGTTGGCGATGATTCAGGAGAAGCACACGCGCTGGCCACGACGACGAACAGAAGGCACCTGCTCTTCTTCACGAAGCTTCCGCACTTCAATAGGTGATATCCAGTAATTGGTAACACGTTAGCGTGGCCATCGGCTCAGGCGTGGAGTGCCCTGTATCCACAGTCATTCCCGGTGACTAGCGTTTCGGGAGATCGCTGCTGGTGACTCGCCGTCCGACTTGGCTCGATGCCCCGCCGTAGGAGTTCGGATCGGTTCGACCGATGGCAAAGGTAAACCCCGATGAGATCGTGACGTCGTGAGTTTTCACGTCTTGATATGGCTGGCGGCTGTAGCTGTCGTCCACACCCGCCTGCCAGCCCAACCACCCTGCCAACTGCAGTTTCACCGATGCCGAGAACTCGGTCCGCACGTTGCCCGTGATTGGACGCCTGCTGCTGACACCGCGCCCGGCGCCGGCATCGACGGACACTGACGCCGAGCCGACCTGCACGTATGCGGTGAGCCCCTGCGTGAGGACCGCTCGCGTACCGTGCAGATGCAGCCGAAGGCTATCGCCAATTTGCAGCTCGTTGTACGCACGGCTGAGCTCGAACTCGCGCCCATCACGCGCTGTGCCGGTGCCGGTAACCTGAGTAAGCTGCCGGTCGTGCGCGCGAGAGAGGCCGACCGGTATGGCGACACTCGCGGCGGTGCTCGTCCGAATCTTCGCCGCCACGCCCATCGTCACCCAGAGTCGCTCCACCTTCTGAAATCGATCATGCTGAGCGTCGGCCGATACGAACGCGGCCAGACGATTCGTGATGTCGCGATCGACGCGAACACCGCCGGCGGCGCTGTCGGAGGTCGCTGCGTACGCATCGCCGCTCAGCGCGTTACTCAAGCTCCTGTTGCCGTAGAAGCCGAGCCGGTTGCGGTCATCCTGCCTGGTGATCGAAAAGTCGCCGACGAAGTCCGTGGTGCCCGAGTTGCCGCGGCTGGCGTGGAGTTGGCTGCCGGCCGAAATATTCCAATGGTCGCCGAATGTCGGCGGTGTCACCGGCTCATCGATCCAGATCACACTCGTCATCGTCGTGACATCGATCGTCGTGTTGCCGGCCTCGCTCTTCAGCACGATCGTCGTCGGCGCCGTGAAAGTCGCGCGGCCGCTGACGCTGCGGCCGTCGGCGAGTGTGACGACGATCGCGTCACCGAACTCCACAGTCGCGATGTTCTTCCACGGCAACGTCAGTGTGCCCAGGCCGTCACTCTTCAGATTGATCGTCGATGCGTCCGATGGCGCCAGTTGTCCCACCGCACGCTCGCCACTGGCAAGCGTCACCGTGGTCGGGTGGGCTGCCTGTGCAGGAACCGCTGCGATCGCGGACGGAGCACGGCCCTGTCCCTGCGCCGGCGCGGGAACCCACGCACAGATCGTGAGGGCGATCGAAATCGACACTACTCCGGTTTTCAACACGTGGTCCTTGGGGGGATGTTCCGCGCGCTGTTGATACTCGGCGGCGGCTCGATTGAGATTCTACGCGACGTTCTCCTCGTCTGAGACGCAGAGCCCGAGACGTTGACCGCGTGCCCGAAGTGCGGCGACGAGTCTGGGCCTGTCCGCATGGCCCTTCACACGCCGCAGACTCTCGGCCGCAGTGGTCGTCACGAGCGACCACTGGAGGCGTGCCGAGAGGTCAGGACTGAGTAGTGAGGAGCCGCCGGCTCCCAGGTCCCAAGGCCTGGAGTGTGATCGACAGTGCGGTGGTCCTCGGTGTCCGCTGGCAAGTGCTACTGTGAAAGAGGACTCAGTGTTGACTGTTGGAGACGCCATGATCGACATTCGAATCCTCGCCGGCGAGGATGTCCCCTGGGCAGGTGTGCACGTGGTCCAGGTGGACGAACGCATCGCTCCTGCCGGTGATCCGGACCGCAACCTCACCAACTTGTGCGAGAGTTTGCTGGAACACGCGCCGCTGTCGCCGGCGCACATCCACGCGATGCCGGTCGAAGAGGCCGACCTTGAAGCCGCCGCCGGGAGCTACGCGCGCACCCTCGCCATGCTGGCCGGCACACCGCCGGTCCTCGACCTCGCGCATCTCGGGCTCGGGCCGGATGGCCACACGGCGTCTCTGGTCCCCAACGATCCAGTGCTGACCGTCGTCGACCGGGATGTCGCGCTGACCGGCGTCTATATGAAACGGCGACGCATGACCCTCACCTATCAGGCACTGAACCGTGCACGCCGCATTCTCTGGGTGGTCACCGGCGCCGAGAAGGCGAACATGCTCGTGCGCCTGCGCGACGGCGACAGCGCCATTCCCGCCGGCGGGATTCGTCGTGAGCAGGCGTTGATACTCGCCGATCAACCCGCTGCCACCGCGTTGGGCAGAACGTGAAGAAAGTACGGCGTCCTGACGCCACACTCGCGTGGAAGGTGCACGAGGCGGCGACGCCGTATTCGACGACGGCTTCGCGCTGCATTCTGGGACGGAGGGCTTCACGCTGGCCGGTGGTGGGCGTCGGGTGACAGTCGAGTGTCTCTCGGGCTACGCGTTCGCCCAGATCTTCGCACCGGCAGGCAAGGAGTTCGTCGCGCTCGAGCCGATGACGGCGCCGACCAGCGCGCTGACGACGGGCCGGAACCTCCCCATCGCCGGGCCTGGCGAGGACTTCAGTGCGGCGTTCCGGATCCAGATAGACGATGAGCCGTGAGTCCCCAGGGGCTGCCCGCGACGTTCTTACCTATGAGGGCTGACTGTCGGCTACCGGACCCAGCGCGCGCAGCCACAGCACCGGACGGTGTGCATCGGTGGACGCCGGCAGATCGACGTGGAAGTCTGCCATCGAGTCGAACTCCTGCTCCGCATCAACCAGCACTTGCTGCACGCGCCACGACAGCCCATCGTCGGACACCGTGATGTGCGTGTGCCGGAGGTTGCGCGCCTCGGGGTCGAACCGCAACTGCGA
>CALQBJ020000122.1 GCA_943328785.2 Bifidobacterium breve
AAACTGCAGTCGCTGCTCGTGCACATTGGTCTCCAGCCAGGGCATCGGACCTCCTCCCGGATGACCCTAGCCCGATCTGTTACCAATGTCCTGATACGAAGTGTGACGGATGTCCTGATAGCGCACACTGAAGGCGGACCCCAGAAAGTCCGGCTGAAGCCGGACACTACGTACTACACCGACACCAAAACGGCTCTACTCAGGAACTGGCGGCGAGCACGTCGCCGGACGGACCGACCGTCAGCCGTTCGTACTCGTCGCGCGAGACCGGCGAGACGAAGGCGCCGGCCGCCTCTGGCGGCATGCCGGCAATGATCCGGTGCGCCAGCGCGTCGTCGTCGACGACGTGCGGCGCGTCGTAGAGGGTCAGGTTCTTCAGGCGGAAGACGACGCTGAACCGTCTGGCGCCGCGAATCACCGCGGACGCATCCGAGATCACCGAGTCGAGCTGGCCGTGGCCGACGATCCCGATGTCGGCAATGAGGAAGCAGACCCAGTCGCCTTCGCGCGCCGGCGGCGGTGGCGGTGGCGTGCCGGTATCGCTGATGCCGAGCAGCTGACGGCGGCCGATGACGGCATCGAGCAGTTGCTCGGGTGTGGCGGTCTCATCGTGCAGCAGCGTCACCAGCCAGAAGCCGGTGTCGGGCTCGCGCTCCGGACGCGCCACGATCGTGAGCCGCGGCGGGCCGTCCGGCATCTCCGTCGCCGGGCGCACGACGCTCGCCGAGTCCGCGCCGCTGCGTCCCCCGGCGACCGACTCGGTGAGCCGTCGCATGAGGTTCACCATGAAGTCGCTGTCAGGGCCTGACGTCAGGAGGCGCAGGACGTCGCTGTGCGAGACACGCCCCGCAGCGGCCATGTCGGCCAGCCACAGCAGCGAGCCGGTCGAGATGCCGCGAATGTCGCGGTCCGGACGCCGCGCGAGCTGCGCCTCGAGCTGACGCGCGCCGGTGTAGTAGTCCGTGGTGACGCACAGGCCAACCCAGCGCTCGCCTGCCTCAGGCGGCAGCGACGCGGACAGCGCGGCGACCGTGCGCGCCAGCGTCTCGACATCCGTCGTGCTGGTCTGCTCGCCGCGCACCTCGACGGCGATGCGCGCCTGACGCCTGGACCGCCAGTGCCCCTCGAGGCGCACAGCGCCGGCGACGGACTCGTAGCTGCCGAAGGTGATGTCGAAGCCGAGGTGGCGGCCGAGGAGGACCACCAGATCCTGCCGCGCGCGTGCGCTCTGATCGCCCAGCCGCTCCTGCGACTGCTCGAGCATCGCCGCGATCGCGGCGACGCTGCTGACGCGGTCGAGCAGGAAGCGACGGAACCGCTCGCGCGGTGTCTCGCTCCCCGGCGCGTCGTCGAGACGCCCGACCAGGGTCAGCAGTTCGTGCAGGTTGAAGCTCATGCGACTCGCACCCGGCAGCTTACTGCGGCGGAGGCGGCGCTGGCGCCGCCACACGATTGCGCGTCAGCAGGTCGGACGGCCTCGCGCTGCCACCAGCGGGCTCCAGCGTGAGCGCCGCGCCGATGACGGCGCGCGGCACGCGGGGCGCGTCGGCGGTGAACGTGACGCGGCCGCTCGCGTCGGGCACGAAGGTGCCGGCGGTCACCGGCACTCCGTCAGTGAGCATCCAGAGCTGGTAGGTCATTCCCACGGACGTCGGCGCGAGGCGCACGCCGCTGAACACCACGCCGCGCGTGCGGCTCCACAGCACCTGTCCGGCCATGGCTGACGGCCCAGAGCCGGCGATGTTGAAGCGAACGAGATCGGGCGCCGCCACCACGTCGCTCACCATCTGGGCGCGGGCCGTGCCGGCGCGGGCGTCGGCCAGTTGCTTCGCGGCGTCGTCGCGCACCATCGACAACTGCTGGTTGGCGGAGGCGACCGCGTCCTGGGCCTGCCGTTCGGCGGCGCCGGCGCGCTCGGCCGCGGCGCGAGCCTGACGCTGCAGCGTCCAGCCGCCGAGGCCGGCGGCCAGCACGACCACCACGGCCACGCCGGCGAGCAGCCTCACGCGGCGCGTGACGAGCGCGCCTTCAGCGGCGGCACTTCGCAGCGCCGCATTGTGCACCGCGAAGCTTTGCTCGATCGAGTCGAGCCGCGCCACGACGTCGGCCGGCGCCGGCGGCAGCGCGAGCGGTGCCGGCACGATCGCACCGTGCGCCGGCGATGGCGCGGACACGGTGGCGTCAATGGGGGTGACGCCGTCGTTGGTGTCGCGCAGTTGGTTGTGCAGCCGCACCACGCCGTCGATCGGCCAGACCGGAGCGGGAGAGTCGGCGACGCGAGCCGGGCCAAGGGCGCGGATCTCGGCGACCGCCGTGGCGAGCTGTTCGGAGACGGTGGTGAGCCGATCGTTCAGGGCGGTTTCGATCGCCACCAGTCGCGCTTCAGCGCGATCGAAGCCGCTGACACTGCTGTTGGTCGCGGCGATCGACACGCGACTGAGGGTGTCGGCCTGTTCGCGCAGTTCGCGGACCGGTGCGTCGTGAATCTGGCGCAGCGCCGTCCACTCCTGCTCGATGACCCGTTCAAGAGCACGCAGCCGTTCGGTCGCGTCCTGGTGCAGGCGATCTTCCGCGGCGCCGAACGCCGACACGCGCTCTTCGAGCTGGCCCACGGCGCGCGCCTGCCGCTCGCCGGTGCTGCTCCACTGGGTGATGATGCTGGCCACCTGGTGGGTGAGATCCGCGAGGCGATCCTCGGCCGGCTTGAGCTGCTCCTGCTGGTCACGCCACAGCTGGAGCGACACGGTCAGCCGGTCGAGTTGCGACTGCAGTTCGCCGAGGCGCTGATCGATGCCGGGGACTTCCTGATACACCTGAACCTTTGCTGCGCATGATACACAACCGCGACCCTCTCGGACAGGAGGCTCGCGCGATGACCGCTCGCCGCTGGTAGACTGCGCGAGATGCCTCTCATCCTGCACGGGCTGACGCCGATCCACTGGGCTGCGGCGGGCGCGGTCATCGCCTTCGTCACCCTCACGTTGCTGCTCCTCGCCAACCGCCGGCTCGGCGTGTCCAGCGGCCTCGAAGACATCTGCAGCGTCGTGCTCGACACGGCCTACTTCAGGCGCGGCGCCATCACGAGCGGGCGCGTCTGGCGCTTCCCGTTCATGGCCGGACTGCTGCTGGGCGGTTTCCTGTCGGCGGTGCTTGGCGGCGGCTGGTCGCCGACGTGGGCGCTCGGCATGTGGGACCAGGCGGTCGGCCTTGGCCACGGCGCCGTGCTGGCGTGGATGTTCGCGGGCGGCGTGCTCACCGGCTTCGGCACACGGCTCGCCAACGGCTGCACGAGCGGGCACGGCATCTTCGGCAACTCGAACTTCGAGTGGCCGAGCCTGCTGGCCTCGGCGTCGTTCATGGCGGCGGGCATCGTCACCACACAACTGCTCTACCGCGTCATCCTTCGCTGAGGACGAGACTGTCATGACCCTGCTCTATCTCGTGCTCGGCACCCTCTTCGGATTCGCCCTCAGCCGCTCGGGCGCCGCAGACTACGACTACATCCAGGGGATGTTTCTGTTCGAGCGCTTCCAGCTCTACGGCATTCTCGCCACGGGTGTCCTCCTCACTGCGCCGGGCTTGTGGCTGATCAAGCGGCGGGCACGCACGCTGTCGGGCACGCCGATCGAGATCGAGCTGAAGCCGATGAACCGCGGCACCATCGCCGGCAGCCTGCTGTTCGGCGTCGGCTGGTCGCTGACCGGCATGTGCCCGGGACCGATCCTGGTGAACATCGGCGAGGGGAAGGTGTACGCGCTGGCCGCGCTGGCCGGCGCGGTTGCGGGCGCGGCGCTGTTCGGGTCGCTGTACGAGCGGCTGCAGCCGCTGTTCGGCCTGCCGCCGCTGACGAAGCCGGCGAAGGCCGCCTAGACGCCGACCTTGGCGAGGACGATGGCCGCTCCGTAGCCACGGGTCGACGACGGCGCAGCCCGCCAGCGCCAGCGCCAGCGCCAGCGCCAGCGCACCAGCAGACGCTATCCGCTGTGCCCCCTGTTCGGCACAATCGAGCGAGTCATCCAGCTCACCTCGAACGTCATCAGGCATCGGTATGCCGGCCGCAACGGTTGTCCAGGGGCCTGTCACCGGAGATCGCGGCGCCATCGACGGTGGCGCCGTCTGAATGGCGGCGACGACGATGTCAATCAATTGCTGGATTGGAGCTATCCTTAAGCCGCGTGGCGACTCCTCCTGCCCTTCCGTTCGAGCCGAGTCCGGCCGAGAAATTCTTCGGGCTGTCCGCTCGTCCGTTCAGCCTCACGCCCGACCTGCGCTTCGCCTACCACAGCCGTTCGCATACCCATGCGCTCGAGCAGGTGACGTCGGCGCTGCGACGGCGCGAGGGGATTGTGGTGGTGACCGGCGCCATCGGCACCGGCAAGACCATGCTGTGCCGTTCGATGCTCGAGAGCTTCGAGTCGCGCACCTTCCTCTCGGTGATCCTCGATCCGGGCCTGGAGGTGGAAGACCTGCTGCGTCAGGTGCTCACCGACTTCGGCATCATCAGCGGCGTCGACGCCCCCGCGGCCGGACCGATGACCGAGGTGACGCGGCACCAGTTCGTCTCGACCCTCCAGCAGTTCCTGGCGTCGCTCATCCCGCTGCAGGCGCACGCGGTCATCATGATCGACGAAGCGCAGCGGCTGAACCCAGGCGTACTCGAGGAAATCCGGCTGCTGTCGAACTACGAAACCGACGAAGCCAAGCTGCTGCAGATCGTGCTCGTGGGGCAGCCCGACCTCGACGCCGTCCTCCGCCAGCCGGAGATGGCGCAGTTGAACCAGCGGGTCGCGCGCCGGTGTGAACTGCAGCCGCTGTCGGAAACGGAAGTCGGCGACTACCTTGAGCGGCGCCTCACCGTGGCCACGTCCCCAGCCGCACTCTCCGGTGGGGTCGACGCCGGCATCGTCGACACCTCGAACGTCGTCCGCTTCTCGCCGGCGGCGGTGAAGCTGGTGGCAGGCATCTCGGAAGGGATCCCGCGCGTCGTGAACACGCTGTGCGACCGCGCGCTCGATGCGTCGTACGAGCGGCAGTCGCGCGTGGTCGACGCCGAGGCGGTCATCGACGCGGCCAAACGCCTGCGGATCGACGTGTCCGGGGTTGCCGTCAGTCAAGGCCCGCGGCGGACCACGCACCTCAGCGCCGCGCTGCTGGCGCTGATCGTGGTGGCTCTCGGCGCCTGGTGGTGGATGGCACGCACACCGGCCGAGGCGCCGTCGCAACAGCCAGCGACCCAGCCGATACGCGCCACGCCGCCACCGTCGGCGCCGAGCGAGCCTGCGCCGCAGGCCGCGCCGGACGCGAGCACGACGCCAGAGGCCGCGACCACCGCAGCAGCACCAGCCGCGGCCACTGCGGTCGCGCCGTCGGCGCCTCCGTCCGCGGAACCCGCCACTACTGGAGCGTTCCAGATTGCCGTCGCCGCGTTCAAGACCGAATCGCGCGCGCAGGGCGTCGCTGAATCGCTCGCCGCACTCAAGGTGTCGGCTGACGTGCGCCCCGACTCGACCGGTGTCTGGTTCCGCGTCATCGCTGGGCCGTTCGCCACGCGCGAGGCGGCCGTGGCCGCGCAGGACGCGCTGACGCGCGGCGGCTACGCCGGCACGCGCCTCTCGCCGGCCGGCACCGACCCGCGCTGAGTCCCGGGTTACGCTGAGAGCATGACGCTCCTCATGCTCATCCTCGCCTCGGTCGCCTATGCGGCTGGCGGTCTCTTCATGAAGCAATCGAGCGGCGTCACCCAGTGGGTGCCGACGCTGGCATTCCTCGGCCTGTTCGCCGGCGGCTCGGTGCTGCAGGCGCTTGGCATGAAGAGCGCCGACATGGGCGCGTCGTACGTCTTCGTGCTCGGCGTCGAGGCGATCGTGGCCGTGGTGCTCAGTGCTGCCGTCCTGCACGAGGCGTACTCGCCGTCGCGGCTGGCAGCCATCGCGCTCGTGGCGGCCGGCGTCGCCTGGCTGCGCGTGTCCTGACGCCGGCGGCCAGAGTCTCCTCCGCCATGCACGTCCTGCACGTCACGCCCTATCTCGCCCCGGCATGGGCCTTCGGTCCGGTGCCGCACCGGGTGTTCGAGCTGGCGCGCGCGCAATCCGCACGCGGGCTGACCGTGACGGTGCTGACCACCGACGCGATGGCACCGCACGAACGGCTCAGGCCCGGTGAGACCACGGTCGACGGCGTGCGCATCGTACGGGTGGCGAGCGTCACCGGCGCACTGCGCAGTTGGCTGCAGCTCTCGACACCGATCGGCTTCAGGCGTCACGCGGCTCGGCTCGTGACGAGCCGCCCCCCGGACGTCGTCCACCTGCACGAGCTGTACACCGTCGAGCACCTGCGCGTCGCGGCCGTCCTGCCTCGCACCACCACCATCGTCCTCTCGCCGCACGACGCCGCGCAGGCCGCCACGCCGCCGTGGGTGCGCCGCGGCTGGCATCGCTGGGGCGGCGACGCCCTGCTCGCACGCACGAACCTGGTGGTGGCGGCCAGCGAGAATGAGGCGTCCGGCATCGCGGCGGTCTACGCGGCGCGGGGGCTGCCGCTCGACGCGGCGCGCATCGCGACCGTGCGCCACGGCCTCGCGCTGATCGACGCGGCCGGCGCCGCCACGCGCGCCGAGGCACGCGCCCGCTTCGCCCTGCCAGACGGACCGGTGGTGCTGGTCGCCGGGCGGCTGTCCGTCGCGAGCGGCATTGGGCTGCTGATCGACGCATTCATCGAGTGGCGTCGCACGGCGCCGACGGCGCAGTTGCTCGTCGTCGGGGCAGACCACGGTGCGCTGACAGCACTGCGGGCGCGCGTCGCGGCGACAGGGGTCGACGCGGCCGTGCACCTGGCCGGGCATCTCACCGGGCGCGATGTCCGCCTGGCGTATGCCGCGGCCGACCTGTTCGCGGCGCCAGGGCGCACGGACAGCGGCGATTCGGCGCCTGCGATCGACGCGCTCGCGTCGGGTCTGCCGGTGCTGGGCGACGCGTCGGAGGTGATGCGGGCCGCTGCTGATGCCGGCGTGGGCCGGGTGCCACTGGCACGCGTCGACGCCTGGACGGATGCGCTGCAGCAGACGTGGCAGGAACTGTCGGCGCGGCCGGCACTGCGCGACACCGCACGGCAGGTCGCGTCGCAGTTCGGGTGGATGGCCGCCGCCGAGGCGATGGAGCGGGCGTATGCGCGCGCGCTGCCCGTCAGGCCGTGAGGCGCGCCAGCGCCGGCGCCATGTCCTCGTCCAGCTTCGGCAACTGCGTCGCGAACCAGGCGACGCCCACCAGGCAGAGCGCACCGCACGCCACGAGCGTGTAGGGCGAGCCGATACGCTCGGAAACGGCGCCGGCCACGAGGCTCCCGAACGGGGTCGTGCCGAAGTAGGCCATCAGGAAGAACGACAGCACGCGGCCCCGCTTGCTGTCCTCGACGATCGTCTGCAGCAGCGTGTTGCTCGACGCCACCATCACGATGAAGCCGAAGCCGGAGACGACGAGCAGCGGCACCGACAGCCACATCGCGCGTGACAGCGCGAAGCCCATCAACCCCACCGAGAAGACCGCGCCCGCCACCGCAATGTTGCGCGTGAGACCGGCGATGTTCCGGCGCGACGCCAGCCACAACGCCCCAATCAGCGCGCCGCCGCCAGTGGCGGTCATCAGGAAGCCGAGCGTGTGCACACCGCCGCCAAGGATTTCCGCAGCGAACACCGGCATCAGCACCGTGTAGGGCACGCCGACGAGGCAGACCAGCGCGACGACGGCGATCACCGACCGGATCGTCCGCGAGCGGTAGGTGTAGGTCCACCCTTCACGGAACTGCTGCAGCGGGCTGACGCGCGTCGCGGCCGGCGCCGGCCGCGCGTGCGGCACGCGCATCGCGAGCAGGGCGGCGATCACCGCAAGGTAGCTGACGCCGTCGATGGCGTAGCACCAGCCTTCACTGGTGAGGGCGATGATCGCGCCGGCGATGCTCGGCCCGACCAGGCGCGCCGCATTGAACATCGACGAGTTCAGGGCGATGGCATTGCCGAGGTCGCGCTTGTCCTCGATGAGCAGGACGACGAACGCCTGGCGCACTGGCAGATCGAAGGCGTTGACGATGCCGGAGCAGACGCTGACGATGATCAGCCAGCGGATGGAGATGGTGCTCGACAGCGTGAGGGCCGCCAGCACGAACGAGATGAGCATCGACGCCACCTGCGTGCCGACGAGCAAGCGGTGGCGGTTCCAGCGGTCGACGTAGATGCCGGCGAACGGCGTGAGGAGGAACGAGGGGAACTGCGAGGCGAAGCCGACCACACCGAGCAGGAGCGCCGAGTTGGTGAGCCGGTAGACGAGCCAGCTCGTCGCCGTCATCGTGATCCAGCTGCCGACGAGCGACACCACCTGTCCGCCGAAGAACAGGCGGTAGTTGCGGTAGCGGAAGGCCCGCCACATGAAGCCGACGCTGGCACCGCCGTCGGTCGACGGGGCTCCGGCGCCAGCCACCTACCGCGTGCCGCGCTTCTGCTGCGCCGCTGCCATCGCCTCGAGCATCGGCTCGGTCTGCTCGAGCGAAATGCAGGCATCGGTGATGCTCTGCCCATAGACCGACGGCTTGCCGGGCACGAAGTCCTGGCGTCCCTCGACGAGGTGGCTCTCGATCATCGCGCCGAACACCTGCCACGAGCCCGATGCCACCTGGTCGCACACCGACGCGGCGGCCACGCTCTGCTTCGTGTGGTCCTTGTGGCTGTTGCCGTGCGAGCAGTCGATCATCACCGTCTCGGGCAGCGAGTGCTTCGCCAGGCGCGTGCACGCCTCGGCGACATGTGACGGCTCGTAGTTCGGGCCGGTGCGCGAGCCGCCGCGCAGGATGACGTGGCACGCCTCGTTGCCCGAGGTGTGGAAGATCGCCGACACGCCCTGCTTGGTGACCGACGGGAACCAGTGCGGCGACTTCGCGGCCATCACGGCGTCCACCGCGACCTGCACGTTGCCGTCGGTGCCGTTCTTGAAGCCGACCGGCATCGACAGCCCGGAGGCCAGCTCGCGGTGGATCTGGCTTTCCGTGGTGCGGGCGCCGATGGCGACCCACGACGTGAGGTCGGCGATGTGCTGCGGGACCTGGACGTCGAGGAACTCGGACGCGGTGGGCAGCCCCATGTCGTTGACGTCAAGGAGCAGCATGCGCGCCAGGCGCAGCCCCTTGTTGATGTGGAAGCTCTCGTCGAGATCGGGGTCGTTGATGAGCCCCTTCCAGCCGACCGAGGTGCGCGGCTTCTCGAAGTAGCTGCGCATCAGCACGATGAGGTGGCCGGCGTAGCGGTCGGCCAGCGCCTTCAGTTTTTCCGCGTATTCGAGCGCGGCCTTGGTGTCGTGAATCGAGCACGGGCCGGCAATGACGACCAGGCGCGGGTCAGCGCCGGCAATCACCTGCGACACGGCGCGGCGGGTGTCGGACACCACATTCGAGGCGGTTTCGCTGACCGGGATTTCCTCGAGCAGGATGGCCGGCGGAATGAGCGGCCGGGTCTCTGTAATCCGAAGGTCGTCGGTGCGCTGGAGCATCCGTACAGGATAGCGCAGACTTCCGACTACAATGATCCCCCAGCATGGCCGCACTTATTGAAGCAATCGATATCAAGCGCAAGATGTTCTTCGAGTACGAAGACGCACCGTTCCACTGCGTCGAGGTAGAGGTGTCGCGCCCGACGGCGCGCGGCGGCCAGACGCTGGTCCGCGTGAAGATGCGCAACCTGATCACCCGTGCCGTCTTCGACCGCACCTTCAAGGCCGGCGACAAGTTCGCCGAGCCCGACCTGGTGCAGGCGACCGCCTCGTTCCTCTACGCGGACGCCGACGGCTATCACTTCATGGATCAGGAGTCGTACGAAACGCTGACGCTGCGCGGCGAGACGCTGGGCGACGACCGCCTGCTGCTGGTCGACAACGTGCTGGTGCAGGTGCTGAAGTACAACGGCAACCCGATCGGGCTGCAGTTCCCGCAGCACGTCGAGTTGACGGTGACCGACACCGAACCGGGCGTCCGTGGCGACACGGCGAGCGGCAGCGTCACCAAGGCCGCCACGCTCGAGACCGGCCTGCAGATTCGGGTGCCGCTGTTCATCAAGGAAGGCGAAAAAGTGAAGGTGCACACCGAAACGCGCGAGTTCGCCGGCCGCGCCTAGCCGTAACAGTACGTAGCCGCCGACCTTCAGGTCGGCCTTGTCGCGAACCTGAAGGTTCGCCGCTACGTACTGTGGCGCTACGACTTCGATTCGGTCCGCGCCGACGGGTGCGCCGGGCGCCACTCGTGATACTGCAACCGGCACGGGTTGCAGTGATAGAACGGCGCCATCGTCAGCGCGAGCAGCATCGAGAGGGGATGCAGCGAGACCCGGTCGATCTGGTCGCGGCCGTTCAGCCGCCGCACCTTGTAGCTGCCGCACTGGATGCAGCGTGAGTAGCGCGACAGGACGAAGGTGAGCGTCGACTCGAACGGCACCCGCCATTCCCGCTGCCGGTAGCCGCACTTCGGGCACCGGAGCACCTTGCGGAACAGTGCCCGTCCCACCAGCGAACGGGGAGTTCGGTCCAGAAGTGCCCCGCACCGGGGACAGGTCGTGTGCATGCGCGTGTGTCCACGTAGTCTCCCGACTTCGTGATGTCCCGTCAAGCGCACCCCGCCACGGACTCCGTCCTTGTGCCAGACTCAGGGTTCACCAGGCACCGTCACCTGAGCGCGGTGGTCCATCTGCTTTGGGAGATTCGATGATCGACGTTGTTCACGGCTGGATCACCACCATTGACGGCTTCTTGTGGGGTCCGCCGCTCCTGTTCCTCTTGTTCGGCACGCATATCTTCCTGACCGTCCGCACCGGCTTCATGCAGCGGCACCTGTGGACGGCACTCAAGCTGTCGGTTACCAAGGAGAAGGGCGCCGAGGGCGACGTGAGCCCGTTCGCGGCGCTGACCACGGCGCTGGCCGCCACCATCGGCACCGGCAACATCGTCGGCGTCGCCACCGCCGTGAGCCTCGGCGGCCCAGGCGCGGTGCTCTGGATGTGGCTGACCGGCGTGCTTGGCACCGCCACCAAGTACAGCGAAGCGCTGCTTGCCGTCCGCTACCGCGTGCGCACGGAAGACGGCACGATGCTGGGCGGACCGATGTACGCGCTCGAGAACGGCCTCAACATGAAGTGGCTGGGCATGCTGTTCGCCCTGTTCACCGTCATTGCCTCGTTCGGCATCGGCAACATGGTGCAGGCCAACTCGATCTCGACCATGGCGGCGAGCAACTTCGGCGTCAGCACGCAGCTCACCGGCGTCGTCCTGATGGTGATCACGGCGGCGGTCATCCTCGGCGGTCTGCAGTCGATCGCGAAGGTCTGCGAGATCCTCGTGCCCTTCATGGCCATCGCCTACATCGCCGGCTGCGTCACCATCCTGGTGTCGAGCTCGGAGTTCCTCGTGCCGGCGTTGAAGCTGATTGTAAGCAGCGCGTTCTCGCCGTCAGCGGCGGGTGGGGGCTTCATCGGCGCGTCGGTGACGATGGCGGCTCGCTACGGCGTGGCGCGCGGCCTGTTCTCGAACGAGTCGGGCCTCGGCTCTGCGCCGATTGTTGCCGCGGCCGCGCAGTCGCGCAACCCCGTGCGTCAGGCGCTGGTGTCGGCGACCGGCACGTTCTGGGACACCGTGGTGATCTGCGC
>CALQBJ020000123.1 GCA_943328785.2 Bifidobacterium breve
AGCCTGAGCTCGCTCAAGTCCGCGCTGCCGGGGGAGAGCTGGCGGACACTGCTGCAGACCTTCCGCACAAAGGTGTTTCTGGCGCTGAGCGACGATTTCAGCGCGAAGGTCGCGAGCGACCTGTGCGGCAAGGACGAGCGCCTGGTGCCGCACTACAACCTGTCCGAGAGCGGGCAGGACGCGCGCATCAGCGTGCTGACGGGACGGGCCGCCGCGCACAAGTCCACGATCAGCACCTCGAAGAGCTATGCGGTCCAACGGGACTACGTGTTTGAAGCGAAGGTGTTCGCAGAGCTAAAGAACGCGCAGGCGATCGTCCTCGCGTACGACGGGTTCAACCCCCGGCCGCCTACCTACTGCTATTTGAAACCGCACTACCTGGACCGCACACGGACCTACTTCGAGCAAGTGAGCCGAGGCGAGGTGTGACATGAGTTTCGAGATCATTCTGCCGTTTCTCCGACCGATTGCCGGATTCCTCCAAGACGCCAGCGTCAGCGAGATCATGGTGAACCCTGGAGGCCAGGTCTTTGTCGAGCGGCAGGGACGCGTGCAGGCCGCCGGTGGTGCACGCGTGGACGAACGCAATCTTCAAGTGGCGGTCCGCAATATCGCCCGTCTGCTCGGGAATGACATCTCGGAAGAACAGCCGATTCTCGATGCTCGCTTACCCGATGGCTCACGTGTGGCCGCGGTCATTCCGCCCTGTAGCCTGCATGGCACGGCGCTGACGATCAGGAAGTTCAGGCCGTCGTACTTCACGATCAGTGAACTCGTCGAAGCCGGAACCCTGTCCCCGACAGTCGCGACGGCACTCCGAGATGCCGTGGAGCGCCGGGACAATATTCTGATCAGCGGGGGCACCGGCACCGGCAAGACGACGCTGCTGAACGCACTCACAGCCTGCATCCCTCAGGATGAACGCGTCGTCGTCGTGGAGGAGACCGCGGAACTGCAGCTCGCACTGCCGAACGTCGTGCGTCTCGAGGAACGTCGGGCCCAGCGCGACATGGCGGCGGTCACGATGCGCGAGCTGCTGCGAGCGACGTTGCGCCATCGGCCGGACCGGATCCTGGTCGGGGAAGTCAGAGGCGGGGAAGCGTACGACTTGCTCCAAGCACTGAATACCGGACACGCCGGGACGTTGTCCACCATCCATGCGAGCTCGGCGTCTCAGGCACTGTCGCGGCTGACGTCGTGCGTGCTGCAGGCCGGCGTTGATGTTCCATATCGTGCCGTGAGGCACCAGATCGGGGAAGCCATTCAGGTGGTGGTGCACATGACACGAACAGCTGGGCGCCGAACTGCCGAAGAACTGCTGCGCGTGTTGCGTTATGTTCCAGACGATGACCGGTACGACGTCGAACTGGTCGCCTCCCGAAACGGTGCTTCGGGAGGTGGCCGGTGAAGCCGAACGACGCTCCGCGCCCGCGCGTCACGGTCGACCGTGCATCAGAGCACAGTCCTTCCGATCTCGAGGCGCGTCTGCAGCGAATCCCGCTTCGATTCATTCGACTCGACGCGGTGCGTGATCGCACGGGCCTGTCACGGTCCACCATCTGGCGGCTCGAGCGCAGGGGCGACTTTCCCAAGCATCGTCGGATCTCCATCAACGCGGTTGGCTGGCTGGAAGCCGAGGTGGATGAGTGGGTGCGCTCCCGCGAGCGCGCCGGGTAGCCGAGCACTGGGCACCCGAGGGCCCCCGCGGCCAACACCGCGTGACCCACGCCCACATGCTCGTGGGGGTCCTCACCATCGATGACGCCCGGCGATGAGAACATCCACGACCGGCAGGCGTTCCGCGCGATCCGGTCGGCCCGCCGCCGTGAGCTGGGCTTTTGAGGGCTGGCCGACGAAGATGGAGGCGCACCCGCCAACAACCCCGATCGCATCGTCCGAACGAACGCCCAACATCCGACCTCGGTGTTGCGGAACTGGAAGACGTGATTGCTGATTGCGAGCGCCCTTATCACGGCCGACCTGCTGACATCGTTTGGCAGCCGCGCGGGAATCCCAACATACCCGATGAGATTCAGGCGGCGTAGCCCGAGTTCGGAAGCGTGATATACAAGGAGCGCGTGTTGCGAGTTCTCCTCAGTGCCATGTTTGCAGTTCTCCTGGCTGACGCCTCGGGCGTGATGGCTTTCGTCTCGCCGGAGACCTGCACGTCGGTCACCGACACGGTTCCTGACGGGAACTGCCCGGCCCTGTGTGTGCGCTGCGGGTGCTGCGCACAGCCGACCGTGCCCGGAGTGGCCGCACCGCTGGCCACGGTTGACACCGTTTCCGTCATCCCCGTCGCGTACGCTCGCACGCTGACGTCCGGCGCCCCGCACGACATCCTCCACGTTCCGAAGTAACACCCGTTCCTGACCTTTCTCGTCATTGGTCTGCTCACCACCGCCCACCGCGGTGGGCGAGACGGAGTGTGTATTCATGCGTGTACCTCGTTGTTTGTGTGCAGCAGCCCTGCTTCTCGCGCCCTCGGGCGTCCTGGCTCAGTCCGCGGCTGTCCGCCTGACGCTGGAGTCCGTGCTGGCGTCCGCTCGGGCGCAGTCGCCCGAGGTGTTGATTGCCGACGCCCGCATCGACGAAACCCGGGCACGACTCATCGGTGCGAGCGTCCGGTCCCGTGAGAACCCCACGGCGGACGCATCGATGGGCCCTCGACGATCGGATCTCGGAACGAGCACGGACATCGACGTCGGCTTCAGCTACCCATTCGAAACGGGTGGACAGCGCTCCGCGCGCATCCTGGCCGCCACGTCCGCCATTGCGAGCGACACGGCCGCAGCTGCCGACGCCAGGCGGAGGGCGCTCGAGGCGGCGGCTCTGGCCTTCTTCGATACGGCCTACGCGGAGCAGCGCGTCCAGTTGTTGAGCGCCGCCGAGCAGATGGCATCCGAGACAGCCCGCATCGCGACGACGCGGTACGAGGCTGGCGACATCGCCGTCCTGGACGTCAACCTCGCGAAGTCCGCGCTGGCTCGGGCTCGTTCCGGAAGACTTGCTGCGGATTCCGATCGAAGCCTCGCTGCGGCGCGTCTCGCTCAGATGGTGGGCCTGCCTGTTGACACGGTGGTCACGACCGACACGCAGCTGGACGCCGACCGCACCGTCGACCTGGCTCGGCTGCTTGCAGCGCTGCCGCAGCGCCCGGATCTGCTCGCGCTGCACGAGCGCATTGAGGAGGCGCTCGCGACCGTTCGTCTGGGACAGGCACTCAGGCGTCCAGATCTCGGCCTGGCCGTTCGGGCAAAACGCGAAGCCGCGGACAAGGCCCTCGTCGCCGGCTTCATCGTGACGCTCCCGACGTCCGTGAGTGGGCAGGAAGAGCGGGCAACCGGCACGGCGCTGGCTGCTCGCTTGCGGCTCGAATTGGACTCGACGCGAGCCAGAGGTGTGCGCGACGTCGAGGCGCTGCATGCCGCCTATGTGATGCGCCGTCAAGCCGCTGGCGCCCTCGCGCAGGAGGCGCTCCCAGGCGCGCTCGAAAATGAGCAACTGGCGCAACGCAGCTTTGAAGAGGGGGAATTGAGTCTCCCGGACCTTCTCGTGGTCCGACGGGAAGGTATAGAGACACGTCTGGAATATCTCGAGCGACTGCGCGATGCCGCCGAGACGGCCATGATGCGGGACGCCGCCGCGGGAGTACTGCGATGAAGAGAATTGCCTGGGTACTGACGTTCACCGGTCTCGTGGGCGCCAGTGCGTGCGGAGGCGGGGCGAAGGTCGAGCCTGAGGCGGTCGACCGCGGACGAGCCTCCGTGGGGGCGACTGCGGCGACCGGCGACCAAAACGCAGTGTCCGTCACCGACGAAATGCTGAGAGACCTCCGGGTCACCACGTCTGTCGTCGAAGAGCATCAAGGCGCCGAGGCCGCCAGTATGTTGGGCGAACTTGGGATCAACGAGAACGCGTATGCAGAGGTGGGCGCACCGATTCAGTCGCGCATCATTCAACTGCCGGTGCGGGTGGGACAGCACGTGGCGACTGGGGCGGCGCTCGCGACGCTACAAAGCGGCGAACTGGCACGGGGCCGCAGCGAGCTGACGACGGCCCAAGCCCGCGCAACTCTGGCGGGTCGCGCTCTCGAGCGGAAGCGAGCGTTGAATGCGGAGCGCATCGTGCCGACGCGCGAAGTGCAGGAGGCCGAGAACGAACTGGCGGCTGCCGACGACCAGGTCCGGGCGGCGCGCGCCAGTCTCGCCGCACTTGGGGTGGCGACGGACGCGCCTGACCCGAATCCATCGACATTGGTCCTCCGCTCGCCGATCGCTGGGACGGTGGTTGAACGGGCCGCTGTGCTGGGCCAGATGGTGGAGCCATCCATGCCGCTGTTCAAGATCGCCGATCTGTCGACCGTCTGGCTGACCGTGCATGCCTTCGAACGCGATGCGGTACGACTGAAGGTGGGCGCCGTCGCGCGCATCACGTTCGCCGCCATGCCGGGGCAGACATTGTCCGGCACGGTGTCGTTCATCGGTCAGCGGGTGGAACCCGAGTCCCGCACGGTCCCGGTGCGTGTCGACATGCCGAACGCGGACGGGATGCTGCGGCCGGGCATGTCCGCCACCGCTTGGCTCCCGATCGGTGACGCGCAGAGCCGACTGCTCGCGGTACCGGCGGCGGCGCTGCAGCGGGTGCGTGATCGCTGGTGCGTCTTCGTCCCGAAAGACGAACGGACCTTCGAGATTCGCCCCGTAGGCCGGGGACGGGACCTGGCTGGCGAAGTGGAGATTGTGTCTGGTATCAAGGCGGGAGACACCGTTGTCGTCGACGGGGCCTTTCTGCTGAAGGCCGAGGCGGAGAATTCCGCCGAAGAGCACGAGGAGCACTGACGTGATCGAACGTGTCATTCGTGTCTCATTCGGACGGCCCGCCCTTGCGGTGATTCTGGCGGTCGCCGGCACCGTGTTCGGCGTCATGGCGTTGCAGGGCCTGCGTCGCGACGTCTTTCCGGATCTCTCCGCGCCCGTCTTCAACGTCATCGTGCAGAACGCGGCGATGGGTGCGGAAGAACTCGAGACTGGAATCGCCATCCCCATCGAGGCCGCATTGGCCGGGCTGCCCGACATTCGCCGCGTGCGGTCCACCTCGCAACTTGGCGTCTGTCAGATCACGGTGGAGTTCGAACCGGATGCCGACTACTACCGCTCCAGGCAGTTTGTCGCGGAGCGCGTCGCGCAGATAGGTGCACAGTTGCCACCCGGCACGGACCCGCCGCTCCTGTCAGGCGTCACCGGGCGGTTGAACGAGATCTTCGAGTTCACGCTGGAGGCGGAACCAGGTTCCGCCGACCTCATGACGCTGCGCGACCTCGCGGAGTTCGAGGTCAAGAACAGATTGCTCGCCGTGCCTGGCGTCGCCGCCGTCGAACGCCTCGGCGGCTACCTTCGGCAATTCCAGATTCAGATCGATCCGGATCGCATGTCTGCTCGGCGGATCAGCCTCGACGATGTGATGCACGCTGTTGACGAAGCCAATGTAAATGCCTCCGGCGGCTTCGTGCGGCAAGGCGCGATGGAGTGGTCCGTACGGGCAATCGGACGGGCCTCAAGCGTCGAGGACCTGCGGCATACCGTCGTCGCGGTGCGCGGCAAGACGCCGGTGTTCATTGGCGACATTGCCGAAGTGCGCGAAGCGCCAGCCATCCGCCGAGGGATGGCCCATCGCCTGCAAGGCGAAGTGGTCAGCGCCCGTATCATCAAGCAGTTCGGCTCCGACACCGTCGCGGTGGCGCAGGGGATCAACGACGCGCTCGTGTCCATCCGCGCAGCGCTGCCGAAAGGCATCACATTGCGGACCGTCTACGACCAGTCGGTGCTGGTCCGGTCAGCGCTCGGCGGCGTCGGGCGGGCAGTGCTCCTCGGCGCCGTCTTTGTGGCGATCGTCCTGTTCGTCCTGCTCGGGGACCTTCGGGGCGCCACGATCGTCACGCTGACAATTCCGGCCTCCATCGCCATCGCCGGGATTCTGCTTGGACGGCTGGGCGTGGGGCTGAACACGATGACGCTCGGCGGACTGGCCATCGCTGTTGGGCTACTCGTCGATGCGGCCATCATCGTGACCGAAAACGTCGTCCATCGCATGACCACGCATGCCGACAGTCCCCGCCGCACGACGGCGATGCGAGCGGCGGTCGAGATGGGGCGTCCCATAGCCTTCGCGACGAGCATCATCATGGCCGTCTTCCTGCCGCTCTTCAGCATGGGCGGCATCGAAGGACGGATGTACCAGCCCCTGGCCGCGGCCGTCATTGCGGCAGTCGCCGCATCGCTGCTGCTGGCGCTCACGGTCGTGCCTGTGCTTGGCGGACTCTTTCTCCGGCCGCATCCGCACGGCGTGGACGAGGACGTGTGGATCGTGCGAATGATCAAGCGTGCCTATGCGCCAGCACTCGATGCCTGCTTGCGCCATCCGCGCATCGTGATTGCGGTGGCGATCGCGGTCACCCTCCCTGCACTCGTGGCGGGGTCTCGCGTGGGTTCCGACTTCATGCCGCAGCTCGACGAGGGAGCACTCCTGTTGCAGACGATTCTGCCGCCGGAGGCCTCCCTCGACGAAGTGGACCGCCTCAACCACCGGGTCGAGGACCTGCTGCGTACGTTCCCCGAAGTGGACGACGTGGTCCGACGCACCGGGCGCGCGGAAGCGACTGAAGATCCGATGCCCCACACCGTGTCTGACGTGCTGGTCATCCTGAAACCGGACACCGGGAGGAATTCCGAACAACTCGAAGAGGCCATGCGCGAGACGCTCCGGAGTGTGCCCGGCGTCGCGGTGCTCTTCACAACGCCGTTGGGCATGCGCATCGACGAAGGCCTCGGCGGTACACCGGCCGATATCGCGGTGCGGGTCTTCGGTCCTGACCTTGACGTGCTCGGCCAGCTCGCCGAGCGGGCCCGCAGCGTGATGAGTGGCATTGTGGGGGTGTCGGACCTACGGGCCGAGGCCACGACAGGTCTGCCACAGCTGCGCATCACGGTCGATCGGGAGGCCACCGCCAGAGTTGGCCTTGCACCCGGTGACGTGATTCGCGCCGTGCGCATCGGGTTAGTTGGGCAGGAGGCGTCCGAGGTGTGGATCGGCCAGCGGCGGTTCGATCTGGTCGTGCGCCTCCAGGATGACCGGCGCAGCGACATCAACGCGATCGGATCGTTGCTGATCGACAACCACGAGGGGACCCGGATTCCGCTCAACCAGCTGGCGTCGATCGAACAGGTGTTCGGGCCTGGCGTCATTCGCCGCGAGGCGGGAAGCCGCCGGATCGCGGTGGAGGCCAGCGTCACCGGCCGCGATCTCGGGAGTGTCGCCGCTGATGTGGAGCGAGCGATCACACAACAGGTGACGCTGCCGTCCGGCTATTTCTTCAACGTCGGCGGCCGCGTGGAGAGCCAGGCCCGTGCGGCGCGGTCGTTGACCACCGCCATTGCCGTGGCGCTGCTCGCCGTCGTGTTGCTGCTCTATCTCGCACTGGAGTCGTTTCTCGATGCGGCGATCATCCTGATTACAATTCCGGTCGCGTTTGTCGGTGGAATCGTCGCGCTCCTGATTACGCACGAGACGTGGAACGTCTCGTCGCTCGTGGGACTCATCGGACTGTTCGGGATCGCGGTCCAGAACAGCCTCGTCCTAGTGACCCAAACCCGCGGACTCATGGGTGAAGGAACACCCTTCGCCGACGCTGTCCGGCAAGCCAGTCTCGGGCGGGTGCGGCCGAAGCTGATGACCGCCAGCACGGCGATCCTTGGCCTGCTGCCCCTCATCGTTCTGCGCCTCCACGGGACGGAGATCGAACGCCCGCTGGCGGTGGTGATGATCGGCGGCCTCCTGACGTCGACCGTATTCACTCTCCTCGCGCTGCCCACGTTCTACCTGCAGAGCCACCGGCTGTTCGGGCGATGGGCTGCGGTTCGGAGTGCGCCGTGAAAGGGTTTGTATGAGCCACACCCATATTGCGTCGAACACCGCTCGTCACCGCGGCCGGTTGAAGGGCGCGCTCGCCCTCACATCAGCCTTCCTGATCCTCGAGGTCGTCGCCGGCTTCATGACGGGGAGTCTCGCGCTGCTTGCGGATGCGGGGCACATGCTGACCGATGTGGGAGGCCTGGGTCTGGCGCTCTTTGCGATTTGGATGACAGAGCGACCGGCTACCCCGCTACGGACCTACGGGTACTACCGGGTGGAGATTCTGGCTGCGCTCGCGAACGCGGTCGTCCTCCTACTGGTGTCGGGCGTCGTGCTGCTCGAGGCGTACCAGCGTTTTCGCCAGCCGCCTACGGTGGCGAGTCTGCCGATGCTCGCGGTGGCTGTGGTCGGTCTGCTCGTGAACGCGGGCAGCATCATGCTGCTGCGGAGTGGTTCATCGGAGAGCCTGAACCTGAAGGGCGCCTACTTCGAAGTGTTGTCGGACGCCATCTCGTCAGTGGGCGTCATCGTTGCCGCCGGCGTGATGTGGTGGACCGGCTGGTACTATGCCGATCCCCTGGTGTCCGCCGGCATCGGCCTCTTCATCCTGCCCCGCACCTGGCGGCTGATGGGTGATGCGGTCGGCGTGCTGCTGGAGGGAACCCCCGCTGACGTCAACCTGGCTAACCTGCGTCGCGCGCTCGAGGACCTGAAGGGAGTGCAGGATGTGCATGACCTGCACGTCTGGACCTTGACATCTGGCGTCAATGCCTTAAGCGCGCACCTAGTCGCAGACACGCGGACCAGCGTGGGCGGCCTTCTGGCCGAGGCGCGGCGGTGCGCGACGCATGAGTTCAAAATTACGCACGTGACGATCCAGATCGAGCCGCCGAACTGGCACTGCGATGGTCCCCATTTATGAGGAACTCAGTGAAGAGTTGGTGGTCGGCAGTCGAGTGGAGCGACGTGGCGGTCGTCGGCTTGGTGGCCGTGCTCCTCGTGCTGTTTCTGCTGCTCGGGCTGGGTGTGTCACATCCCATCCGTATGGAGTGAGTGTGAGCAGTGCGTCACGTCCACCCTTGGTGAATCGAGGATCCAAGCGTCGTGTTAAGCGGCTTTCGATGCGATCGGACTGGACGCTCGCGATGTCCATACTGGTCGTGGCCGCTACTGCGACGGTGTGCGGTGCGATCTATGTTCTGTTTCGATTCAAGAGAGAGGAGATGCTTGATGAGAATGCGAGTCGTCGCGGCGGTCGGCCTGCTCTCCGCGTACGTGGGCTGCGTCAAGCGAGTGCCGGAGCCCGTCGGAGTCCCCGCCGGGACTCCCCACGTGTCATGGATCATCATGCACGGGGACCGGGACAACCCGGACGCCGAGTTTGCGTGTCAGTCGACCGAGTTGGCGGAGTGCATCATTCCCGTCAGCCGCCCGGGCGCCGCGGTGTTCTCTCATGTGCACGTCTACTATCACGGTGCTGGCAGCGAAACCCGGTATGTCGGCTCGTACGATGTGGGGTACTTCGAGCGTCAGGGCGGCAGCCGGTCGGACGTTGCTACGAACATCACCGTACGAGGCGAGGAGAAAATCTCGAATCAGAGCGTGATGGGGATCGTCACGTCAACACCGGGCACGTATGTGGTTCGGTTCGCGCTCGAGGCATCGACGGTCGGCTCTGGGCGAACGCAGACGGTGCGAGCGGAGGTCCCCGTCATCGTGCGGTAGGTGCGACCGCTAGGGTTATGCATCCTTCTCTGCCCACGTCCACCCCCGTAAGCGCGTAGTAGCGTCGTGAAGGAGTCGCCTTCAGAGGATCTCGATGCCGTTAGGCCTCATCTCTACTACCACGGCGCCGGCAGTCAGAGGACGTACGTCGGCTCTTACGAACCCGGGTACTTCCAGCGTTCAGATAGGGGGCGGCTGGCGAACCTCGACCACAATGACCGTGCGCGGGGAAGAGGGAAGTGCGAGCCAGAGCGTCACGGGCATTGTGACCAGCCACACCAGGAACCTACTCTGTACGGTTCCACCTCGCGGCGTCGATGCCGGGATCGCGGTGAAGGCACCGGACTACGCGGAGGTGCCGGTCACCGTACAGCCGGTCATTCAGCCGTAATCGTTCCCTTGAACATACCCATCCCGCAGACGAAGTCCAGGTTGGCGTGCGACGGCGTCAGCTCGACGGTGACGGGCGTGTCGAGTGGTAGCTCGCGCCGGATGTTTAGCGAGGGAAACACGACCTCCTTGGCGCATGTCGCGTCGGTGGTTCGGATGAAGGTGACAAGGGCGGGCACTCCGGACTTGAGGGTGAGCTGGGCGGGTTCGAAGCCCTTATCCGAGGCGGTGATGCGCGCGGTCTGACGAGCAGGTCCGGTCGACTGGCCCGACGGGGCTTGCACCGCGGCAGGCGCATCAGTCCCCTGGCCGCGGCGTTCGTGCTCCGCACGCAGGTAGAAGCTGCCGGCGCTGACGACCGATTCGCCGACCGCAACCCCCGACACGACAGCCATCCGGCCTCCGGCCTCGACTCCTGTCTGGATCGGGCGCTCGATGTACAGACCCGTTGTGTCCGCGGAGGCGACGTAGACGACGGCATGATCGCCGATGGTCTGAACCGCCGACGTGGGAATCACCGGCATGGTCTGGTCTCCGATCGTCTCGATGCGCATCTGCGCGTACATCCCGAGGCGGAGCTGTTGCGGTGAGTTCCTCACCTCGGCGCGGATTTTTGCGGTTCGTGTCTCTCGATTCAGTTGCGGGTCGATATAGCCAATGGCGCTGGACCAGGTCAGCCCCGGAAGTCCCTCGGCCGTGATCGTGACGTTGCGACCGAGGCCGACCCGGGAGAAGTCGCGCTCATACAGGTCTCCGACCACCCAGACAGTCGACAGGTCCGTCACGGTGAAGAGCGCCGCCGCGCCCTCGACATTCACCCCGACATTCGCCTGACGAGCCGTGACCACCCCATCGAGTGGTGCGCGAACCGCTGTCGTCGCGGTGATCTGCGCTGCTGAAGACAGGACAGCCACCTGACCTGCCGTGAGGCCGATCAGCTCGAGGCGGCTTCTCGCCCCTTCGAGACTGCTGGTGAGCGCACTGTGTTCCGCATGCGCCATCTCCACCTCCTGCCGGCTGGCCGAGCCGATGGCCACGAGGGCTTCAACCCGTGCGAGCTGCAGCTCGTGCGCACGCAGCTCCGACGAAAGGGAGATATACGCGCGTTGTGCCTCGGCCAGTTCAGGGCTGTAGATCTCGGCCAGTAGCTCTCCGCGTCGCACCACGCGACCGAGGTCCGCCAGCACGCGCGTGACCCGCCCGGCGACCAGCGCAGTTACGACGGTCTGCTTATAGGCGTTGGGCTCCACGAGTGCTGGGATGGTGACCGACCCCTGCAGGGCGGCCGCCACCACCGGCGTCGTGGTGATGCGTGCCCGCGTCACTTCCTCCGGGCTGAGCGTCACCGCGCCCGCGTCGGATCTCGGAGACGGCGGTGGTGCGGTGACGTCCGCAGAGGAAGGGGCCCGGTTGCGCGGTGCCAATGCCAGATAGGTAATGCCGGCTCCGGCAAGCACGCCGACGCCAAGGG
>CALQBJ020000124.1 GCA_943328785.2 Bifidobacterium breve
GGTGAGAGCACGCGTCTCATAAGCGCGGGGTCGGCGGTTCAAATCCGCCCTCCGGCACCATTCGACCGCACCACCCCACCTCGTGTTCCCGTTTGGGTCCACCGCATGACGTTGATCGAACGTGTTCGGCGGACGCTCCAGCGGCACCAACTCACACGCAGCACCACGCGTGTCGTGGCCGCGCTGTCGGGCGGCCCAGACTCGATGGCGCTCCTGCACGTCCTGCGTGCGCTTGACCGCGACGGCCAGCTCCACTTGGTGGCCGTGGCCCACTTGAACCACCGCTTGCGCGAGGCGGCCGACGTCGACGCGCAGTTTTGCGCAGGCGTCGCGGCCACCCTCGGCGTCCCGTTTGTGGGCGAGCAGATCGATGTCGCGGCGTTCGCCGCCGACGAGCACCGGTCGATTGAAGATGCGGCGCACGTCGCTCGCCATGCCTTCTTCGAGCGCGCCGCCCGCCAGCACGCGGCCGACGTGGTGGCGGTGGGACACACCAGAGACGACCAGGCGGAAACCTTCCTGCTGCGCCTCGTCCGGGGCGCCGGCGCCCGCGGGTTGTCCTCCATGCATCCGCGAAACGGCATCGTCATCAGGCCCCTGCTCGACTGTTCGAAGGCCGAGGCGAGGGCGTTCCTGCAGGCGGAAGCACTCACGTTCGTGCACGACGCCTCGAACGACGACGTGGCGATTCCGAGGAATCGGGTGCGCGCCGAGTTGCTGCCGCTGCTGGCCGACCGCTTCAACCCGCGCATCGTCAAGGTGCTGGCCGCTGAAGCGGCGCTGGCTCGCGCCGATGAGCAGTTGCTCGACGAGCTGGCCGCGGCATGGGCGCGGGAACACCTGAGTCAGCAGGCCGGCGGGATTCGGATCGACGCTGCCGTGCTGGCGGCGCTGCCTCAGGCCCTGGCGTGGCGCGTCCTCCGCGGGGCGATGCGGGAGACCGCTGGCGGACGGCTCATCGGCTTCGACCACGTGCAGCAGGCGTGGGACGCCGTCACGGCTGGCGGGCCGGCGTTTGATGCGCCGGGGCACCGCGTGGAACGTACCGGCTCGTTCGTCGTCTTAACGAGTAGACCCGCTGGTTCAGCCGGCCGCCCCCGACGTCCCGCCACCGGTCCGGTCACGGTGTTTCGGTATACCCTGCCTGTGCCAGGCGAGGTGACCATCGCCGAGATCGGCTGTGTGATGTCGGCGCTGGTGGATACTTCAGGCGTAGCCCGGCCTCGCGCAGATGACGCGAGCGCGGTGGTGCCCCTGGAGATGGTGGCTGGCGGACTGGCGGTTCGCAATCGACGCACTGGCGATCGGCTGAAACCGTCGCCGGCCGGGCATCGCAAGCTGCAGGACCTGTTCGTCGACCGGAAGGTGCCCCGCGAGGCACGCGACCGTATCCCGCTCGTGGTGGACGGCGCGGACCGCATCGTGTGGGTGCCCGGTCATGCGATCGGTCAGGAGTTTCACGTGACAGACCCTTTGCAAGCCGTGGTAATCTTGAGACTTAAGGGCGTGGGAGGCTCGTGTTGAATTCAACGTTGAAGAGCTTGTTGTTCTGGATGGTGCTCGTCGTCGCTGGCGTGCTGATCTGGAACTTCGCCACCAGATACGAGACTCGCGACCACCAGCTCACGTTCAGTGAGTTCATGTCCGCGGTCGACGCTGGCAATGTCCAGCGCGTCGTGATCACCGGCCAGGAGATCACGGGTACCACCAAGGACAGCCAGGACCAGACGTTCAAGACCTACGCGCCCACGCAGTACGAGGGGCTCGCCAACAAGCTGATCGAGCGCGGCATTGCCGTGTCCTCGAAGGAGCCGACCGCCAGCCCGTGGGTGTCGCTGCTCTATAGCTGGGCGCCGTTCCTCGTGATGATCGGCTTCTGGGTGTTCTTCATGCGCCAGATGCAGAGCGGCGGCAACAAGGCGCTGTCGTTCGGCAAGAGCAAGGCAAAGCTGTCGTCCAGTTCGCAGAAGAAGGTCACGTTCAAGGATGTGGCTGGCGTGGACGAAGCGAAGGAAGAGCTCCAGGAAATCATCGAGTTCCTCAAGGAACCGCAGAAGTTCCAGAAGCTGGGCGGCCGCATTCCCAAGGGCGTCCTGCTGATGGGATCTCCCGGAACCGGCAAGACGTTGCTCGCACGCGCGGTCGCGGGCGAAGCCAACGTGCCGTTCTTCTCGATCAGCGGCTCCGACTTCGTCGAGATGTTCGTCGGCGTCGGCGCCTCGCGCGTGCGCGATCTGTTCGAGCAGGGCAAGAAGAACGCACCCTGCATCGTGTTCATCGATGAAATCGACGCGGTCGGCCGTCATCGCGGCGCCGGCCTCGGCGGTGGTCACGACGAGCGAGAGCAGACGCTGAATCAGCTCCTCGTCGAGATGGACGGGTTCGAATCGAACGAAGGCGTCATCCTCGTCGCCGCCACCAACCGTCCCGACGTGCTCGACCCGGCCCTGCTTCGTCCCGGCCGTTTCGACCGCCGCATCGTGGTCAATCGCCCCGACGTAAAGGGTCGCGAAGGCATCCTCGCCGTTCACACGCGCAAGATTCCGATGGCCGACGATGTCGACGTGTCGGTGCTGGCGCGCGGCTCCGCCGGCTTCTCTGGTGCGGACCTCGCGAGCCTGGTCAACGAGGCGGCCTTGAACGCCGCACGCTACAACCAGAAAACCGTGCGCATGCACGACTTCGAGTTCGCCAAGGACAAGGTCATGATGGGCTCGGAGCGCCGCTCGATGATCATCAGCGACGCCGAGAAGCGCATCACGGCCATTCACGAAGCCGGGCACGCGCTGCTCACCGTGTTCCTGCCGCTCGCCGATCCGATCCACAAGGTGACGATCATCCCTCGCGGCATGGCGCTCGGTCTCACAATGCAGCTGCCGACCGACGAGAAGCACAACTACTCGCGCGACTACCTGCAGGATCAGCTCGCGATTCTCCTCGGCGGCCGCATCGCCGAAGAAATCACGATGAACAGCCTCACCACCGGTGCCGGCAACGACCTTGAACGCTCCACCGAACTTGCGCGCAAGATGGTCTGCGAGTGGGGCATGAGCGACCAGCTGGGCCCGCTCACCTTCGGCAAGAAGGAAGAGCAGATCTTCCTCGGTCGTGAAATCGCGCAGCGCCACGACTACAGCCAAGACACGGCGGTCAAGATCGACCAGGAAGTGAAGCGCTTCGTCACGCACAACTACGAGCGTGCGCACGCGATTCTCAGCGAGCACAAGGACGTCCTGCTGAAGATGGCCGATGCGCTGCTCGCACGTGAAGTGCTCGACGCCGAGCAGGTGCGTCGCCTGGCGGCCGGACTCGAACTCGACGAACACGTGCCGGCAACCCCCGTGGCTGCGGCGACCGACGAAGAGCGTCCGCGCGTCAAGGAACGCACCCCGATCGTTCCCGCGATGAACAAGCCCATCACCCAGGAATGAGCCAGACCGGCGGAACCGTGCAAGTGGGTCGAGCCGGTCGCTCGACCCACTGTGTTTCCGCCGCGCCGCCCCTACCTCGTGCCTCTGCCTGATGGCAGTCATCTCTCCCTTGGCGAGCGTCCGCTCGTCATGGGTGTCCTGAACGTCACCCCTGACTCATTCGCCGACGCTGAACATCTCGACACCGCACGCGCGGTCGAGACCGCGCTCGCCATGGAAGCCGCCGGCGCCGACCTCATCGATCTTGGCGGCGAGTCGACCCGTCCCGGCGCCGTACCGGTCGATGCCGCCGAGGAGCTTCGTCGCGTGCTGCCGGTGCTGAAAGCGCTGGCCGGGCGGTTGAAAGCGCCAATCTCCATCGATACCTACAAGGCCGTGGTGGCACGGGCCGCTGTCGCTGAAGGGGCATCGATCGTCAACGACATCAGCGGACTCACCTACGACCCGGCAATGGCGGCAGCGGTGGCCGAGACGCGGGCCGCGCTCGTCCTGATGCACACCAGGGGGCGTTCGTCGGACATGTACGCGCTCGCGGTCTACGACGATGTGGTGGAGGAGGTGGGCGCGGAGCTGCGCGCCGGACTCGACGCCGCCGTGACAGCCGGAGTGGCACTGGACCGCATCGTCATCGATCCCGGGATCGGGTTTGCCAAACGGCCCATGCACAGCTATGGTTTGCTGGCCCGGATAGCCGAGCTGTCGACCGCACTCGGCCGGCCGGTTCTCGCCGGGCCGTCGCGCAAGTCGTTCATGCGCGAGGCGCTGAACGACCGGCCGCCGGCCGAACGCGACTGGGGCACCGCCGCGGCCGTGACGGCTGCGGTGCTCGGGGGCGCGCACATCGTGCGCGTGCATGCGGTGACCGAGATGGTGCAAGTGGTGCGTGTGGCCGAGGCGACGCGCCTGCACGGACGAATCGATAACGGACCTATTCCATCGTGAACGTAACCTGGATCGACGCGCTGCTCCGGCGACCGCCGATCGGCTGGTGGGACCTCGCCGACATCCTCGTGGTGTCGATCCTGATCTACGAGGTCCTGAAGCTGATCCGCGGCACGCGTGCCGTCCAGATGGCGGTGGGTGGCGGGCTGATCGCCGTGCTCTTCTACGGCTCGCGCTACTGGCACCTCGACACGCTGAACTGGCTCGTGCGCAGCATGTTCGGCTACGTCGTCTTCGGCATCATCGTGCTGTTCCAGTCGGACATCCGCCGGGCACTCGCGCACTTCGGTCGTGCGCCGTTCTTCCGGTATCTGGCCAAGACCGAATCGGCCGAGGAGTCGATCGAGGAACTGGCCGTCGCCGCGAGCATGCTCTCGTCGCAGCGCGTCGGCGCGATCATCGCCCTCGAGCGCCAGATCGGGTTACGGAACTACATCGAGGGCGGCATCCCGCTCGATGCGGTGCTGACCTACGACCTCGTGGTCAGCATCTTCCAGCTAAAGTCGCCACTGCACGACGGCGCGGTCATCGTGCGCGAAGACCGCGTGGCGGCTGCCGCCTGCTTCCTCCCGCTGACCGTGAACCCGAAACTCAGCACGGAACTGGGCTCGCGGCACCGTGCGGCGATCGGCCTGACCGAGGAGAACGATTCCATCGCGATCGTCGTGTCCGAGGAGACCGGTAGTATCTCGCTGGTGGTGGACGGGCAGATCGAACGCGGAATGACCGCGGATGCGCTGCGTTCGCGCCTACGTGAGATGGTGATCAACCGTGCGACCCGTGGGCGCCGGCGGATGAAGGCCGTATGAAGGCGCCGTGGCCCTTCGGGCATCTCGGGTTGAAAGTGCTGTCGGTGGCATTCGCCGTGCTGCTCTGGCTCTTCGTCTCCGGCGACGACACGGTGGAGCGCGGGTTGCGCGTGCCGCTCGAGTTCCAGCAGTTTCCGGGTGGACTCGAGATGATGGGTGAGGCACCGTCGCTGGTGGATGTGCGCCTGCGCGGTGCGTCGAGCGCCCTGTCGCGCCTCGGCCCTGGCGACATCGTCGCCCAGCTCGACCTGAAGTCGGCGGTGGTCGGCCGCCGTCTCTTCCAGATCACGCCCGAGCAGGTGCGCACGCCGTTCGGCGTACAGGTGGTGCAGGTGACGCCGCCGAGCATCGCGCTGGTCTTCGAACCGCAGGTCACGAAGCAGGTGCCGGTGGCGGCGTCGCTCGAAGGCGATCCGGCGCCAGGGTTCGTGGTCGGTCAGATCCTGGCGGCGCCTGCATCGGTCGAGGTGGTGGGCCCGCAGAGTGCGGTGGCTCGAGTCACCGAAGCGGTGACCGAAGCGATTTCCCTCGCCGGTGCCCGCGCCACGGTGTCGGACACTGTATCGGTCGGCTTCATCGACCCGGCCGTCCGTTTGAAGACGCCGCGTCTGGCACAGATCAGCGTCGAGATCGTGCCGGGGCCGGTCGAACGGACCGTTCGGGAGCGCCCCGTGCATCTCATGAACCTCGGGGCGAACCTGGTCGTGAGGGCGGTGCCCTCCTCCGTCGACGTCGTGGTGCGTGGCAGCCGCGACGGGGTGAACCGCGTCGACGGCGCCAGCGTGACCGCCTCTGTCGATCTTGCCGGCCTTGGCGCCGGTTCCTATACCTTGCCTGTGCGCGTCGAGACTCCGCCGCGCGCCGGCGTCGCCCGCATCCTTCCGGCGACCGTGCAGGTGAGCATCACTAGTGGAAAAGACTGACGCGCGCGTGAACACGCGCCTCTTCGGCACAGACGGCGTTCGCGGAAAGGCCGGCGTCTACCCGCTCGATCACTCCACCGTTCGTCGTCTTGGCGCCGCCCTCGTCAGGGCGTTACCGCACGGCACCGAATCGCCCCACCTGCTGATTGGTCGCGACACACGGGAGTCGGGCGGCTGGATCGAGGCCGAACTGGCGCACGGCGCCGGAGGCGAAGGGGCCGAAGTCACCAGCGTGGGCATCGTGCCGACGCCTGCCGTGGCCTACCTCACGCGGGCGTTCGCCGAGTACGACGCTGGCGTCGTCATCTCCGCCTCGCACAATCCGTTCGAGGACAACGGCATCAAGGTGTTCTCCGGTCGCGGCGAGAAGTTCACCGAGGCGGTGGAGCGCGAGGTCGAGGCGATCGTCGCCGATCGCTCGTGGGACGTGCGCGCCGGAGCGCCGGAGGAAGTGCAGGGGGCGGTGCTGGTCGACTCGTACCTCGAACACCTGCGCGCCGTGTTGCCGGAGCCGGAGAAGTTCCGCGGCTTCATGCTGGCCGTGGATTGCGCGAACGGCGCCACGACTCCCGTTGCACCGGGCCTGTTCCGGAGCCTGGGCTTCGACACGATCGTCATCGGCGACACCCCGGACGGCCGGAACATCAACCTGCAGTGCGGCTCGACCCACCCCGAGTTGCTGGCCGACGTGGTGGTGAAGAGCGGCGCGCAGCTCGGCGTCGCCTTCGATGGTGACGGCGACCGCGCGATCTTCGTAGACCACCGCGGCCGCGTGGTGAATGGCGACGCGGTCCTGCTGATGTGCGCGCGTCACCTGCAGCAACAGGGACGCCTGCCAGGGAACGCCATCGTCGCCACGGTCATGAGCAACATCGGACTCGAGATCGCGCTGCGCGAGTCGGGCATCGAGATGATCCGCACCGCCGTCGGCGACAAGTACGTCATGGAGGAGATGCTGAAGCGCGGCATCGCGCTTGGCGGCGAGCAGTCGGGGCACGTGATCTTCTCCGACTACCTCTTCACCGGCGACGGCCTCTGCACCGCGTTGAACGTGCTGCAGACCGTGATAACGAGCGGCCGAACACTGGCCGACCTCGCCGACGACCTGACGAACTACCCGCAGGTGCTGCTCAACGTGCGCGTGCGCGAGAAGGTCGACCTGCAGACCGTGCCGGCCGTCGCCGCGGCGATTGCTGACGTCGACGCGCGCGTCGCCGGACACGGCCGGCTGCTCGTTCGCTATTCCGGCACCGAGCCGCTATTGCGCGTGATGCTCGAGGGGCAGGACCAGAACGAGATCAGGTCCTGGGCGCAGCACATCATCGACGTCGTGACGCGTGAACTGGCCTGAACTCCAATCAGCAATCAGCAATCAGCATTTCGCAATCAGCGTTTCCATGATCCGACTCTCCGTCAACGTCAACAAAGTGGCGACGCTGCGCAACTCGCGCGGCGGAGCCGAGCCACGTGTGCTCGATGCCGTCGAGGTCTGTCTCGCGGCTGGAGTGACGGGGATTACCGTGCACCCACGCGCGGACCAGCGGCACATCACGCCGGCCGATGTGCGTGAGATCGCGGAGCGGTTGCGGCCCGTTCGACCGGCTGTCGAATTCAACCTGGAGGGCGACCCGCGTCCCGATTTCATCGAGATGGTGCATGCGGTGCGGCCCGCGCAGTGCACCCTCGTGCCGGTCATTCCCGGCGAGATTACGAGTCAGGCGGGGTGGACGCGTGGTCCCGACACCGACCGTCTGCCTGCAGTGATTGCGGCGATGCAGGCGGCAGGTATCCGCGTCAGCCTCTTCATTGACGCCACGGACGAGGCGGTGGTGCTGGCCAGCGACGTCGGTGCCGATCGCGTGGAACTCTACACCGAGCCGTTTGCCCGGGCGTTCGAGCAGGGGCCTGCCAACGCCGAACGGTCGTTTGCCACCTACACTGCCGCGGCCGAACGGGCGCATGCCCTCGGCCTGGGCATCAATGCGGGGCACGACCTGGACCTGGCCAATCTGGTGCTGTTCCGCACCCTGCCGCACCTCGATGAGGTCTCGATCGGCCATGCCCTGATGTCGAGGGCGCTATTTGTCGGGCTCGACACCGTCGTCCGCGAGTATCTGGCGGCCCTGGGCGCCGGCTAGAATGTCCGGCGCCAGGGACGGTGTACCTCAGGGCGCGATCAGCTATGATCCAAGGCACATCCCATGAAGCCTGAGTCGATAGCGTTCGGCATCGCCGGTGTGGTCTTTGGTCTGATCGCCGGCTGGATCATCGGTAGTCAGCAAGCGGGCCTCCGTCCAGGGCAGGCGCCCGTGGCCGCGAGCGCGCCTGCGCAGCAGGCACCCGCCGCTGCGGCGCCGTCGGCCGCCATCCTGGACGAGACCAAGGTGAAGGCGCTGACGACGGTCGCCGAGCAGCAGCCCACCAGTCCGCAACCGCGCGTCGAGCTCGGCAACCTTTACTTCGACGCCGAGCGCTACACCGACGCCATCAAGTGGTACGGCGACGCGCTCACGCTCGCGCCGACCGACGTCAACGTCAGCACCGACCTTGCGGTCAGCTACTACTACACGAACCAGCCGGACCGTGCGCTCGAGCAGTTCGAGGCGTCGCTGAAGCTGAATCCGAAGCACACGAAGACGCTGCTCAACCAGGGGATCGTACGCGCCTTCGGCAAGCAGGATCTGGTGGGCGCCGAGCAGTCGTGGCAGCAGGTGATCCAGCTCGAGCCAAACAGCGCTGAAGGGCAGGCGGCGAAGCGTGCGCTCGACAGCCTGAAGTCGGCGCATCCCGGAGGCAACACGGCGACCGCCGCCAAGCCGGGGGCCTGATGCTTCGGTTCATCCTCCTGTCGATCCTGCTGACGATCGTGTTCCGGGTGCTCTCGCACCTGTGGGCCGGTGTCGTACGCGGGATGCAGGTGGGGCCGGACACCGGCCGCCAGCAGGCACGGTCAGGGTCGACCCGCGTACCGCAGCGCGGCGTGCAGATGGAGCGCGACCCGGTGTGCGGCACGTTCGTCGTGCCCGAGCGCGCCGTGGCCGTGTCGACGTCCAGTAACGAGCGTCTCTACTTCTGTTCCACCGACTGCCGCGACACCTATCGCTCG
Source organism: Bifidobacterium breve (assembly GCA_943328785.2). Lineage (GTDB taxonomy): Bacteria > Acidobacteriota > Vicinamibacteria > Vicinamibacterales > CAVVIG01 > CAVVIG01. The sequence continues at coordinate 9,212 of CALQBJ020000124.1, forward strand.
CAGCAGGCAGGACCCGCCACCGCCAACAGCCGTACCGCATGACGACTGAGTCGCAGCTCCGCGCCGACATCGTGGAGGTGGGCCGCCGCATGTATGCCCGCGGCTACACCGCCTCGAACGACGGCAACATCAGCGCCCGCCTGGGCGACGACCGCCTGCTCATGACCCCGCGCAGCGTCTGCAAGGGCTTCATGACGCCAGACATGATGTGCGTCACCGATCTGAACGGCAAGAAGCTCCAGGGCGACCGCGACCCCTCGTCCGAGATGCTGATGCACCTCGAGGTGTACCGGCAGCGGCCCGATGCGCGGGCGGTCTGCCATGCGCATCCGCCCATCGCCACCGGCTTTGCGGTGGCCGGCATTCCGCTCGATCGCGCTGTGCTGGCCGAAGTGCTCACCACCCTCGGCAGCATCCCGATTGCGGAGTACGCCACGCCGTCGACGTCGGAACTGCCAGAGGCGGTCCGGAAGTACGTGAAGGCGCACGACGGCATGCTGCTGGCCAACCACGGCGCGTTGACGCTCGGCACCGACGTGCTCTCGGCCTACTACAAGCTCGAAACGATCGAGCACTTCGCGAAGATCAGCCTCGTGGCGCGAATGCTCGGTCGCGAAAATCTTCTCGCTCGCGACGAAGTGGACCGGTTGCAGGGGCTGCGGACCAGCTACGGCATCAAGGCGCCTGCGCCGATCTGCCCCGATCCGACCGTCCTCGGTGATTTGCTGTCGGGACCCGACCAGATGACCTGTCAGGTTGTGCGGGCGCCCGAGGGCGACGGCCGCAGCCGGCTCGTGGCCGACCCGATCGTGCCGGTGCAGACGTTGCCTGTCGCGCGGGCGGCCGCGCCCGATGGGGACGAGGAAATTCGGTTAACATACCGCGAACTCTCCGCGCTCATCGAGGACGCCATCAGGAGCCTTCGCTGACGAGGGAGATACAGGCTGCAGAGACCGCCAATCTGAAATCTGCAATCTGAAATCTGCAATTGAGAGATCTGGAGACGCTCGATGGGTGAGGCACTTGGGATGGTCGAAACAAAGGGCCTGGTCGCGATGATTGAGGCCGCGGACGCCATGGTGAAGGCGGCGAACGTCACCCTGGTCGGCTGGGAAAAGATCGGCGCCGGCTACGTGACGGCCATGGTGCGCGGCGACGTGGCGGCCGTGAAGGCAGCCACCGACGCAGGGGCCGCAGCGGCACGCCGCGTCGGCGAACTCGTGTCGGTGCACGTCATCCCGCGTCCGCACGCGAACCTCGAATCGGTGCTTCCGATCGGCAAGCCGAGCGCGAAGGCCTGAGGCCGGGTGCTTCTCGCGAAGATCGTCGGAACGGTCGTGGCCACGCGGAAGGATCCGGGGCTAGTCAGCAGCAAGCTGCTGATTGTGCGGCCGGTCGATCCAAAGGGTAAGGCCGAGGGCAGCTACCTCGTGGCGGTGGACACGGTCGACGCCGGCGTCGGCGAAACCGTGCTCATCGTCAGCGGCAGTTCTGCCCGGATGGCGACGGGGATGAAAGACTGCCCGATCGACGCCGCCATCGTCGGCATCGTCGACACCATCGACGTACCGTCCTGATATGCAGCTGGCCCGCGTCATCGGCACGGTGGTCGTGACCCGCAAGGACGCGAACCTTGCTGGCATCACGCTCCTGCTGGTGCAGCCGCTCACCCCTGGGCGCGAGCCGGCTGGACGTCCGCTGGTGGCCGTGGATGCCGTCGGCGCCGGAGTCGGCGAAGAGGTCTTCTTCGTCCGCGGCAGGGAAGCCAGCTTCCCGTTCCATCCGGTCGAAGCGCCGGTCGATGCCGGCATCGTCGGGATCGTCGATCACTGGCACATCGGATAGTGATGCACCTGTGCAGATAGCCCGCGTCGTGGGGACGGTGGTCTCCACCCAGAAACACCGGAAGTTCGAGGGCGCCAAGCTGCTCATGGTGCAGCCGCTGAACCTCGACGACACGCCGCGCGGCCACGTGTTGCTGGCGGTGGACGGTGTGGGCGCCGGTGTGCACGAGAAGGTGCTGGTCGTCATCGAGGGACGGGCAGCGAACGAGGCGCTCGGCACAAAGGGCGCCCCCGTGGACGCCGCCATTGTCGGCATCATCGACCACGTGACCATCGATGCAGATATCTGAACAGGAACTGCGCACGATGATTCGGAGCGCCATTGCCCGCCACGCGGGCGGCGGCGATGCCCTGGTCCAGCAACC
>CALQBJ020000125.1 GCA_943328785.2 Bifidobacterium breve
GCGGCTGACGTCGGCGAACTCAGTGAACATCGGCCGTCTGCTGCCGCAGATGGTCTACTACTTCCACGCCGTGGCGCAGGCCGCGCGTGTGCGTCCCGGCGCGGAGATCCACGTCTGCACGCCGAGCGGCAACTTCGGTAACCTCACCGCTGGGCTCATCGCCAAGCGCGCAGGGTTGCCCATCCGGACGTTCGTGGCCGCCACGAATGTCAACGACGTTGTGCCGGGCTACCTCGCGAACGGCCGGTTCGAGCCGCGCGCGTCGGTGCAGACCATTGCGAATGCGATGGACGTCGGGCACCCGAGCAACTTCGAACGCATGCGCTGGCTCTACAACGACGACCTCGAGGCTATGCGGGCCGACATCGAAGGGTGCCGCTACACCGACGATGCCGTGAAGCGCACCATCCGGCGCGTCTACGAGGAGCGGGGCTACCTGCTCGATCCGCACAGCGCGATCGGCTACCTGGGCATCAGGGATCATCTTGGGCGGGTGGGGCAGGCCGGAACCGACCGCATCGGCATCTTCCTCGCCACTGCGCATCCGTCGAAGTTCAGCGAAGTCGTGGAACCGGTGCTCGGGCGTCCGGTGGAGATGCCGGCGGCGCTCGCCGAAGTCGTGGCACGCCCGCGGCATGTGCTGAAGATCAACGCGACGTTCGACGCGGTCCGGCGCACGCTGGCGGGGTAGCGCCAGCGCCCATAGCCCATAGCCAGCATGACCCACCACTACCGCCCCTCCGTCCTCGCCGACCTGGCCCGCCACGGCGTCTTGCCGCTGCCGCACACGCGGCCGGAACTGGTGCGCGAGTATGTGCGCGAACTCTACAAGTACGCGATCAAGCGGTTGCGGGCGCGCTTGCTGAACGGCGAGTTTCCACGGCGCGAATACGCAGGCCGTGTTGATGAGTTGAGGCGGCAATATCCAGCGCTGGCTCTGCAGGCATGGCAGTACGTGGAGGGTGGCGTCCGGCCCCAGCCGTAGCCCTCGCCGCGGTTCGCTCGCCCCTAGACCCCGAACTCCAGGCGCACGAGACCGACGATCACCTCGACGTCGGCCGCCGCGTCCACACCCAGCGCCTGGAACGGCACGGGTGCGGGCGTCGATTGGAATGCCACGAATCGCACGGGGCGAAGTCCGTCGAGCGCCGCCGCTGCACGCGCGACGTCTGCCGCGGGCCACGCCAGGACAAGCGACTCCCGCCGGTCGAGCGCATGCCTGACCATCCGCCGCACATCGTCGCCACGGCCGACCGCCGCGTACGCCCATCCCAACCGCTCCGCCAGCGCACGCGTGGCCACATCCGTCCCGTTCACCGCCGCCGCGACGAGCACAATCACCATTTCTGCAACACCTGACTACAATTGTCCCCCAACCGTGACCGACCAGCCCGGCTTTCGGCCCGACGGCGACGACGAGGCGACCGCCGTCTACCACGAACTGCGCCGGATCGCCGCTGCGTACATGCGGCGTGAGCGCGCCGGCTTTACGCTGCAAGCCACCGCCCTCGTGCACGAGGCCTACCTCCGCCTCGCCGGCACCACGGCCGCCTTCACCGACCGCAACCACTTCATCGGCATTGCCGCCCACTCGATGCGCCAGATTCTCGTGGACCGCGCCCGCGCCCGCGGCGCGCAGAAGCGCTGGGCTGGGCTCGACCGCGTGTCACTGTCCGACTCGCTGGTGCGCGCGCAGCAGCAGGACCGCATGCTGCCGGCGCTCGATGAGGCACTCGACCGTCTCGAGGCAATCGACCCGGAGCAGGCGCGCATCATCGAACTGCGCTACTTCGTCGGCTTGAGCGTCGAGGACGCGGCGAAAGCGCTCGACATGTCGCCCGCCACGCTGAAGCGCCGCTTCGCGCTGGCTCGTGCCTGGTTGTTCCGCGAACTGGATGGAGGGGACGCATGACCCCCGAGCAGTGGCGCCGCGTCCGCGACCGCTTCGAGCGGTGCGTCGATCTGCCGCGGCAGGATGCCGACGTCTGGCTGCTCGCGCAGCCCGACTCGCCGGATGTGGACGCCGAGGTGCGCTCGCTGCTGCACCATCACTCGCAGGCCGGCGCCTTTCTCGCGGCTCCGATCCTCGACGCCGCGTCGGACCTGCTGGCCGACGAGGATGAGCGGTTCAACGAGGGCGACGTCATCGGTTCGTACATCGTGCGCCGGGCGCTCGGTCGCGGCGGCATGGGGCGTGTCTATCTGGCCACCGACACCCGTCTTGGCCGCGACGTCGCGCTCAAGGTGCTGGCGCCGCACCTCGTCCGCGATCCGGCGCAACGCGAGCGACTGCGCCGCGAGGCGCGGGCCGCCGCCGCGCTGAGTCACCCGGGCATCTGCACGGTCTACGCACTCGAGGAAGTGGGCGACGAGGTGGTGATCGCCAGCGAGTACGTCGATGGTCGGTTGCTGCGGGAGGAGATCGCCGACGGCCCGCGTCCGGACGCAGCCGCGGTCCTCCGCACCGCCCTCGATCTGGCGGCGGCGCTGGCGGCGGCGCACGCGCGCGGCATCACGCACCGCGACCTCAAGCCCGAGAACATCATCCGCGCCAGCAACGGCACGCTGAAGATCCTCGACTTCGGCCTGGCGCGTATCGACGAGGGGGTGGGAGGCGTGGAGGCGCCGAGGATGACCTCGCCAGGCACGCTCGTCGGCACCCCGGCCTACATGGCGCCAGAACAGCTGAACGGCGGCAGCACCGATGCCCGCACCGACCTGTTCGCTGTCGGTCTGGTGATCTACGAGTACGCGACCGGCACCCATCCGTTCGAGGCGCCCACGCCGCTGGCCACGACCGCGCGCATCCTCGAAGCCGCGCCACGCCCGCTGTCGGCGGTCAGACACGACCTCGGGCCGGCGCTGGCCGCGGCGGTCGAACGCTGCCTCATGAAGCGTCCCGGCGATCGGTTCGCCTCGGCCGCGGCACTCCTCACGGCGCTGCACGCCTCCGAGTCCAGGGCCGACGTGCCCGCGGTGGTCGGCTGGTGGCGCACGCACATGGTGAGTCTCTTTCTCCTCTACGCCGCCGCCATCGTCGGCGGCTGGTTTGTGAAGGAGTGGGAGCGTGGCTGGGCCGACGCCGTGTTCGTCCTGCTCGCCATGCTCGGCACGGCGGGCGGCATGCTGCGGGGGCATCTGCTGTTTGCCGAGCGCACGCACGAGCGTGCGAGGTTCCTGCGCGAACTGCAGCGCTCGCACCTGCCGCTGGCGACGATCGACCTCGTGATGGCCGCCGGCCTGCTTGGCCTCGGCGTGTGGGCGGCCCGCACGCGTTCAGTGGGCGGTGCGCTGATCATCGGGCTCGGCGTCGGTATCGCACTGGCGCGTCTCGTGCTGGAGCGTGCGACGACAGACGCGGCGTTCGGTCAGGATTGACCAACGACCAACGACCAACGACCAACGACCAATGACCACATGATTGCCATTGCGATTCGCGAACCAGGCCCAGCCGACGTCCTCGTCCCCGTGGAGCGCCCCACGCCAGAATGCGGGCCAGCTGATCTCCTCATCAAGGTAGCCGCCGCCGGCGTGAACCGGCCGGATGTGCTGCAACGGCAGGGGCGCTATGCCCCGCCGCAGGGGGTAACCGATATTCCGGGGCTGGAAGTCGCAGGGACCGTGGCGGCGGTGGGGAGCCAGGTCACGGGATGGTCCATTGGCGACGCCGTCTGCGCGCTGCTGGCCGGTGGCGGCTACGCCGAGTACTGCGTGGCGCCGGCACCTCAGTGCCTGCCGGTCCCGGCCGGACTCGACCTCACGCAGGCCGCCGCACTGCCCGAGGTGATGTTCACCGTGTGGACCAACGTGTTCGAGCGGGGGCAGTTGAAGGCCGGGGAGTCGGTGCTGATTCACGGCGGGTCGAGCGGCATCGGCACCGCGGCCATTCAGTTGGCGCGCGCCCGCGGCGCCAGGGTCTTCGCCACGGCCGGGAGCGACGAGAAGTGCCGGGCGTGCGAGGCCCTCGGCGCCGAGCGCTGCATCAACTACCGCGATCAGGACTTCGTGGCCGAGGTGAAGGCGCTGACCGCTGACCACGGCGTGGACGTCGTGCTCGACATGGTCGGTGGCGACTACCTGCAGCGGAACATCGATGTGCTCGGCATGGACGGCCGGCTGGTGCAGATTGCCCAGCTCGGCGGCTACCGCTCGACCATCAGCACCATTCCGATCCTCCAGCGCCGGCTGACTATCACCGGGTCGACGCTGCGGGCACGGTCGGTGGATGAGAAGGGGCGGATTGCCGCGGCGGTGCGCGAGCAGGTGTGGCCATTGCTCGAGTCGGGCGCCGTGCGGGTGGTCATCCACGCCACGTTCCCGCTGGCGCAGGCCGCCCAGGCGCACGCGCTGATGGAGTCGAGCCACCACATTGGCAAGCTGGTGCTTCTAGTAGAATCGTGAGCACGACCATGAAACAGTTCCTGTCCCTTGCAAGCCTGTTCGCCCTGCTCGTCACCTTCAGCGCGTGTAGCGGCAGCGCTGTCGCGCCAAGCAACACTGCCACTGCTGACACGGGTTTGAGTTCGGTCACGACGCTCCAGACGACGGACCTTGTCGTTGGCACCGGCGCCACCGCGACGTCGGGCCGATCGCTCAGCGTCCACTACACCGGCTGGCTGTACAAGGCCTCCGCCGCCGAGAACAAAGGCACGAAGTTCGACAGCTCGCTCGACCGCGGCGCGCCGTTTTCCTTCACCCTCGGCGGACAGGTGATTGCCGGTTGGAATCAGGGTATTCCGGGGATGCAAGTCGGAGGTCAGCGCAGGCTCATCATTCCGCCGAGCCTCGGCTACGGTGCGAGCGGATCGGGAGCGATACCGGGCAACGCCACGCTCGTGTTCGACGTGCAACTGCTCGCCGTCAATTGAAGGGCGAGGCATCGTGAAATATTTCATCGTTCTTGGAAGTCTGTTCGGCATGCTCGGCGCGTTCTCTGCGTGCGGAGGCAATGGCGGCAGCTCTGACGCAACTACTGGAGGATCCGGCGTGAGCAACATTACGACCTTGCAAGTCACCGACGTGAAAGTGGGCACCGGCACGGATGCCACGAACGGCAAGGTGGTCTCCGTGCACTACACCGGTTGGCTCTACAACGAGTCGGCTGCCGACAATCACGGCACGAAGTTCGACAGCTCGCGCGACCGCAACCAGCCGTTCGAGTTCGGCCTCGGCGCAGGCCAGGTCATCCGCGGTTGGGACCAGGGCGTGGCCGGCATGAAGGTCGGCGGGCAGCGCACCCTCATCATTCCGCCGAGCCTCGGCTACGGCAGCGCCGGCGCCGGCGGTGTCATTCCCGCCAATGCCACGCTCGTGTTCGACGTCGAACTCCTCGGAGTCCGGTAGTTCCGAAGTTGGAAGTCAGAACTCAGAAGTCAGCATGTCTGACTTCTGACCTCTGACTTCTGAATTCTGTGTCGTCCCTGCCTCGTTCGCTTGTCGCACTCCAACACCGCAACTTCCGGCTGATCTGGATCGGCCTGCTGCTGTCGTTCTCCGGCTCGATGATGCAGAACGCGGCACTGCTCTGGCACGTGTCGCTGCTGGTGTCGCCCGAACGCAAGGCCATTGCCCTTGGCCTCGTCGGCCTGGTGCGCATCGCGCCGATCGTCGTCTTTTCCATGGTGAGCGGCGTCGTTGCCGACGCCATGGACCGCCGCAAGGTCCTGTTCGTCACTCAGTCGCTTGCGGGCCTCGTCGCGCTGTCGCTGGCGCTCTATACCTACAGCGGCGGCACCGCCGTGTGGCCCATCTACGCACTGTCGGCCATCGGCGCCGCGGTCAGCTCGTTCGATCTGCCGGCCCGCGCGGCCCTCGTGCCGACGCTGGTACCGCGTGCGCACCTGTCGAACGCCATCACGCTGAACACGATCATGTTCCAGACGGCGTCGGTGGTCGGCCCCGCTGCCGCCGGGTTCGCTATTGCCGAAGCCGGGGTGGCCTCCGCCTACTTCTTCAACGCCCTATCGTTCGGCTTCGTCATCCTTGCGCTCGCGATGATGCGCGACCTGCCGGTGGCCGCCGCGCCGGTGGCGGGCGAGACGAACGAGGTGTCGTGGGCCGCGGCGAAGGAAGGGCTGCAATTCGTCTTCAGGGCGCCGCTCATTCGTTCGACGATGCTGCTCGACTTCTTTGCGACGTTCTTCGCCTCGGCCACGGCGCTGCTGCCGATCTTCGCGCAGGACATCCTGTTCGTCGGCGCACGCGGCTACGGCTGGCTGTTCGCCGCGCCGGCCGTCGGCTCATTCCTCACCAGCATCGTGATGGTGCCGGCCACCGAGAAGATCCGGAAGCGCGGCTCGGTGATCATCTGGGCGGTGGTCGGACACGGCCTCGCCACCATCGTCTTTGGCTTCTCCCGCTCCTTCTGGCTCACGTTTGCCTGCCTGGCCTTCGTCGGCGCCACCGACACGGTGAGCACGGTGCTGCGCAATGTCATCCGTCAACTCGAGACGCCCGACCGCCTGCGCGGCCGCATGACCGGCATCAACATGGTCTTCTTCACCGGTGGACCGCAACTCGGCGAACTCGAAGCCGGCGCTGTCGCTAATTCATTCGGTGCGCCTTTCTCGGTCATCACCGGCGGCATCGGCTGCCTGCTCGCCACGGGCTGGGTGGCGCTCACCACGCCTGGGCTTCGCGGATATACGCACGCGACGAAGCCGGCGCCACCGGCATGACCTCATCACGGGTGGTGGTCGGCCTGATCTCCGACACGCACGGCCAGTTCCGGCCACAGGTGACGGCGGCCTTTGCCGGCGTCGACCTCATCGTCCACGCGGGCGATGTCGGCGGCCCAGCGGTGCTGGCCGCCCTGCGAGCCATCGCGCCGGTGAACGCCGTGTCGGGTAACGTCGACGACCGGCACGACCCGAACCTGCCGCGCGCGCTGTCGCTGCCCATTGGCGCGCTCACCCTGCACGTGAGCCACGGCGACGAAATTGGCAGCCCGAAGCCGGAACTGCTGCTCGCGCACTACGCCGCCGACATCGTCGTCTACGGCCACACGCACCGCGCGCTCATGGTCCGGTCCGACGATGGCCGGCTGGTGGTGAACCCAGGGGCGGCGGGCCCGCGCCGGTTCAACCTGGCGCCGAGCGTCGCCATCCTCACGGTGGAGGGGCGCGAGGCGCGCGTCGAGTTCGTCCCGCTCTGACGATAACGGTCCGGCTGAAGCCGGACACTCCGTGAACTTCTTCGTGCGACCATAGCAGCCATGAGAAGAGCTACGGCCGCCACTCTCGCTGCTGTCGTCATGCTTGCCGCTACGGCAGCAGCGCAGCCGGCAGTCGATCCCACCGCCGCGCTGCTGCAGGAGATCATTCGGCTCGACACCAGCAACCCGCCCGGCCACGAAGGGCTGGTTGACGAACTGCTCGCGTCGAAGCTGCGTCCCCTCGGTTTCGAGGTGACGATCGTGCCGACGCCCGAGGCGGGGAAGTCGCACATGATAGCCCGCCTCAAGGGCGACGGCAGCAAGCGCCCGGTACTGCTGGCCGCGCATGCCGACGTCGTGGGGGTGGAACGCGAGAAGTGGACGGTCGATCCGTTCGGGGGCGTCATCAAGGACGGTGATGTCTACGGCCGCGGCGCCATCGACTTCAAGGGTGGCATGGCGGTCTTTGCGCGAGCGGTCATGCAGTTGGCCGAACGCAAGGTGCCGCTGGCGCGCGACGTCATCTTCGTGGTCGAAGCCGACGAGGAAGCCGCGCAGTACAACACGTCGTGGCTGGCGCAGACCCACTGGGCGCAGATGGACGCCGAGTTCGCGCTGAACGAAGGCGGCTGGATCATCGCCGGCGATGACCGGAAGGTGAAGTACGTGAGCATCGCGACGGCGGACAAGTCGTCGGTCGGCGTCATCGTGTCGGCGACAGGCACGTCCACGCACTCGTCGATGCCACGCCCGGACAACGCCATCTTCGCGTTGTCGCGCGCGCTCGCGAAGCTCTCCACCTTCGAGTTCCCGGTGCAGCTCACCGAGGCCAACCGCAAGTTCCTCGCGGTGCTGGCGCGCACCTCGCCGCAGCCGCTGGCCGCTCACTATCGGACGCTGTTGACAAGCACGGATCCGGCGGCGCTCGCCGCGGCCGATCGCGAGGTGAGCAAGGACCCGCTGATGCACGCGATCATTCGGAATACGATCGCACCGGTCATCATCGACGGCGGCTTCCGCAGCAACGTCATCCCGGGCTCGGCCGACGCCACCATCAACGTCCGCGTCATCCCCGGCACCGACCCGAAGGACATCGTCAGCACCTTCCAGCGGGTGATCGACGACCCGGCCATCACCGTCCGCCTCTCGAATCCGAACGCGGGGCCGTCGCGTGTGCCGCCGTCACCCGAAGACAACCCGCTCTACCTGGCACTCGAGAAGCAGGCGAAGGCCACGTTCGGCGGCGCCGACGTGACGCCGTACTTGTTCCAGGCCGGCACCGACGCGGGCGCATGGCGCAGCCGCGGCATTCCGGTCTACGGCATCTATCCGTATCCGATCACCGCCGACGAACTGACGCGCATGCACGGGAACGACGAGAAGGTGAGTGTCGAGTCGCTGCGCCAGGGGACCGAGATGATCTTCAACACGCTGGTCGAAGTGGCCGCGAAGGGCAGGTAAGCCGGACACGACACCCCGCCCTCACCGGAGAGCAAGATCGTCGGCGTCGAAGTATGATTTTTCGAATGGACCTCTACGCCCCAGCCGATGCCCCCGCCGCCGCCACGCTCCGCGAGCGTGCGGAGGTAGACGATCGCTACAAGTGGAACCTGCAGAGCATCTTTCCCGACTGGCAGGCGTGGGACACGGCCTATGCCGAGCTCGACCGCGAGATCGGCGCGTTCGCCGAACGGCAGGGCTCGCTGGCGGGCGGCGGCGCCGCACTGCTCGCCGCACTGCAACAGCGCGATCGCATCGGGCAGTTGTCGTACCGCGTCTGGTACTTCGCGTCGCTGTGGTACGACCAGGACCAGCGCGACAACGTCATCAACGGCAAGCGGCAGCAGGTGCAGATCCTGTTCGCGAAGGCGGCGCAGGCCTCGGCGTGGTTCGATCCCGAATTGCTCGCCATTCCGCTCGCCACCGTCCAGCAGTGGATGCAGGATGACGCGGCGCTGGCCGTGTACCGGTTCGCGCTCGAAGACCTCTACCGGCAACAGGAGCACGTACTCGACGAGAAGGGTGAACACCTGCTCTCGCTGTCGAGCCGCTTCTCGTCGGCGCCGTACGACGCCTACGCCTCGCTCTCCACCGCCGATCTGAAATCGCCGACGGTGACGCTGCCGAGCGGCGCGACCGCCACGCTGTCCTACGGCCAGTACCGCGCCTTGCTCGCCTCGAACCGGCACCAACCGGACCGGGCGGCGGCGTTCAAGGCGTTCCACGAGACCTTTCAGGCGAACATCAACACCTACGCGGCGCTCTACAACGGCATCCTGCAGCGCGACTGGTTCCATGCGCAGGCCCGCGGCTACGCCACGATGCTCGACGCCGCCCTGCACGGCAACAACATCCCGACGGCGGTCGTGGAAAACCTCGTCGAGCAGGCGCGCGCCGGGGTGGCCCCGCTGCAGCGCTATCAGCGGCTGCGGCGTCAGGTGCTCGGGCTCGAGCAGTACTACGGCTACGACTCCGCGATTCCGCTGGTCGACCTCGATGAGACGTATGCGTACGACGAGGCGCTCGAGTGGTTGCCGCAGTCCGTCGCGCCGCTCGGCGACGCCTATCAGCAGCAGATGCGCGAGGTGCTGGCGTCCCAGTGCATCGACGTGTTCGAGAACGTCGGCAAGCGGAGCGGGGCTTACTCGGCGCCGGTCTACGGCTGCCCGCCGTTCATGCTACTCAACCACAACGACACGCTCGACTCGGCGTTCACACTGGCGCACGAGATGGGGCATTCGATGCACACCATGCTGGCGCACGCGCACCAGCCGTTCGCCTACGCGAACTACACGATCTTCGTGGCCGAGGTGCCGTCCACGCTGAGCGAAGCGCTCTTCCTGCGCTTCATGCTCGAGCGCACCTCGGACCCGAAGCAGCGTATCGTCCTCCTCCAGCACGCCATCGACGGCATCGTCGGCACCTTCTACACGCAGGTGATGTTCGCCGACTTCGAACTGCAGGCGCACCGCCTGGTGGAAGCCGGCAAGCCGATCACCGCGGAGGTGCTGAACGCGCTCTACTTCGGGTTGTTGAAGACGTACCACGGCGATGCGTTCGACTACGACGAACTGTCGGCCGTCACCTGGGCGCGCATCCCGCACTTCTTCGGCACGCCGTACTACGTCTACCAGTACGCCACCTGCTATGCGTCGAGCGCGCAGATCCTCACGCAGATTCTCGGCGCCTCAGACGCAGAGCGCCCCGCAGCGGTCGAACGCTATCTCGATCTATTGAAGGCCGGCGGCAGCGACCATCCGATGGTGCTGCTGCAGCGCGCGGGCGTCGACCTGAGCCAGCCGGAGACGGTGCAGGCGGTGGTCCAGCAGCTCGACGAGCTGGTGACGCAGCTCGAGCAGGCGATCGCGCAACTCTGAGCAGTGCGCACGTGGTGCGCGTCTGCCATCCGAAGGCCGGAGTGATCCCCATGCATGCCAATCCGTCCGACGACGACCTGCGCCAGTTGCTGACCGAGGCGAAGACGGTGGCGGTGGTGGGGGCGTCGAGTAATCCCGAACGGAGCTCGCACGGTCACGTGCGGAAGCTGCAGAGCGCCGGCTATCGCGTCATCCCGGTGAACCCGAATGAAACCGAGATACTCGGCGAGAAGGCCTATGCCCGGCTCGAGGACATTCCGGCGCCGGTCGATATCGTCAACGTGTTCCGTCGGCCCGAGCACACGCCGCCGATTGCCGACTCGGCGGTCGCGATTGGCGCCCGCGCGTTATGGCTGCAGTCGGGCATCACCCACGAAGACGCGGCGGCACGCGCCACGGCCGGCGGACTCGTCGTGGTGATGAACGCCTGCATCGGCGTCATGCACTCGATGTTGAGGGTGGCGAAAAAGTAGGGGGTAGGGGGTTGGGCTTCTACTGTCCGCTGCCCATGATGTGCGTGGCGCGCACTTCGGCGGCAGCGCGGTGTCCCGACTCGACGGCGCCGTTCATGTAGCCCTGCCAGCGCAGGCTGGTGTGTTCACCCGCGAAGAAGAGGCGTCCACACGGCTGCGCCAGCCAGCCGCGCAGGCTGGGCTTGTACGCCGGGTCGAACATCGCGTAGCCGCCGCGCGACCACGGGTCCGACTCCCAGCGGGCCTGCCGCCATGCGACCAGGTCGGTCTGGTTCGCCCCGAGCCACTCGAGCCCTCGCACAATGCCCTTAATCCCTTCGTGCTCGATGATGGTGTTGGTGGCGTCGGAGGCGGAGCCGCCGGCCAGCAGCGCAAAAATGCCCGCCTTGCCACGCTGCTCTTCGTTGCCTTCCCA
>CALQBJ020000126.1 GCA_943328785.2 Bifidobacterium breve
CAGGTCGATACGCCGGTCGAGCAGCATGCGGTAGACGTCGGGCTCGCCCTCATGCTCCGGATCGATAGCCACCGTGCGGTAGGCAATAACCTCCTCGACCGCGGCGCCGCGCTTGCGCAGTTCCTCGCCGATCACCTCGCGGCCGATGTCGGCGCGCGGGAGCAGGAAGCGGAGGCCGGCGACGTCGCCAACCTCGAGCAGGGCCTGGATGACGCTTTCAGCGCGCGACTCGGCCGGCAGCAGGTCGACCTTGATGCCGAAGCGCGTGAACCGTTCGGCCGTGCCGGCGCCGATGGCGCAGAGGCGGACGTGGTTCAGCGCGCGCACGTCGGCGTCCGAGCCAAGCAACCGGCCCATGAACGCGTCGACGGCGTTGCCGCTGGTGAAGACGGCCCAGTCGAACTGGTCGATGCTCGCGCACGCTTCGTCGAGCGGGCCGAAATCGGTCGGCGGCACGATGCGGATCATCGGCGCCTCGATCGGGTCGGCGCCAAGCGCCTGCAACTGCGCCACGAACTCGGCGGACTGCTCGCGCGGCCGCGTGACGAGCACGCGCTTGCCGAACAGCGGGCGGGTATCGAACCAGCGCAGGTGTTCGCGCAGCGCCGCGACGCGCCCGATCACCAGGATGGCCGGACGCCGTTCGGTGCGGTTGTTCACCAGGTAGGCGATCTCGGCGAGGGTGCCGAGTGTGGTGTGCTGCGTCGGCAGGGTGCCGTCGTAGATGAGCGCTGCGGTGTCGTCTTCGGGGCGGCCGGCCTTCAGCAGCGCCGACAGCATCTCGGGCAACTGGTCCGGGCCGGCGTAGCAGACGATGGTGCCGTCGAGGGTGGCGAGGCTCGCCCAGTCGACGTCGGGGAGCGTGTTGGCCGATCCTTCGTTGCCACGCACGAACGTCAGCGTGTCGCCGCCGCCGGGATAGGTGAGGGGAATGCCCGAGTACGCGGCTGCGCCCATGGCCGCCGGAATGCCTGGCACCACCTCGAACGGGATCTCGCGCTCGTGCAGGAACAGCGCCTCGGAGCCGCCGGAGTCCCAGATGAACGGGTCGCCCCACTTGAGGCGCACCACCACTTTGCCCTCCACGGCCTTGTCGGCCATGAGGTAGCAGATGGCCTCCTGATCGAGCGGCGAGGGCGCCGGCATACCGACGTCGATCTTCTCCGCGCCAGGCTTCGCGGCGCGCAATAGGCGCGGGTGCACGAGATGGTCGTAGAGGATCACGTCGGCGTCTGCCAGGCACCGCAGGCCGCGAACGGTAATGAGTTCCGGGTTGCCCGGTCCGGCGCCAATCAGGTAGACGATGGATTCATTCACGATGCAGCGATTCTATTGCGTCTCGCGCTCGTTCTGCGCCTGAACCCGCCGCGCGTCTTCGAGAATGTCGCCCGCACCCTGCGCCAGCAGGTCGTGCGCCGCGCGCACGCCGAGGGCGCGCGCGTCGCTGCGCGGACCGCGCACGGTGGTGTGGATCAGCCGGCTCCCGTCGAGGGTCACGACGGCCGCCACGAGTTCGAACTGATCGTCGCGCAGCGGGGTCGCCAGCGCGCCGATCGGCGTCTGGCATCCGCCGCCAAGTGCGTCGACGACGCCCCGTTCGGCCTCCAGTGCCTTGGCTGCCACACGGTCGGTGATGCGGGCCACGGCCTCCGCCACCCGCTCGTCGCCGCTGCGAATCTCGATGGCGATGATCCCCTGTCCTGGTGCCGGCATGCAGGCGCTGAGCGGCAGGGTGAACGAGATGCGCGCGCCGAACCCGAGCCGGCGCAGGCCGGCCGCCGCCAGCACGATCGCGTCATACTGGCCCTCATCGAGCTTGCGCAGGCGGGTGTCGAGGTTGCCGCGCATCGGCAGGAACGTCGCGGTCGGGAACAGGCGCGTCAGCAGCGCCACCCGTCGCACGCTGGAGGTGCCGATCGTTGGTGCGTCCCCGAGCGCCGCCGCCAGTTCCTCGAGGCTGTGCGCCGTCACGCCCCGCGAGGCCGGCAGCAGGATGGCGTCGCGCGGATCCTCGCGCTCGAGCACACCGGCAATCTCGAGCCCGTCGGGCAGCAGCGCCGGCATGTCCTTGCTGCTGTGCACGGCCAGGTCGATCTCGCCGCGCACCAGGGCGTCCTCGATTTCCTTCACGAACAGCCGCTTGCCGCCCACTTCCGACAGTGGCCGCTCCTGCAGTGTGTCGCCGGAGGTCTTGATGATGACCAGTTCGCACGGCGGTCCGCCGGCGTCAGTCAGCAGCCTGGCGACGGTGGTGGCCTGGTAGAGCGCAAGCTGGCTGCCGCGCGTGCCGAGTCGAAGGGGAGTAGGTGTCATGCGAGTGCGGCGTCCTGGGAGCTCAGCGCGAGCCGGGTCTGATGAACGGCTCGACGCGGCGGTCGTCCGTGGCGCCGCGCGGGGTTGAGGTGTCGGGCGTCTTCTGATCGAGATTGAACAATCGGGTCAGCGCTTCCGCGTAGGTGCCGACGGTTTCCGGATCGGTCACCGACTTGAGCTGCTCGGTCGGCGTGAGCAGCAGTTTCTCGACGATGAGGCGCGTGATGTCGTCGACGCGGCCGCGCGTATCGGGCGGTAGTGCCGACGCCAGGCGCTCGAGTTCGGCCTTGCGGATGCTCTCGAACCGCTGGCGCAACGCCACGACGGTCGGGATGGCACCGCGCGAGCTCAGCCACTGGCCGAACTTCTCGACCTCTTGATTGACGATGCTCTCGGCGCGGCTTACCTCGCTGGCGCGGCGCGCGAGGTTCTCGCGCACGGTCGCCTGCAGGTCGTCGATGTTGTAGAGGAATACCTGCTCGATGTCGCCCGCCGCGGCTTCCACGTCGCGCGGCATGGCGATATCGATGATGAACAGCGGCCGGTTGCGGCGCGGGTGCATCACGGCCGCGAGGTGCGCCTTGGTCAGGATAGCGGTCGCGGCGCCCGTGGCGGTGATGACGATGTCGGCGGCGCCGAGCAGCGTGTCGAGTTCTTCCCACGGTGCGGCCGACGCGCCGCCAATCGCTTCCGCGGTGCGTGCCGCATGCGCGATCGTGCGGCTGACGATCGTCACCTGGTGCACACCCTGCGACTTCATGTGAAGCGCGGTGAGCTTGCCCATTTCACCAGCGCCGATGACCAGGACATTGCGTCCCTTGAGGTCGCCGAAGATCTTCTTCGAGAGCGACACGGCCGCGAAGCTGATCGACACCGCGCCAGCGCCAAGCCCTGTCTCGGTCCGCACCCGCTTGCCGACGGCAAACGACGCGTGGAACAGCCGGTTCAGAAACGTGCCCGCCGTGTGCGCGCTGGCGGCGGCGGTGTGGGCGTCCTTCACCTGGCCGAGGATCTGTGGTTCGCCGACGACCAGCGAGTCGAGTCCGGCGGCGACGCGGAACAGGTGCCGAGCGGCCTCGAGGTCGGTGACGTCGTAGACGTGCGGCAGCATGGCCGAGCGTTCGATGCCGTGGTAGTCGCTGATGAAGTCCGCAATCGCGGCGCGGCCGGCGTTCACGTCCTCGCACGCGGCGTAGAGTTCCGCGCGGTTGCAGGTGGAGACGATGACGGCCTCGCTGGTCGCGTGGCGATCGCCGAGCGTCGCGAGGGCGTTCTCGATTCCCCGCGCCTGGAAATCGAGGCGCTCCCGGAGTTCGACCGGGGCGGTGCGATGACTGATGCCAACCAGAAGCAGGTGCACGGTCGAAGTCTTAGAAGTTGTGGCTCTTGGTGAGGAAGTAGCTGATCGGCAGGAAGTTCAGCAGCACGATGGCGAACCCCACCGCCGACAGATACGCGGCCCGGCGGCCGCCCCAACCAATGCGGCGCGCAGCGAAGACCTCGAACGAGTACACGAGCCAGCACAGCACGGCGACGAAGATCTTCGGATCCTGCAGTGACATGGCCTGGACGCGCGGGTCGTCACCCGGGGCCTGTCCGGCCCAGATGAAGCCGACGACCAGACCGATGGTGAGGCAGACCCAGCCAACGAAGGTGGCGCGCTGGTTCATCGTGTCGAGGACGTCGAGCGCCGGCAGGCGCGAGTAGAAGAAGCCGAAGTGCTTGGCCTTCAGCTCCTTGAACTGCAGCACGTAGATGATGCCGATGACGCAGGCGAGCGCGAAGCTCGCGTAGGCGAAGAGCAGCGACGAGACGTGGATGCCGAACAGCGGCCCCTGCAGCACCTCGGCCCGCTCTTCCGGAAGCGGATGCAGCGCCGGAATGAGCTGGAGCGCGACGACCAGCGGCAGGATGAACGCGCCCATCGCCCGTTCCTCGGTCGACATCTCGGTGAAGAGATACGCCAGCACCAGCAGGAGCACGAACGTCGAGATGGCCGACGACGCATTCGTCACCGGCACATGCCGCACTTCCATCGTCTGCATGCCGACCACGAAGGTGTGCGCGAGCGCGCCGGCGACGAGGAAGGTCGTCGCGGCGCGGCCGACGTCAGGTTGCCGCCGTGCGAAGTGCAGCATGTAGGCGACGAGCGCGGCGACGTAGAGGACCAGTGGGATGGCGTTCATGGCGTCTATCGCGTTGGTGCGAAATATCCAAGCTTGGTCCGCGCCTGCGTGCCCTGCCTGGACGGACGGACCACCACGCGGCGCCAGGCGCCGTCGCGTTTCGGGTTCTTCGAGGTGTAGCCCACCGTGTACTGGCTGGAGAGCTCGTCGGCAATCTGGCTGTAGATGCCGTTCAAGTCGATCATCTGATTGGGGAAGAACGAGCGCCCGCCGGTTTCCTGCGACAACTGGCGAAGGACGAACTCGGCTTCCTTGAAGCCGCGGCTGGCTGAAGTGCTGGTTTCCGGGGCGCGCAGGCCGATGGCGTAGATCGCCGTCTCCGAGCGCTTGGCCAGGTCGAGCACTTCCTCGAACGGCAGCAGGCTCGACGTGTCTTCGCCGTCCGACAGCACCACGATGGCCTGACGACGGATGTCGTCGGTGTTCGTGGCGACCGCCTTCTTCAGGTCCTTTAACGCAATGTAGATGGCGTTGTACATCGACGTGGAGCCGCCAGCCGAAGTGCGGCGGATGGCCGTCTCGATCTCGGAGGCCTTGTTGGTGAAGTTCTGCAGCACGACCACGCGGCTGTCGAAGTCGATGATCTCCGCCAGGTCCTGCTCGCGCAGTCGGCGCGCGAACCCGACCGCCGCTTCCTGTGCGATCGGCAGGCGGGTCTCCATGCTTGCGCTCGTGTCGACGAGCAGCGCCAGGGCGATGGGCAGGTTGGTGCGGTTGAAGAGGGTGACGTCCTGCTTCACGCCGTCTTCGAAGATCTGGAAATCGTCCTGGGTCAGGTCGGTGATGTACTTCTGCTGCGGGTCGGTGACCGTCACGTTCAACGAGACAATGTCGACGCCGGCGCGGAACGACGGCGGCTGGGCCGCTGCGGCTGGCGCCGTCTGCTGCGCGCCACGCAGCACCAGCGGCACGGCGGCCGTGAGGGCCAGCGCCGCGATGACCGAGCGCACGTGGGAGGTCCGCATCAGCGGCGGCCGCCTTCGGCAGGCAACTGCGCGATGCCGCGAACCGTCAGGCCCGGCTTCGCCGCCGCAACCGTGACCTTCTCGGGCGGAATCAGCGTGGTCGGGCGGGCGTAGGTGATCTTGTACTGGTGCGTCAGTTCGTCGGCCAGCTGCTTCAGGCGCGACGTCAGCCCGCTTGACGCCAGGACGGTGTCGTAACGGCCACCCGTCTCGCGGGTGCCGACGTCGAGGGTCATCATCCGTTCCTGGTCGCCGCTCATCGGGCGGCCGACGACCATGACGTGAAAGGCGGCGCCCGAGTCGAGCAGCGGCTCGATGGCCGACTGGTACGGGCGGTCGCTCAGGTCGGGGCCGGCGGTCACGACCGACACGATGACCGGACGGGGCGCCGCACGCTTCTTGATGCCCTTCGCGGTTTCGATGATGCCGTCGAGCAGATAGGCGCCGCTGTTCGACTGCGCGAAGATGCGCTGCGCGCCCTTCGTCGCCCGCGCGAGGTCGGTGGTGTAGTCGGTATTGATCGTTGGCCGTTCACCGATGGTGATGACCGCGATCTGGTGCTTGGCGCCAGTCGGGTCGGCGCCGATGCCGGCGATGAAGGCCGTGAGCCCCTCGCGGATGTCACGCACGTAGGGGTCGGCCGCCTGGCTGTTGTCCACCAGCAGGACAATCTGCATCGGGTCGGCCGCCGGCACGACGTTCAGGATCTCGCGGGCCACCTTGTCTTCGCGCACGACGAAGTCGGCGGCGCCGAGCCCCGCAACCGGAGCGCCGTTCTCACCGACGGCGCTCGCGTAGACGGCCCGCTGCTGGGCCTGTGCTGACAGATACACCGGGGCCACGAAGGCGAGACTCGCCAGCAGCGCCGCGGTCGCCGACCACCGTGGTGAAGCCATGGCGCCAGTATAGAGCTCGACTTTCCGGGGCGTCAACCGGCTGGAGAGAAGGAAGTGCTTATATGTCTTGTGTTTGCAGACGACGAGGTGGCTGGCGCAACCTTGACAGTCGATAGGTTCGACGTGTTATAAACCGAACACCTCTTCAAGGGATCGGCGCGAGATCCACATCATGGTTTCAGCGTACATCCCGATCGCGCTGTTCCTCCTGGTCGCGACCGGGTTCGCGGTCTTCACGCTCGTCTTCACGGGTCTGCTACACCCGCGCAAGTACAACAAGGTCAAGCTCGAGCCCTATGAGTGCGGCATCGAGCCGACGACCGATGCCCGCGACCGTTACAGCATCCGCTACTACCTGGTCGCGATGCTGTTCGTCATCTTCGATGTCGAGACGGTCTTCATGTTCCCGTGGGCGGTCATCTTCGACAAACTCCTCCTGTTCGGCCTGATCGAGATGCTGGTCTTCATCGGTATCCTGGTCGTGGGCTACTACTACGCCTGGCAAAAGGGCGCGCTGGAGTGGGTCTAGATGGCTGACGTGAACGTCGCGCCTCCGGCGGGTCCTCCCGACCCGCCACCGCCGGCCGACCTGCCGGTGCCTGCGGCCATTGCCGGGCTGCAGTTGGCCATGCCCGGCGCGATCCTGGCGCTCAGTTTCTTCGTCGGCGACTGGACCGTGGTCGTCGACCGCACCGCGATCCTCGACGTCGCGCGCCACCTGCGCACCGCCTCCGGCGCCGCCTTCGACATCTGTTCAGACGTCACCGCGACCGACTGGCCGCCACGTCCGGAGCGCTTCGACGTCATCTATTGCCTGTTCTCGACCACGCATGGGCAGCGGCTGCGGGTGAAGGCCCGCGTCGCCGACGGCGACCCGATCGATTCGGTCACGTCGGTGTGGCCGGCCGCGAACTGGCTCGAACGGGAAGTGTTCGACATGTTCGGCATCCGGTTCAGCGGTCATCCCGACCTGCGCCGCATCCTCATGCCGGACGAGTGGCAAGGGCACCCGCAACGAAAGGACTATCCGCTCGAAGGACCGGGTGAACTGCTGCTCGAGAACCCGCTCGACTGGTTGAAGCTGCGACAGGCACGCGACGAGGCCGACATTGAGTAGCCCGACGCCCCAGTACGGGCCGATGTTCGACACCGACGAACTGGTGATCAACATGGGGCCGCAGCACCCGAGCACCCACGGTGTGCTGCGAGTGGTGCTTCGTCTCGATGGCGAGAAGGTGGTCGATGCCGACGTGGTGATCGGCTATCTGCACCGCGGCGTCGAGAAGCTCAGCGAGAGCCGGAGCTGGGCGCAGATCGTCCTGCTGACCGATCGCCTCGACTACGTGTCGGCGGCAACAAGCAACGTCGGTTACTGCGAGACGGTCGAGAAGCTGATGGCGATCGAGGTGCCGCGCCGCGCGAAGTACCTGCGCGTCATCCTGAGCGAACTACAGCGCATCGCCAGCCACCTGCTATGGCTCGGCACGCACGCCATGGATACGGGGGCGATGACCGTGTTCCTCTACGCGTTCCGCGAGCGCGAGCTGATCCTCGACCTGTTCGAGGAGTACTGCGGCGCGCGGCTCACCTACAACTCGATGCGCATCGGCGGTTTGCCGCAGGATCTGCCACCGTCGTGGGACCGCAAGGTGCTCGAGTTCTGCCGGATCATGGAGGGCAAGCTCGAGGAATACGAGACGCTGCTGACCGGCAACCGGATCTGGCTCGAGCGCACCAAGGGGGTCGGGGTGATCGACGGCGCCGAGGCGCTGGCGCTGGGCCTGAGCGGTCCGCCGCTGCGCGGCTCAGGCGTCAGGCGCGACGTCCGCAAGGACGAACCGTACGCCGCCTACGACGAGATGGAGTTCGACGTGCCGCTCGGTGTCGCCGGCGACACCTTCGACCGCTACGTCGTGCGCATGCAGGAATTCCGGCAGTCGATCCGCATCATCCGCCAGGCGATGCAGGGGATTCCGGAAGGGCCGATCCTCGGCAAGGTGCCGCGGCTGATTAAGCCGCCCGCCGGCGAGGTCTATCACGCCATCGAGTCGCCCAAGGGCGAACTCGGTTTCTTCATCGTGAGTGACGGCAAGTCGATGAGTCCGTACCGCTTCCGGGTGCGGCCGCCGTCGTTCTGCAACCTGCAGGCGCTGCCGCGCCTGGTGAAGGGGCACCTGATCGCCGACGTGGTGGCGCTGATCGGCTCGCTCGATGTGGTCCTCGGCGAGGTGGACCGCTGATGGTGGAGTTGGTGCTCATCCCGCTGCTGAAGATCATCGTGGTGCTGAATGCCACGCTGCTCGGCGTCACCTATATGGTGCTGCTCGAGCGGAAAGTCATCGCGTGGGCGCAGTCGCGCCTCGGCCCGATGCGCGTCGGACCGTACGGCGTGCTGCAGCCGGTTGCCGACGCGATGAAGCTGATGCTGAAGGAAGACATCACGCCGGCCCGCGCCGACAAGTGGGTTTTCACGCTGGCGCCCATTCTCTCGATGGTGCCCGCACTCGTCGTCTACGCGGTCATCCCGTTCGGCGACCAGGTGCACCTGTTCGGCCGCCAGATCTCGCTGTACATCACCGATATCAACGTCGGCCTGCTCTACGTGGTGTCGGTGACGTCGGTAGGGGTGTACGGCATCATCCTCGCGGGCTACTCGTCGAACAGCAAGTGGCCGCTGCTGGCCAGCCTTCGGGCATCGGCGCAGCTGATCAGCTACGAAATCGCCATCACGTTGACGCTCGTGAGCGTGGTCCTCATGTCCGGCACCCTCAGCATGGTGGGCATCGTGACGTCGCAGGCGTCGCAGGGGGTCTGGTATGCGTTCATCCAGCCGACGGCCTTCATCATCTTCTTCATCGGCGGCCTCGCCGAGACGAATCGTGCGCCGTTCGACCTGCCGGAGGCGGAGCAGGAGCTGACCGGCGGATTCCACACCGAGTACAGCGGCATGCGCTTCGCGCTGTTCTTCCTCGCTGAATACGCCAACATAATCGTGGTGTCGTCGGTGGCGACGACGCTGTTCCTGGGCGGATGGCTGCGGCCGTTCCCGAACGTCGAGTTCCTGTCGTTCCTGGGCGTCGTGCCCGGGTGGTGCTGGTTCCTCCTCAAGTCGTTTGTCTTCCTCTATCTCTTCATCTGGGTGCGGGCGACGCTGCCGCGCTACCGCTACGACCAGTTGATGCGCCTCGGGTGGAAGGTGCTCATCCCGCTGGCCATCGCGAACCTCATCCTGACGGCAATCGTGAAGGTGGCATTGGCGTGATGGCGGAAGCAATCGCGTTCTACGTGCTCGCGGCGTGCATCCTCGGTTTCGCCGTCCTCGTGGTCACGGCGAAGAACCCGGTGCACAGCGTCGTGTTCCTGGTGCTCGACTTCCTGTGCGTCGCGGCGCTCTACGTCACGCTCGGCGCGGAGTTCGTTGCCGCCATCCAGGTGCTCGTCTACGCCGGCGGCATCGTCGTGCTCTATCTCTTCGTGGTGATGCTGGTGAACGTCAAGCGGCCGCCGGAGGCGTTCCGGGCGGGCGGCCGCCACGCGATGCTCGGCCTGGCGCTGGCGGGCGCGGTCCTCGTGGAAGCGGCGGCGATTGCCGTCTGGTCGCGGCTGTCGCCCGCGGCGCCGGCGTCGGCCGCGCAGAGCTTGCCGGTCAGCGGCAACACCGAGCAGGTCGGCTGGCTGCTCTATACCAGCTACCTGGTGCCGTTCGAGGTGGCGTCGATGCTGCTGCTGGTGGCGATGGTCGGCGCCATCGTGCTCGCGCGAAAGGAGTCGTGACCAGGTGATTACGCCGACGCACTACCTGCTGCTCTCGATGGCGCTCTTCACCATCGGCCTGGCCGGCGTCATGACGCGGCGGAACATCATCATCGTGTTCATGTCGATTGAGCTGATGCTCAACGCCGTGAACATCAACCTCGTGGCCTACTCGGCGCAGGTGCAGAACCTGGTCGGGCAGGTATTCGCGATCTTCGTGATTGCGGTGGCGGCGGCCGAGGCTGCCGTGGGATTGGGGATTCTCCTCGCGTTCTACCGGAACAAGGAAACGGTGAACATCGACGAGATAAATCTCATGAAGTGGTGATGCAGTACATCTGGGCGATTCCACTGCTGCCGGGACTCGGCGCCCTTGTCAACGGGCTCGTGGGGATCCGTGTGTTCTCGCGGCGCACGGCCGGCCTCGTGGCGTGCACCGCGATGGGTGCGGCGCTCGGTCTGTCGCTCGTCGCGTTCTGGCAACTGCTCGGGCTGCCGGCCGAGGTGCGCAGTTACGACGTGGTCGTGGCGCAGTGGATTCCGTCGATCGCGTCGGCGACGAGTGACGGTGGGCGCGCCGCGCTGCAGGTGCCGTGGGGCTTCAGGCTCGATCCGCTGTCGGCGATGATGCTGCTGGTGGTGACGGGCATCGGCACCCTGATCCACGTCTACTCGACCGCGTACATGCACGACGAGCCGCGCGGCGGCGTGGCGCGGTTCTTCTGCTACCTCAACCTGTTCTGCTTCTTCATGCTGCTGCTGGTGCTGGGCAGCAACGTGCTGGTGATGTTCGTCGGGTGGGAAGGTGTCGGTCTCTGCTCGTACCTGCTGATCGGCTACTGGTACGAGAAACCAAGCGCGGGCGACGCCGGGAAGAAGGCCTTCATCACGAACCGCATCGGTGACTGGGGATTCATCCTCGGCATCTTCCTGCTGTTCTGGACGTTCGGCACGCTCGACTTCGCCAGCATTCAGCGCGCGGCATCCGCCATGCCGATCGAGACCGGGCACTTCGGGGTGCTGTCGGTGATTGCGCTGCTGCTGTTCGTCGGGGCCACCGGCAAGAGCGCCCAGATTCCGTTGTTCGTGTGGCTGCCCGATGCGATGGAGGGGCCGACTCCCGTGTCCGCCCTCATCCATGCCGCGACGATGGTGACGGCCGGCGTCTACATACTCGGCCGGAACGCCGTGCTGTTCTCCCACGCGCCGATGGTGCTGCAGATTGTGGCGGTGGTCGGCGTGCTCACGGCGTTCCTGGCCGCGACGATCGGGCTGGTGCAGAAC
>CALQBJ020000127.1 GCA_943328785.2 Bifidobacterium breve
GATTGCCGATGCGCTCCTCCGCGTCGTGGACGTGACGCGCGGCATGCTGGAGTCCATCGAGCGGGGCGGCTCCGACGCCGGAGGCGACTACTCGGACCTGATCGCTGAACTCGAGGCGCTGGCGGACGGCGAGCGGGCCGCGCACGCGGCTCCGCCGGTCACCGCCTCGGCGCCAGGCCCGGTGGCCGCGTCGGTCGCGCCCGTCGAGCGGCCGGCCCAGCCCGAGCTGTCGGCGGTCGCGTCCCCGATTGCCAACGAGCCGCGAACCGAAGACGAGCCGCTGGCCGACGACCGACGCACCGGTGACGACCGGCGTACCGGACAGGAGCGCCGCGGCACGGACGCGGCACCGGCGCTGGCGGAATCGTCGCTGCGCGTCGACGTCACCGTGCTCGACCGACTGATGAATCTGGTGGGCGAGCTCGTGCTCGCGCGCAACCAGATCCTCCAGTTCACGGCTACGCAGACCGACACCGGGTTCATCGGTGCGAGTCAGCGCCTGAACCTGGTGACGTCGGAGCTGCAGGAGGGCGTCATGAAGACGCGGATGCAGCCGATCGGCAACCTGTGGACCAAGTTCCCCCGCATCATCCGCGACCTGTCGGCCCAGTGCGGTCGCGAGGTGCGCCTGGAGATGGAAGGGAAGGACACGGAACTCGACAAGACCATCATCGAGGCCATCAAGGACCCGTTGACGCACATCGTGCGCAACTCGGTGGACCATGGCATCGAGTCGCCGGCCGACCGCATCGCTCGCGGAAAGTCGCCGCAGGGGCACTTGATGCTGCGCGCATTCCACGAGGGCGGGCAGATCAACATCGAGATTGCAGACGACGGTGCCGGCATCGACCCGGACCGCGTGCGGCAGAAGGCCGTATCACGCGGCATCATGACCGCGGAGCAGGCGGCACGGCTCAACGACCACGAGGCCATCAAGCTGGTGTTCCTGCCCGGGTTCTCGACGGCGGAGAAGGTCAGCAACATTTCCGGCCGTGGCGTCGGCATGGACGTGGTGCGCACGAACATCGAGCGCATCGGCGGCACGGTCGACATCCAGAGTCGCATCGGGCAGGGCACAACCCTGCGCATCAAGATCCCGCTCACGCTCGCCATCATCCCGGCGCTGATCGTGAACGCGGGCCGCGAACGCTTTGCCATTCCGCAGGCGGCGCTTGTCGAGCTCGTGCGCCTCGAGGCCACCCAGGCGAAGGAGCGCCTCGAACATGTCGGCGGCGCAACGTTCTACCGGCTGCGTGGCAACCTGCTGCCGGTCATCACCCTGCACCGCGAACTGCACGTCGAGAGTGGCGACAGCGACGGCGTCGTCAGCATCGTCGTGCTCAACGCGGATGGCCGGCAGTTCGGATTGATTGTCGATGGGATTAGCGACACCGAGGAGATCGTCGTCAAGCCGCTCGGCAAACAGCTGAAGCGCGTCAGCGTGTTCGCCGGCGCCACCATCATGGGCGATGGGCGCGTGGCCCTCATCCTGGACGTCGTCGGGCTCGCGCAACATGCCCGGGTCATCACCGCGATGCGCGACCGGAGTCTGACCGGAACCGGCGGCCAGGATTCGGAACTCGAGGCGAAGCGCGATGGGTCGGCGCTCCTGCTCTTCCAGGTTGGCGAGCACGGCCGCATGGCCGTCCCGCTGGCCAACGTCGCCAGGCTCGAGGAGTTCCGGTCCAGCAGCATCGAACACTCCGGCGAGCGGCGCGTCGTCCAGTATCGCGGCGACATTCTTCCGCTGATTTCTCTCGCCCGGATGTTCAACGAACGCGAGACCGTCGGCCAGGAACTGATGCAGGTCGTGGTCTGCTCGGCCGATGGGCGCAGCGCCGGCCTCGTCGTGGACCGGATCGTCGACATTGTGAACGAGCCGATTACGGCCAAACACGGGAGCGCACGACCGGGCGTGGTGGCGACCGCCGTCGTCCAGCAGTTCGTCACCGACCTGCTCGACGTGGACGCCCTCCTGCGGACGGTCGATGAACCGGCGCCGTCGCGCGCCGCTTGAGGCACAGACCAATGAGGACCATGACCGACGTACTCGATCCGGCCGCGGCTCCGGCCGGGGTCCGGCAACTCGCGACCTTCGTCGTCGACGGCCTGCTCTGCGGCGTTGACGTGCTCACGGTGCAGGAAGTGATTCGGCACCAGACGATGACGCCGGTGCCGTGCGCACCCCGGGTGGTCGAAGGGCTGATCAACCTGCGCGGCCAGATCGTCACCGCCATCGACATGCGGCGGCGACTGGGATTGCCGGAACGTCCGGATGCGCTGCTGTCGATGAACGTCGTGGTTCGCACCGCCGAGGGCGTCGTCAGCCTGCTCGTCGACGAGATCGGCGATGTCGTCGAGGTGAAACCCGACTGGTTCGAGGTCACGCCCGACACCATCGGTGCCACCGTGCGGACCGTGTTCGACGGCGTCTACAAGCTGTCGGGACGGCTGCTGTTCATCGTCGACGTCGAGCGGATTGCCTCGGTCGAAGGCCTGGGCGACTGATACCGACCCCTGAAGATTCGTGGATGGCGCGGCCCGGTAGGGCGGCGCAAGGAGACTCGCGTGATGAAGTCCGCTGCGGTAAGCAATGCCGAGGTGACCCTGTTCGAGCGCATCGGCGGTGTTCCAGCTATCAAGGCCACCGTCGAAGGCCTCTACGAGCGGGTCCTGAACGACCCGACGCTCGCGCCGTTCTTCGAAAAGGTGAACCTGCGCTGGCTCAAGAGCCAGCAGAACGCCTTCTTCATCCAGGCCCTCGGTGGTCCCGCCGTCTACAAGGGCAAGGACATGAAGACGGCGCATGCGCACATGGCGATCAGCCAGGAGCACTTCCAGGCAGTCGCTGGGCACCTCGTGGCGGTCATGACCGATCTGAGTGTGCCGTCGTCGCTGATCGACGAAGTTGTCGGAGTGGTCGCGCCGCTGTCTGGCGCGATCGTCACAAGAACTGCTACCAAGCTCGTGAAGAAGGAGAAGCCGGTGTCCAACAGATCTCTCAAGAACGTTGCTTCGTTCTCGCCCGCCGCCGCCGTGGCAGCCGAACCGTCAGAGGAACTCGTCGAACTGCGCGGTCAGCTCGAAGCCATCGGCAAGCTGCAGGCGGTGATCGAGTTCAACCTCGATGGCACCATCGTGACCGCCAACGACAACTTCCTGAAGACGCTGGGCTACACGCTCGACGAAATCACCGGCCGGCACCACAGCCTGTTCGTCGACGCGACCTACCGCGAGTCGAACGACTACCGCCAGTTCTGGCGCGACCTGAATGATGGCCGTGCGCAGAGCGGCGACTTCAAGCGCATTGGCAAGGGTGGCCGCGAGGTGTGGATCTCGGCCATCTACAGCCCGATTCGCGACATCTCTGGACGACCCGTGAAGGTCGTGAAGTTCGCCTCCGACATTACGTCCCGCAAGCAGGCCGAGGCCGACGCGAGCCGCGTCACGTCGATGATGGAGAACGCGCCGATCAACATCATGTGCACCGACCTCGACTTGAAGTTGCGCTACATGAACCCGGCGTCGGTGAAGACGCTGCGAACCCTCCAGCAGTACCTCGTGGTGCCGGTGGACCAGATGATTGGCCAGACCATCGACATCTTCCACAAGCACCCGGAGCATCAGCGCCGGATGCTGGCCGACCCCAAGAACCTGCCGCATCGCGCGAAGATTAATGTGGGTCCGGAAGTGCTCGACCTGCTGGTCAGCGCCATCTATGACAACGCGGGCGTCTACATCGGGCCGATGGTGTCGTGGTCCGTCGTGACCGAGCAACTGCGCATCGAGAGCCGGGTCAACGAAGCCGCGCACAACCTCAGCGAGTCGGCGTCCCAGCTCACCTCGCTCAGCCAGCAGCTCGGGGCCAACGCGGAAGAGACGGCGGCGCAGGCCAACGTGGTGTCCGCCGCGTCGGAGGAAGTCAGCACGAACGTGCAGACGGTGGCGACCGGCGCCGAGGAGATGAGTGCCAGCATTCGCGAGATCGCCAAGAACGCGTCGGAAGCCGCGCGCGTGGCCCAGTCAGCCGTGAAGCTGGCCGAGAGCACCAACCAGACCGTGGCCAAGCTTGGGGACAGCAGCGCGGACGTCGGCAAGGTGATCAAGGTCATCACCTCGATTGCGCAGCAGACCAACCTGCTGGCGCTGAACGCCACCATCGAGGCCGCGCGCGCCGGCGAGGCGGGCAAGGGCTTCGCGGTGGTTGCCAACGAGGTCAAGGAACTGGCGAAGGAAACGGCCAAGGCCACGGAAGACATCAGCCAGAAGATCGAGGCGATTCAGGCGGACACCCGCGGCGCCGTCCAGGCGATTGGCCAGATTGCCGACGTCATCCACCAGATCAACGACATCTCGAACACCATCGCGAGCGCGGTTGAAGAGCAGACCGCGACGACCAACGAGATCACCAGGAACGTGACCGAGGCGGCTCGCGGCAGCGCCGAGATCGCGCATAACATCACCGGTGTCGCCCAGGCGGCGAAGAGCACCACTGAGGGCGCCACCGACATCCTGCAGGCCTCCGGCCTGCTGGCGAAACTCGCCGCCGACCTCCAGGCACTGGTCGCCGGGAAGTAGTGATGAAGCCGTCGACGCCAGGCACGCTCGCCCTCGTGGGCGCCGACATCGGGTCGTGCGCCCTCGCCGAGCGGGAGCGCCTGGCCTGCTCCCCTGAGGCGACAGCCGCCATCCTCGCGCGCGCACGCACCGTGCGTGGCGTGCGCGAGGCGCTCGTGCTGTCCACCTGCAACCGGACGGAGTTCTACCTCGTCGTCGACGATCGCGGCGCACCCGAGCGCTGGGTCGATCGCGTCGCCGAGCACCGAGGCGAGGACGCCAGGCGCGCGTTCCGCAAGGGCACGCGTCTGGGCGACGAGGCGGTGCGCCACCTGATGCGGGTGGCGTGCGGCCTCGAGTCGCGCTTGTTGGGCGATGCGCATATTGCGGGTCAGTTGCGCGCGGCGTTCACGCAGGCCGCGGCAGCGGGTGCGGTCGGACCGGTGCTGACACAACTCGCGCGGCAGGCGACGCACGTCGCCCGTCGCGCCAGGCGAACCACTCGCATCGGCTACGGCGCGTCGAGCCTCGGTGCTGCCGTGACGGCGCTGGTTCGGCAACACCAGGTGCCCGTGTCAGGCCGCCCTCGACCGATTCTCATCGTCGGCGCCGGCGCGGTCGCGCGCGACGTCTCGGCGCACCTCGCCAAGGCCGGGTGCGGGCCGCTTCAGTGGACCAACCGTTCTGCGGACGGCGCGCGCCGGCTCGCGGACGAGTTCGCTGGAGAAACCGCGGCCTGGGCCGATTTAGATAGTGCGGCGGGTCGTGCCGCCGTGGTCATCACGGCGGTGTCGGCGGTCGAGCCGATCATGAGCGCCGAACGGCTTCGGCGGGCGGCATCCGCCTCTCACCCGCGACCGGTCTTCATCGATCTCGGGGTGCCGCGAAATCTCCCGTCTGACGCAGGGACCGAGATCATCACGATCGACGATGTCCACGCCAGGCGGGACCATGTGCTCGCCTTGCGGCAGGCCGCCGTGCCGGAGGTCGAGTCGCTGGTCGACGAGGAACTGCAGGCCTGGCACCAGTGGCTCGCGCAGCGGCCACTCGAGCAGGTCATCAAGGCGCTGTTTCTCGAAGAGCGCCAGCGCCGAACGGCACTGGTGACATCGCTCGAGGAACAAACAGGGCTCGACCGAACCGCAGTCGAGCAACTGGTACGAAAGACCGTGCGTGGTCTGCTGCACGGCCACGTCAGCGCGCTGCGGCGCAGCGGAGTGCTTCTGCCGACGATGGCCATGCCCAGGAACAGGGGCGCATTTCAGGGAGGACGAGGATGAAGGCCTTAGTTGTAGACGACTCGCGCGCAATGCGGATGATCCTGACGCAGATGCTGAAGGAGTGTGGTTTCGAAGTAGTCGAGGCCAAGCATGGGAAAGAGGCGCTCGTCTGCCTGGAGTCGAATCCGGATACGAGCCTCGCGCTCATCGACTGGAACATGCCGGAGATGAACGGACTCGAACTGCTCGAGGCGCTCAAGGCGGACGGCCGTTATGGCTCGCTGCGCCGGATGATGGTGACCACCGAGTCCGAGATGTCGAACATCTCGAAGGCGATGGACGCTGGCGCCAGCGAGTACGTCATGAAGCCGTTCACGGTCGGCACGATCCAGGACAAGCTCCGCGTACTCGGTCTGTTGAGCTAGTCATGCCACCCACTCGCGTGCTCGTCGTCGATGATGCTGTCGTCGTGCGGCGGCTGATCAGTGAGGCGCTGTCGGGAGATCCGGACATCGAGGTTGTCGGCACTGCGGCCAACGGTCGCATTGCGTTGCAGCGGATTCGCCAGTGCAACCCGGACGTGGTGACGCTGGACGTGGAGATGCCGGAGATGGACGGCCTCGAGACGCTGCGGCATCTCCGGGCCGAATTCCCATCGCTGCCGGTCATCATGTGCAGCACCCTCACGGAACGCGGCGCATCCATCACGATGGACGCGTTGGCGCTCGGCGCGACGGACTACATCACCAAGCCCAGTCAGACCGGTTCGTTCGACGAAAGCATGCAGCGCTTCCGCGACGATCTGCTGCCGCGCGTGAAGGCGCTCTCCAGGCGGGCCGCCGCCTCCGGCAGCATGAAAACGTTCGTCGCAAGGAGCGCCGGACTTCGAGCCGAGCCCGTGAGGATTATCGCCATCGGCGTCTCGACCGGTGGCCCGAATGCCCTCAGCCTGCTGATGCCGCGCCTCCGGCCGGATCTTGACGTTCCCATCGTCATCGTCCAGCACATGCCCCCGATGTTCACGCGCCTGCTGGCCGAGCGGCTCGACGCGCATTGCCCGCTCTCGGTGAAGGAGGCGGCCGGCGGCGAACTGCTGCGCGCAGGCTCGGTCTACATCGCGCCGGGGGGGTTCCACATGCTGCTCACGCAGCAGGCCGGCGGCGTCGCAACCGCCCTCAATCAGGGGCCGCAGGAGAACTCGTGCCGGCCGGCGGTTGACGTGTTGTTTCGCACCGTGGCGTCGATCTACGGCGCTGGAACGCTCGGCGTCATCCTCACCGGCATGGGCCAGGACGGCCTGCGCGGCTGCCAGGAGATTCACGAGCGTGGTGGTCGCATCCTGGCGCAGGACGAAGCGAGCAGCGTCGTCTGGGGTATGCCAGGGTTCGTCGCGAAGGCGGGCCTCGCCGACAAGGTGCTGCCGCTCGATGCCATCGCCGCTGAAATCAACCGTCTCGCCGGCGACGGTCCCAAACCCAGGGTCGCCGGCCCACTTGCCGCGCCACCGCGCGCGGCGGCACCGTCATAGGATTGCATCGTGGCACTCACACCATCAGACTTCGATTTCGTCCGTGCGTTCGTGTCGGGCCGAGCCGGAATTGTCCTTGAGAGCGGCAAGGAATACCTCGTGGAGTCGCGTCTCAAGCCGCTCGCGACGAAGCTCGGATTCGCGTCCATCGCTGAGCTCGTTGCCGCACTCCGACGAACTCAGGACCGCAACTACGAGCGGCAACTGATCGAGGCGATGACGACGAACGAAACCACGTTCTTTCGAGACATCGCCCCGTTCGATGCACTGCGCGACCACGTGCTGCCGCCGCTGATCGCGGCGCGGCGACCGTCGCGGCAACTGAATATCTGGTGCGCTGCGTCGTCCACGGGGCAGGAGCCGTATTCAGTGGCGATGCTGCTGGCCGAGCACTTCCCCGAGTTGCGGACGTGGAACGTCAACTTCGTCGCGACCGATCTGTCCGAGGAGGTGCTCGAGCGGGCGAGGGCAGGCCGCTACTCGCAGCTCGAGGTCAATCGCGGACTGCCGGTCAACTACCTCATGAAGTACTTCGTCCGGCAGGGCGTCACCTGGGAAATCAGTGCGGACATCCGCCGGCGTGTGGAATTCAAGCAGATGAACCTCATCAAGCCGTGGCCATTCTTTCCACAGTTCGATCTCGTCTTCATCCGGAACGTCATGATCTACTTCGACACCGATACGAAGCGCGCCATCCTGTCACATATTCGGCAACTCCTGAGGCCGGACGGTCACCTGTTTCTCGGCGCTGCGGAAACCGCCCTCAACCTGGACCCATCTTTTGTCCGCACGGACTACGCCCGAGCCGGTTGCTACCGGCTCGCGGCCTAGGCCCGCGCCGACGCATCCGGAGCTGCTATGACTTCCTTGCTTCCCGCAGACATCGTCACGGCCACGGAAGACGTGTGGCTCTCGATACTCAACCTCGCCCCTCGGCCCCTTGAAGACGCAGAGACAGCGCCCGACGGTCCCACCGTTGCCGGCGTCGTCTACATCACCGGCGCATCGACCGGCGCGGTCACCGTTCAGGTGTCGGCGCCGATGGCCGACCGAGTCGCGGCAAGGATGTTTCGGCTGACAGATCGCAAGCCGAGTCGCGAGGAGCAGGTGGATGCCATCGGCGAGCTGACCAACATGGTTGGCGGCAGCCTGAAAGGGTTGATGGACGGACCGAGCCACCTGTCGCTGCCGGTCGTCATTGACGGACACGGCTACCAGGTAAGAATTCCGCGCGGACGGGCAGTGAACACCGTTCCGTTCGAGTGTGAGGGCCAGCGATTTGTCGTGACGGTGGTCAGTGTCGCCGAGTCGCCGGCCGACTAGAACGGCGTTCGTTGCGGTCTGGTGCGTGGTGTCCACCCGCGGGCGGACGCCACGCAGCGCCTTGCTGACGATGACGAGCTGATCGCCGAGGTGATTGCGATTGTTCTCGAGGACTACCCGGCGCGTCTGGCCGAGCGCCACCAGGCGCTGGGTGCCGGTGACTGGAGCCAGGGCCGGGCGACCGGACGCGAGGATGCGGTGCTCACCGTCGCCATGCCGCCCGAGCCTCTGTGCCTATGCCGAGCGGCCTAGCGTGAAATGAACTCGTCCTCGCCTGGCCCCGGGAAGGCCGCGATGGCGATGCACATCGCGCCGATCACGAAGTAGTAGTAGTTGCAGAACGCCTTCGAGCCGAGGGCGAACATCGCGAACATGGTCAACGCCGCCGAGGCCGCGAAACCGGACGCCGTGTTGCGCGTCGTGAACAGCGTCACGATGGCGGCGATGATGGCCGCGCCGACCGCCCACAGGAACGACCCACGCCCGTAGCCGTTGCGATCGGCCCAGATGAGGAAGCTCAGCGAGTCTGTGCGGAACGGCTCGAGCGTCTGCAGCCAGACCACGCTGCGCATGAACGCGTTCGGGTGCCAGAAGGCGAAGGGCAGGATGCAGACGGCGCCCGTCAGGATGATGACGAACAGCGCCGTCTTCCACCTGCGGCGATCGAGCAGCAGCGACCGCAGCACCGCGAGTCCGGTGAACGGCAGGTACTGTTTGGTGGCCAGCATCAGCCCGGCCGCCCAACTCGCGCGCACCGGCCCTTCCATCATCAGGAAGGTGGTGAGTGCCAGCAGGAACAGCGCAATCGGCTCGGTCCAGCCCTGCTCCAGCACGAAGAAGCCGCGCGGTGTGGTGAGCAGCATTACGGCCGCGAGCTTCGCACCGATGTGACGACGGCTGTACCCGATGAGCGCGAGGCCGCCGATCAGGAACGCGAGTTCTGAGTAGCGGTAGTCGCCAAATAGCACATAGCCGGGGATGGCGAGAATGAGGCTCGGAGGCGGATACGGGTAGCCGAAGCCGATGCGGTTCCCGAAGACCACGGCCGGATTGTAGTAGTACCGCCAGTCGTCGCCGTAGATGTTCGGGAACGAGATGCGATACGGGTCGTCTCCCTTCAGGAAGGCGTCCATCGCTTCGTTGTGTACGACGACGACGTCGATGGGCGGATTCGGCGAGGCATGGAACATCCAGATGCCGAGAAGGAGCCCCACCAGCAGCACGGCAGGAAACCACCAGCGCCGCGCGAACCCGACCTTCGACACACCGAGCAGGGCCAGCGCGTAAATCGCCATGCATCCGGCAAAGAACGGCACCAGGTTCACATCGTCGGTGATGTCGGACCCGGGCCGTGTGGTCAGGAGCTGCGTGACGTTGCAGAAGATGCCGAGCATCAGCAGCACCTCGACGAGCCTGGCGCCGTCGCTCGACAGTGACCGGGCGAATCGATGCGTGAGCGCCCCGAACAGGCAGAACGCGAACGACAGCCCCATCCACCAGAGTGCGTGGGGAGTGAAATTGCCGCTCGCAATCTGGATGGCGTGGCCGAGCGTGGCGGTGCCGAGAGCGAACGACGCAGCGGTCGGATTCAGGGAACGCAGGCGGACGCACACGTCAGTCAATAGGCAGCAATTCGAAAATGTCAGCGGTGCCGACGGAGTCCTTGTAGGCGCCCCAGGGCTTGAACTCTGGGCGCACCGCCAGACGGAGCATCAACGCCGTATAGCGCTCCTGATCATAGAACGCGCGGTGCACGATGACGTATCGCACCTTGTGCGCGCGAAGGCGGTCGATGGTGCCCTCCTCGGGGAAGACCTTCGTCAGCATCGCCGTCGACAGGTAGTCGTCCGGGTAGTAGCCGCTGTAGCCGTTGATGAGCGGACGCCAGTGCCAGAGTGACCAGGCCTGATAGTAGGGATCCCAGCCAGGCAGGTGGTCGAGGTCGGGCATGGGCAGTTCGAGCATCACCCCGGCCGCTGCGCCGCGAATCACCTTGTAGACGTCGGGCGGCTCGACCGGATCCGCGGGGGTGAGCCCCATGGCCGTGTTGCCGTAATCGATGAGCAGCAACGCCGTCAGCCCGATCATGACCGCGCGTCGCCACGCGCTCGAGCCGATCGCCGCCTCGAGGCGTGCAGCACCGACGGCGGCCAGCATGGCCAGCGCGCAACTGGCGACCACCGCGAAACGCGATAGCGAGCGGAAGCCCTGCAGTGCACTGACGTGCTCGACCATCGCCCGATAAACGACGCCGTTCAGGCCGAACGACAGCTCCACGGCCAGCGCTGCGGTCGCGGCATAGAGCAGCACCGTTCGCTCTGGCCGCCACGTCACACCGAGGGCCGCGAGCAGCAGCGCAATCGCGCCGGGAAATAGCCGCAGCTCGGAGCCGCCCCATCGATCGGACGTCCAGCCCCACACACGGTTCAGGTGCGACGTCGCGAGGTAGTTCACTGGTGTCGCGCTGTAGCGTGCGATGTCGGTCATCGGGCGCCCGCCGAGCTCGGCCGAGGCGGCCCGATACGGCAGCGCGAACGGCAGGGTCAGCACCGCCGCCACGACGACCGCCGCGCCGATCACGGGCACCAACCGGACGATGCGATCGCGAGCGGTCACCAGCACGAGCACCGGTACGAAGAGCAGCAGCGTGATGGCGAGGAATACACCGTAGTAGACGCAGGCGAGCACCTGCAGCCAGAGGAACAGGCCGGCCAGCACGCCCCATCGCCACGACATCGACTCCACCGCGCGGTGCAGTGC
>CALQBJ020000128.1 GCA_943328785.2 Bifidobacterium breve
GACCCGGACCTGGGCCGCTACCCCGTCGCGTACATGTCGGAGCCCGGCTACATGTCGCTCACCGAGGCCGAGGCGCAGGGCTTTCGCGCCTACCTGCTCAAGGGCGGCTTCGTGATCTTCGACGACTTCGCCGAGGAACGCGGCGGCTGGGCGCCGTTCGTCGCGCAGATGAACCGCGTCGTGCCGGGCGGCCGGTGGGTGGAACTCGACGGCTCGCACCCGATCTTCCACTCGTTCTTCGAGATTCCGGAGCCGCTCAAGTTCCTGCCGCCGTATGAGGAGCAGGCGCCGCCGGTCTACTACGGCCTGTTCGAAGACAACGACCCGGACAAGCGGTTGATGGCGATCGTCAACTTCAACAACGACATCTCCGAGTACTGGGAATACTCGGGCCAGGGTTTCGCGCCCGTGCCCGAGGAGAACGAAGCCTACAAGCTGGGTGTCAACTACGTGATCTACGGGTTGACGCACTGAGTTGGACAGTAACGTATCGAAGCCTGAAGAGCTGAGGAGCCCCGCGTGGCGAACAACGTAGACCTGCAGCAGGACGACATCGCACTGGCCGACCGGATGAACGCCGGGCGCACGGCCATCCTGGAAGAACTGCACAAGCGAATCATCGGGCAGCATCACGTCATGGAGTTGGTGCTCCAGACGCTGTTCGTCGGCGGCAACAGCCTCATCATCGGCGTGCCGGGGCTGGCGAAGACGCTGCTCATCCAGACACTGGCGCAGGTGCTGGAGCTGAAATTCAAGCGTATCCAGTTCACCCCGGACCTGATGCCGTCGGACATCACCGGCACCGACATCATCAACGAGGATCCGGCCACCGGCCGGCGCCAGATGATGTTCTCGCCCGGTCCCATCTTCAGCAACATCGTGCTGGCCGACGAAATCAACCGCACGCCGCCCAAGACGCAGGCCGCGCTGCTCGAGGCGATGCAGGAACACCGCGTCACCATCCAGGGGCGCACCTACCAGCTCGAAGAGCCGTTCTACGTCTTCGCCACGCAGAACCCGATCGAGCTCGAAGGCACCTACCCGCTGCCCGAAGCACAGCTCGACCGCTTCATGTTCCACATCCTGATGGAGCATCCGCCCGAGGAAGAGGAACTCGAGGTTGTCCGCGAGACGACCGGCATCATCGACCCGCACTTCAACAAGCCGGTCTCGGCCGAGGACCTCATCGCGTTCCAGCGCCTGGTCCGCCGCGTGCCGGTGGCCGACCCGGTCCTGCGCTACGCGTTGTCGCTGGTCCGCACGACCCGTCCGAACGCGGCCAACGCGCCCGACTCGGTGAAGAAGTGGGTGGCGTTTGGCGCCTCCGTCCGCGCCGCGCAGTATCTGGTGCTCGGCGGCAAGGCGCGCGCCCTCACCAACGGCCGGTACCACGTCAGCTTCGACGACATCAAGGCGATGGCGCATCCGGTCCTCCGCCACCGCGTGCTGGTCAACTTCCGCGCCGAGTCGGAAGGGATCTCCACCGACGCGATCATCGACGAACTGCTCCAGCGCGTGCCGGTGCCGGCCTCCGGCATGTAGAGGCAGGTCGGGCAGGTACGTAGTGTCCGGCTTTAGCCGGACCCTGGTCGGGCAGGTAGGCAGGTAGGCAGGTAGGCAGGCAGGCAGAGCCAATGGTATCGAACAGTAGCGGACAGATGGCAGGCGCGCGGTTCGTCGATCCGAAGATTCTTGCCCGGATCGGCAACCTCGAACTGCTGGCGCGCAACGTGGTGGACGGCTTCATCAACGGCCTCCACCGCGCGCCCTTCTTCGGCGCCTCGGTCGACTTCGCCGAACATCGCGGCTACGTGGCGGGCGACGACATCCGCCGCGTCGACTGGAAGCTGTACGCCCGCACCGACCGCTACTACATCAAGCAGTACGAAGCCGACACCAACACGAACTTCACCATCCTGTTCGACATCTCGAAGTCGATGACGTTCGCCAGCAACGGCGTGTCGAAGCTCGACTACGGCTCGTATCTGGCGGCATGCCTCGCCTACCTCGCGCATCGCCAGCGCGACCGCGTCGGCATCATCACCTTCGACGAGGACATCGTGGCGCACGTGCCGCCGTCGGCGAAGCACTTCAACATGGTGCTGCACACGCTCGACCAGGCGAAGCCCGAGCGCCCCGGCCACCTGAGCGCGCCGCTCAACAAGATGGCCGAGCACTTCAAGCGCCGCGGCATCCTGCTGCTGATCTCCGACTTCTACGACGACCCGGACGCCGTGCTCGACGCCATCAAGCCGCTGCGGTTCCTCGGCAACGACCTGATCGTCTTCCACGTGCTCGACCCGCAGGAGATCAACTTCGACTTCAACGAAGCGTCAACGTTCCAGGATCTGGAGAGCGGCGAACAGATTCCAGTGGTGCCGCAGTCGTTCCGCGCCGAGTACCGGCGGCTGATCCAGGAACACATCGCCAGGCTCAGGGCGAAGTTCTCCGAGCAACGCATCGACTACATGCTCTGCAACACCAGCGAACCGCTGGACAAGGCCCTGTCCTCGTACCTCTCGAGCCGCCAGAAGCTCGCGCGGGTGAAGTAGCCGATGGCGTTCCTGTCTCCCTTCCTCCTGCTCGGTCTCGGCGCCATCGCCGTGCCGGTGCTGGTGCACCTGATTCAGCGCGAACGCAAGCGGGTCATCGAGTTCCCGTCGCTGATGTTCGTGCAGAAGATTCCCTACCAGTCGGTGCGCCGCCGCCGCGTCCGCCACTGGGCGCTGCTGCTCATGCGCGCCGCGGCCCTGGCGCTCATCGTCGCCGCCTTCGCACGTCCGTTCTTCCCCGCCAGCGCCGCGGCCGCCATGGCCGCCACCGGCGGCTCGCGCGAAGTGGTCATCCTGCTCGACCAGTCGGCCAGCATGGGCTACGGCGACCGCTGGCAGCGCGCCAAGGCGGAAGCCTCGCGCGTCATCGACTCGATTGGCGGCACCGACAAGGCCACGCTCGTGCTCTTCAGCCGCAATGCGGAAGAGAATCTGCGCGCCACCTCGGACCGCGGCCGCCTGCAGGCGGCGCTCGGCGCGGCGTCGCTCACCGCCAGCGGCACCCGTTTCGGTCCGTCGCTGAAACTGGCCGAGAGCATCCTCACGCGCTCGAACCTGCCGCGCAAGGAAGCGATTCTCATCTCGGACTTCCAGAAGACCGGCTGGTCGGGGTCGGAAGACGTGCACTTCCCCGAGGGAATGACGCTGACGCCGGTGTCGGTGGCCACGGAAACCGTCGCCAACCTCGCCGTGCCGTCGGTGCAGTTCGCACGCTCGTCGTTCTCGAGCCAGGAGCGCATCACCATCACCGCCGGCGTCGCGAACAAAGGGAGCGACGCTGTTACCAACGTGCCGGTGACGCTCGAGATCGACGGCCGCGTCATCGAAACCCTGCCCGTCACCGTCGGCGCCAACGCCTCGGCGTCGGTCGCCTTCTCACCCTTCACGCTCAGCGAACCGTCGGTGCACGGCGTGGTGAAGGCTGGGTCGGATGCGATGCCGGCCGACAACTCCTTCGACTTCGTCGTCACGCCGAGCCAGTCGGTATCGATCCTGGTGGTGGACAGCGGTTCCACCGATTCCAGCTTCTACCTGACGAAGGCGCTCGCCATCGGCAACACGCCGACGTTCAACGTCGAGGTGGTGCCGGCCGGCCGCGTGACGCCGCAGATGCTCGAGAAGCGCGCGGCGGTCATCCTGAACGACACGGCGCTGCCGGCGGCGCTGGCTGGTGGCGCACTGAAGCGCTATATCGAGGGCGGCGGCGGGCTGCTCGTCGCCGTCGGCGAACGGACCACCTGGCCGCAGAACGATGCCGATCTGCTGCCGGGGCAGCTCGGCGCGGTCGTCGACCGCATGGACGGCCGCGGCGCCACCATCGGTTTCCGCGACTACAGCCATCCGGTGTTCGAAGTATTCAAGGCGCCGCGCAGCGGCGACTTCTCCGCCGCTCGCGTCATGCGCTACCGGGCCGTGCAGCCGGTCCCGGAGGCGCGCGTGCTCGCCCGCTACGACGATGGCGGCATTGCGGTCGCGGAACGCCGCGTCGGCGCCGGCCGCGTCATCGTGCTCACCACCTCGCTCGACGACTCGTGGAACGACCTCGAGCTGAAGCCGGTCTATCTGCCGCTGGTCCACCAACTGGTGCGCTACGTCTCGCAATACGAGCAGAGCAGCGCGTGGGCCACCGTCGGCCAGGTCGTCGACCTTGCGACGCTGCTCAAGAGCAAGACCGACCGCGTCGTCATCACCCCGAGCGGTGAGCGGCGCACGATCGGGGCGAATGAACCGTCGATCCTCGAGCTGACCGAACATGGCGCCTACCAGGTGCGGGCGGCTGCCACGCCGTCGGCCCGCGCCGACCAGATTGCCGTGAACATCGACCCGGCCGAGTCGGACCTGACGCCGATCGACACCGGCGAACTCGTGGCGGCCGCCACCGGCCGCGCGTCGCAGGCGCCCAGTACGACAACCGCCGCTGCCGAGATCACGCCGGAAGACGCCGAGAAGCGCCAGAACCTCTGGTGGTACCTGCTGCTGGCCGGGCTCGCCCTGCTCGTCGCCGAGTTGGTGGTGGCGAACCGGTTGTCCGAGAAGGAACGCTTCACGTGATGGTCATTGGTCGTTAGTCATTGGTCATTCGTCGACCAACGACCATAGAGATTTCATAAGGATCCCGCATCCCCGGACGTATCATCAGGGGACTTAGTGGGAGGAGGGCCCACGATGGCTTACGAACCGGGTAGCTCCGATCGTCGCGAGGAGCTCGTCGCTGTTATTCGTCGCGTCCGGAATCGCTGGCGTTTGAAGCTCGCCCTGCGCGGCGCGGTCATCGTGGTGGCCGGCACGCTCCTGGCGCTGCTGCTCTCGGCGTCCAGCCTCGAGGCGCTGCGGTTCTCGCCAACCGCCATCACCTCGTTCCGCCTCATCGCGCTCGCCGTCTTCGCGGCGCTCGTCTTCATCGGCTTCGTCATGCCGTTGCGACGACGCGTCACCGACGGTCAGGTGGCGCTGTATCTCGAGGAGAAGGACCCGTCGCTGCAAACGGCCATCCTCAGCGCCATCGAGTCGATTCCGGCTGCCGACGACACCGGGCGCGGCCCCTCCCCTGCCCTCGTCGACAAGCTGGTCGATCAGGCCATCGAGAAATGCCACGCGCTCGAAGACGGCATCGTCGTCGAACGGGCCAACCTGCAGCGTCAGTTGATGACGCTCGGCGGCATTGCAGCCGCGGCCGCGCTGCTCATCACGTTCGGCCCCGCGTTTCTCCGCTCGGGCATGTCCGCGCTGCTCATCATCTCGCGCAGCGCCGAGGCGTCCAGCCCCTACAAGATCGATGTCCTCCCCGGCAGCACGAAGGTGCCGCGCGGCACCGACCAGACGGTGAAGGCGAAGCTGCTCGGCTTCGCTTCTGCCGACGCGACGCTGATGATCCGCACCGACCCGCAGGGTGCCTTCGAAAAGGTGCCGCTCGTCTCGGCCAACGAGCCCGGGTCGTTCGAGGGGATGCTCTTCCATCTCGAGAAGACCGCCGACTACTACGTCGAGTCGAACGGCGTGCGCTCCACCACCTTCACGCTGGATGTCGTCGAACTGCCGACGGTGGACAAGCTCGCGATGCTCTACACCTTCCCTGGCTACACCGGCCTCGAACCGCGAACGGTCGAACCGGGCGGCGACGTGGCGGCCATCAAGGGCACCGACGTTCGCCTCACGATCACGCCGACCATGGCCACGCCTGGCGGGCGCGTCATCCTGAACGAGAACGACTCGCTGCCGCTGGCAAAGCAGTCCGACGGCACCTTCGCCGCGAACTTCACGGTGAAGGCGCAGGGCTTCTACAAGATCGAACTCGAAGGGCCCGCGGGCGAGAAGGTGACGGCGTCGCCGCAGTACACCATCGACGTCCTGACCGACCAGGGCCCGAGCGTCGCCTTCAACAAGCCCGGACGCGACACCAACGCCACGCCGGTCGAAGAGGTCTTCGCGGAAGTGAAGGCCGACGACGACTACGGCGTGAAGAGCGTCGATATGTTCTATTCGGTGAACGGCGGCGCCGAGAAGACCGTGCACCTGTTCGGCGGCGCGAAGGCGTTGCCGGAAGTGACCGCGAGCCACACGCTCTACCTCGAAGAACTGGGGCTGAAGCCGGGCGACTTCGTGTCGTACTACGCCAAGGCCGCTGACAACGACGGTGTCGACGGCGCCAAGACCACGACGAGCGACATTTACTTCGTCCAGATCCGGCCGTTCAAGAAGGACTACAAGCCGGCGCAGTCGATGGCGGGCGGCGGCGGTGGCGGCGGCGCTGGCAACCAGGTGGGTCAGCTTTCGCAGCAGCAGCGCGAGATCG
Source organism: Bifidobacterium breve (assembly GCA_943328785.2). Lineage (GTDB taxonomy): Bacteria > Acidobacteriota > Vicinamibacteria > Vicinamibacterales > CAVVIG01 > CAVVIG01. The sequence continues at coordinate 6,346 of CALQBJ020000128.1, forward strand.
TGGCGGCCACCTTCAACATCGTGCGCGACCGCGCGAAGATGTCGGCCGACAAGTTCCGCGAACAGGCCGTGTTCCTCACGCTGGCGCAGGCCAAGCTGCGCGCGCAGGTCGAAGAGCTGAGCGGCAAGATGAACAGCCGGCTCGACTCGGTCGACCCGGCATTCAAGGCCATTGCCGAAGCGCTGCCGAAGGCGGCGAAGGAAATGGCGACGGCCGAGGGGAACCTCAAGGGGCTGCAGGCCAAGGACGCGCTCTCGCCCGAGCAGCGTGCGCTAAAACTGCTGCAGGATGCCGAACAGCAGTACGAAGTGCAGGTGTCGCAGCAGCAGGGCGGCGGCGGTGGCGGCGGGCAGAGCCAGATGTCCGAGGACCTCGCCGACCTGTTCGAGCTGGAACTCGACAAACTCGCGAACCAGTACGAGATGCAGCAGCGCGCCGAGCAGCAGAGCGCGGACAAGCAGGTTGACGAACTGGCCGAGAAGCTGAAGGAACTGGCGCGGCGCCAGCAGCAGGAGGCCGAGCGTCAGCAGCGCATGGCGGCCGCGGGCCAGCAGCCGGGTGGTGGCGGTGGCAGCCAGTCGCAGCGTCAGCTTGCGAAGGAAGTGGAAGAGGCGGCCCGCCGTCTCGAGCAACTCACGCGCGAACAGCAGAAGCAGAACCTGGCCGATGCCGCCCGTCAGCTGCAGGATGCGGCCAACGCGATGAAGCAGGCCGCGGCCAACGGCTCACGCGACGCGGGCGCGCAGGCCGCAGCCGCGCTCGACAAGATCAAGCAGGCGCAGCAGCGTCTGCAGCAGAACCAGAGCGGACGCGGACAGCGCGACGTGCAGGACGCCCTGCGTCAGGCCGAATCGCTGGCCGACCAGCAGAAGCAGGTCGCTTCCGAAGTGCAAGGCATGGAGGGGACCTCCGGCGCGGCGAAGGACGCCAAGGCGCAGTCGCTGCAGGCGCGCAAGGACGCCATGGACCAGCAGTTGGGTCAACTGCAGGACCAACTGGAGAAGCTCGCGAACGATGCGCGCGGCAACGCGCGTGACGCGGCACGCAAGCTCGACGAAGCCGCTGGCAGCATCACCGACAAGCGCATGCGCGAGAAGGTGCGCTACACCAAGAACACGCTCCGCGGTCAGGCCAGCGAATACGCCAAGGCGATGGAATCCGACATCCAGTCGAACCTCGAAGGACTGAAGGGCAAGATCGGCGAGGCGCAGGCCGCTTTCGGTCAGGCCGACAAGCAGGACGCCGTCGGCCGCGCGGTCGACAAGGCGCGCGACCTGGTGCGCGGCATGGAGTCGCTCGACCAGCGCATGCGCGACAAGGCGCAGCAAAGTGCGCGGGGGCAGCAGGGCCAGAACGGCCAGCAGGGACAGCAGAATGCCCGCGGCCAGCAGCAGAGCCAACAGAGCCAACAGAGCCAACAGGGTCAACAGGGTCAACAGGGCCAGCAGGGGCAGAACGGTCCGCAGGGACAACAAGGCCAGCAAGGTTCCCAGGGCCAGGGTGGCCAGCAGGGCGGGCAGCAGCAGGCGGGTGGTCAGCAGGGTGGACGCACCGCTGATGGTCAGATGGCGGGCGGCGCGTTCGGTGGTCGCTACGACAACGGCTATCGCGCCAACGGCGGCACCTATCGCTTCGACCCGGCCGACGCGCGGCAGTTCCGCAACGACTTCCGCGAGTGGTCGAACGACGCGCAGGCGCTGCGCCGCGAGCTGTCGCAGGCGGGCGTCGACACGAAAGACCTCGACCAGATCCTGCGCGACCTGCGTGCGATGGACAGCGACGCCGCCTTCACCGACGGCAACTCGCTGGCGCTGCAGCAGCAGCAGGCGCTCGACAAGCTGAAGAAGTTCGAGTTCGGCCTGCGCCGCAAGGCCGACGGCGGCGATCAGCAGCTGTCGCTCTCGGGTTCGGACGAAGTGCCGAGCGGCTTCCGCCAGGCGATCGAGGAATACTACCGGGCGCTGGCGAAGAAGCAGTAGGCGCATCGCGAATCGCGAATCTGAAAGACTCAGGATGCTGAAGCGGTGGCCATGGGCTGTCGCTTCAGCGAATCGCCGATTGCCGATTGGCGATTGCAGTTCCTGCCCGTCACCAACTGCCACTGGCACCGCCGCCGCCCGAGCGTCCGCCCCCGAAGCTGCTCGACGAACTCGATCCGCTCGAACCCGAGGAGCCAGACGACGAAGACGACCCTGAGCCCATCGTCCAGGTGTCGTCATCGCGCGACGACGAGCGCGAGGAGGCGCGCGACGCCTTGCCTCGCGTGCCTCCGGCTGACTTCTCGTGGCCGTTTCCGCGCATCGACTGGCGCCACGAGTCGCTGCCGCCCTTCACCCACCCGAGCGCGAACATCCCGATCGCCAGCGGCGCAAGCACCCAGAGGTTCGCGTTGAAGAACGGGATGAGCGCCATGAGCGTCGGGATGCCGCCAAAGAGTCCGCCCCAGATGAGCGGGAAGACGGTCTTGGTGCGAAAGCCGACGCCGAGCGCCAGGAAGCCGAGCACGATGAACAGCCCGAAGAACGGCGTGGTGACCAGCGAGGGAGGCCGGTCATTCGAACCATCGACGGCCGCGCGCTCCTCCGCGGTCAGCGTGTGATTGGCGAGGACGATGGTGGCGACGCGCTCGACCGTGTCCCTGATGCCCTGTTCGAAGTTGCCGTCGCGGAACGCCGGAATGGCCTGCGTGCGGACGATGTCGCCGGCGAGTCCGTCGGGCAGCACACCCTCGAGCCCGTACCCGACTTCGATGCGCATCTTGCGGTCGGACGGCGCCACGAGGATGAGCACCCCGTTGTCCTTGCCCTTCTGCCCGATGCCCCACTGCCGGAACAGCCGGTTGCCGTAGTCTTCCACGCTCACGCCGTCGAGCGACGGCACCGTGGCGACGGCGATCTCCGCCGTCGTCTTCGCCTCCACCTCACCGAGACGCGCCAGAAGCTGCTGCTCGACACCGGGACTCAGCACCGACGCGAGGTCGGTGACCGCGCCGGTATGGTCCGGCAACGCCGCACGCAGCAGGCGGCCGCTGACGAGGGTGAGCAGCAGGACGAGGACAACGAGTGAGCGGCGAGGCGTGGGCATGATGGGCGACTCAGCCGCATCATACCGCCGCGCCGCGGCGGCCGACTCGCGCCGATCGACAGTTGCCCGGTCCTGGCTATCCCGCGACGGTGCTAGGCTCATCGGCACCGACCGCTCACCGGCTTCGAGGACTTCTGCCGTGCTGCACATCCGCCCCGCTGTTCCGTCCGACCTCGACTTCGTCGTCGCGGGCAACCTGGCCCTGGCCCAGGAAAGCGAGAACCTGACGCTCGACCAGACCGTCCTGCGCGAAGGCGTGCGCGCGCTGCTCGAGGCAAGGGCACCCGGCGCCTACTGGATCGCCGAACTCGATGGTACAGCCGTCGGGCAGACGCTGATCACGTACGAGTGGAGCGACTGGCGCAATCGGATGGTGTGGTGGATCCAGTCGGTCTACGTGTCGCCAGGCGCGCGTCAGCACGGCGTGTTCCGCGGCATCCACGCCCACCTGCGCGGCGCTGCCGCGGCGGCTGGAGCCGGGGGACTGCGGCTCTATGTCGACACGACCAACGTCCGTGCCCAGCAGGTATATGCCGCCCTCGGCATGAACGGCGATCACTACCGCGTATTTGAAGACATGTTCTAACCGGGAGGGCACGCGCAGCCAGATTTCTGCCGCTGCCTCCGGTAGGCTAGAATGAATCGTCCGCGGCGCTCGCCGCGCGACCGGTCGGGGCGTGGCTCAGCCTGGTAGAGCGCTCGCTTTGGGAGCGAGATGTCGCTGGTTCGAATCCAGTCGCCCCGACCAATTTCCCTTCTTCTCAGTTCCGCAACGTCGCGGCCGGGTTCAGCCGCACGTTCGACACCGCGTAGTGTCCGGCTTCAGCCGGACCTGACGTCCCTCAGAAGCGGAAACGCACGCCGAGCGTCGGCAGGCGCGGAATGCCCTGATCGCGCTTCTCGACGATACGTGGCCGGTCGCCGGCGGGGTTGTACTCGAGTTCCGGCGTCAGCGAGCCGGCATTCTTGCGATTCAACAGGTTGATGACCTCGACGTACAGCTCCCAGCGGCCGCGCGCGCCGCGCGGCTTCCAGGTGGTACGGGCGTCGACGCGAGCGAACACCGGCAGGCGCGCGTTGTTGAGATTCGGCACGCCGCCGAAGTCGACGGCGTAGTAGTAGTTGCCGGCAGCATCAATCTTCGGCACGAACTCCGTCACATTCCCGTCGCGGTCACGGTCGAGGACATCCTCGGTGCCGGCCACGCGAAGGCCCAGCGGCGCGGTGCGCGGGAAGCCCGACGCCAGGCGCGTCGTCGTCGCCATCTCCCAGCGGTCTGACAGCCGATAGGACGCCACGGCCGAGAAGGCATGCCGGCGGTCGTACTCGAAGGCGTAGGTGCGTCCGTAGGACTCGCGCTCGGCCCGGCCCCAGGTGTAGCTCGCCCACCCGCGCAGGCGTGCCGACGCGGGCGCCGAGCTGCGCGACACGAACACATCGAAGCCGTAGGCACGGCCACGGCCGTCATTGGTCGGTGCCGTGGTGATGATGGCGTTGGTGGGCAGGTTCGACTGCAGCGCGGCCGGGAAGTCGTAGGTGGCGAGGCGCGCCAGGCGTTCCGTGTCGGACTCGAGCGCCCCCACCAGCAGGCGCGACGACCGCTTGTAGTAGCCCTCGACACGGAACATCGCACTGCCCACTTCGTGCTCGAGGCCGAGCGAGGCCTGCACCGCCTGTTCGCTCTTCAGCCGCGCGCCGTTCGCGCCGCTCAGGTCGAGCACGTAGTCGCTCTGCACGAGCTTCTCGTAGCCCGGACTCTGCGTGTAGCGGCCGACCGCGGCGCGCAGGCGGGTACGGGGCGCGACCGTGTAGGAGGTGGTGAAGCGCGGCGACAACTGGAGGTCGTTGTTCACGCCGCTCCGGTCGAGCCGCACGCCAGCTTCGAGCGACAGCGACGACCGCGCCTGCCAGCGGTCCAGCAGCCACAGGCCGCTGCGCGTGAC
>CALQBJ020000129.1 GCA_943328785.2 Bifidobacterium breve
ACCTTCCGCCCTTGTGCGTTGTACGGGACCATTCTCGACAGCGCCGGTCAGGCAGGGGAGCCGGGTGCGAGCCTTGCTCTATACTCGGTCAGTGTCCCCCTTCCGCAGGCTTCTCAGCTATGTCGCGCGCTCTCGGCGTGCCTTCGCGCGGGGCCTCATCTGTTCCATCACGACCACGGCCATCACGCTCGCGTCGCCGCTCGTCCTGCGGGTGGCGATCGACGACCTGACGGCCGGGGTGACACGATCGAAGCTGCTGCTCTATGCCGGCGAGTTACTGGCCATCGGGCTGGCCGGCGGCGTCTTCCGCTTCTGGACGCGGCGCATCCTCATCGGCGCGTCACGCGACATCGAGTACGACATGCGCAACGAGTTCTTCGCGCATTTGCAGACGCTGCCACTGTCGTACTACCAGGCGAACCGCACCGGCGACCTGATGTCGCGCGCCACCAACGACCTCAACGCCGTGCGGATGATGGTCGGGCCATCGGTCATGTACTCCGCCAATACGCTGCTGACCTTCGTCGCGGCGCTGGCGATGATGCTCTCCATCGACGTGCGGCTGACGCTGCTGTCGCTCATCCCGCTGCCGTTCGTCTCGATCTCGGTGAACTACTTCGGCGGCGCCATCCACAAGGGGTTCGAGCGCATCCAGGCGCAGCTCTCCGAGGTGAGCGCGGTCGCACAGGAGGCGCTGTCTGGCGTGCGAGTGGTGCGTGCCTACCGGCAGGAGAGCTCGGAACTCGAACGCTTCCGGCAGGCCAACCTCGAGTACGTGCGCCGTAACCGGAAGCTCATCGCGCTGCAGGGCGTCTTCTTCCCGACAATGTCGTTCTTCCTCGGGCTGAGCTCGATGCTGGTGCTGTGGCTCGGCAGCCGTGCCGTCATCGCGCAGCGCATCACGCTGGGCGAGTTCGTCGCCTTCTTCGCCTATCTCACGATGCTCTCGTGGCCGATGATTGCGTTCGGCTGGGTGACGAACATGCTGCAGCGCGGCATGGCGAGCTGGAAGCGGATGCTCGACATTCTCGATACGCCGCCCGCCATCCGCGACGGCGTTGATGCCGGCATCCGTCGTGTCCGGCTTCAGCCGGACCGTGACGCCCGAGCTGCTGGTCCGCAGCCGGACCAGATCACCGGCGCCATCGAATTCCGGAACCTGACGTTCGCCTTCGGCGACACGACGATCCTCCGCGACATCTCCGTGCGCATTCCGGCCGGTCAGACCACGGCCATCGTCGGCGAAACCGGCTCGGGGAAGTCGACGCTGATCGGGCTCATCGCGCGCCTGCACGAGCCGCCGCAGGGCACCGTACTTGTGGATGGGCGTGACGTACGCGACTGGCCGCTGCAGACGCTGCGTGGCTCGATCGGCTTCGTGCCGCAGGAGCCGTTCCTCTTCTCGGACACGATCGGCGACAACGTCGCCTTCGGCCTCGACGCCCAGCGCTTCGCCGCGGGCGGCGACGTGCTGCAGGCCGGACCTGGCACCGACGCCTGGCGCCGCGAGCGGCAGACGCAGATCGAACGCGCGGCAGCCGTCGCACGGCTCGACAAGGACCTGGCCGACTTCCCGAAGGGCTACGACACCATGGTCGGTGAGCGCGGCATCACGCTCTCGGGCGGGCAGAAGCAGCGGACGGCGCTGGCACGCGCCGTCGCCACCGACCCGACGATCCTGATTCTCGACGACGCGCTGTCGGCGGTCGACACCTACACCGAGGAAGAGATTCTTGGACGGCTGCGCGGCGTGATGCGTGAACGCACCTCGCTCATCGTGTCGCACCGCATCTCCACTGTGCGCGATGCGGACCAGATTCTCGTGCTGCACGACGGCGCCATCGCCGAACGCGGCACCCACGACGAACTGTTGGAACACCGCGGCCTCTACGCCGAGCTGTACCAGAAGCAGTTGCTCGAGGAAGAACTGGCGGCCTCCTGATGCAGGACGACGAGATCCTCGGGAAGGCCTACGACGCGCGGCTGATGCGCCGCCTGCTGCAGTACCTGCGCCCGTACTGGGTGGCCGTCAGCGTGGCGTTCGTGGCGATCCTGGTGGGCGCCGTCGCTGCGCTGGCGCAGCCCTACCTGATGAAGGTGGCGATCGACCAGCACATTGCGACGCGCAACCTCGGCGGGCTCGACCAGTTGGCGCAGCTCTACCTCGGTGTGCTGGTGATGGCGTTCGCGGCCGAGTACGTCCAGACCTGGACCATGCAGCTCACCGGGCAGCGGATCATGTTCGACATGCGGATGGCCATCTATGGCCACATGCAGCGGCTCGACCTGAAGTACTACGACCGCAACCCGGTGGGGCGGCTGATGACGCGGGTCACGTCGGATGTCGACGTGATGAACGACCTGTTCACGTCGGGTGTGGTCACCATCTTCGGCGACGTCTTCACGCTCTTCGGCATCATGGGCGTGATGCTGGCGATGAACTGGAAGCTGGCGCTGGTGGCGTTCGCCGTGCTGCCGGTGATTGCGCTCATCACCAACTGGTTCCGGCGCAACGTGCGCGAGTCCTACCGCGTGGTCCGCGGCTGGATTGCGAGGATCAACGCCTTCCTGCAGGAGAACATCACCGGGATGTCGACCGTGCAGTTGTTCCGGCGCGAGGCGTTGAACTACGCGCGCTTCGACGATATCGACCGTAAGCACCGCGACGCCAACATCGACTCGATCTTCTACTACGCCGTCTTCTATCCGGCCATCGAGGCGGTGAGCGCGCTGGCCTCGGCGCTGATCATCTGGTACGGCGGCGCCAACGTGATGGAGGGGACGCTGACCCTCGGCGCCCTCGCCGCGTTTCTCCAGTACTCGCAGCGCTTCTTCCGCCCGATCAGCGACATGTCGGAGAAATTCAACGTGCTGCAGTCGGCGATGGCCTCATCGGAGCGGATCTTCAGGCTGCTCGACGAACCGGTGTCGATCGAGTCGCCAGCCACGCCGCTGACGCCGCGTGCCGAGGGCCCCGGCGGGCACATCGTCTTCGACCACGTGTCGTTCGCCTACAACGAGACGGCCGGCGCGGAGCCCGACTGGGTCCTGAAGGATGTCTCGTTCGAGGTGAAGCCCGGCGAGCGCATCGGCATCGTCGGGGCCACCGGCTCGGGCAAGACGACGCTGATCAACCTGCTGCTGCGGTTCTACGATGTGCAGAAGGGGACCGTGCGCATCGACGGCGTCGACGTGCGGCGGCGATCGCTCGACGACCTGCGCCAGATGTTCAGCCTGGTGCTGCAGGACGTGCACCTGTTCACCGGAACCATCGCCGACAACATCCGGCTGGGCAACGCGGCGATCTCCGATGCCGAGGTGAAGCAGGCGGCCGAGGCGGTCCACGCCGATGCGTTCATCGACCGGCTGCCGCTTGGCTACGCCGCCCCGGTGGCCGAGCGCGGTGCCACGCTCTCCGTGGGACAGAAGCAGCTGCTGTCGTTCGCGCGGGCGCTGGCCTTCAATCCGCGGGTCCTTATCCTGGACGAGGCGACGTCGAGCGTCGACACCGAGACCGAACTGCTGATTCGCGATGCGTTGAACACGCTGATGTCCGGGCGGACGACCATCGCCATTGCGCACCGCCTGTCAACCATTCAGGACATGGACAAGATCCTCGTGCTGCACAAGGGCGTGCTGCGCGAGGTCGGCACCCACCAGGAGCTGCTGGCGGCGCGCGGGATCTACTTCAAGCTGTTCGAGTTGCAGTATGCGCAGCGCGGAGCCGCGGTCCCGACGAGTCAGGGCTAGCCGAGCAGAAGCGCTATAGTTTCAGTATTGCAATGTGCGAGGGCAGCTCTCCGGCTGCACGGGAGAACCCGATGAAACGCCTGGTCTGTGCCGTTGCCTGTCTCGGCCTGCTTGTTGCCTCTGGTCCGCCACTCGATGCCCAGCGTCCGGCTGTTGCCGCCGGGCGGAAGACGCGCGTCGCGGTGCTCGACTTCGAATACGGCGCCGTGCGCTCGGCGTCGGCCGCCATCTTCGGCACCGATGAAGACATCGGCCGTGGCATCTCCGACCTCCTCGTCACCCACCTGGTGAATGACGGCTCCTACTCGGTCATCGAACGGGCGGCGCTCAACAAGGTGCTTGCCGAGCAGAACTTCTCCAACAGCGAACGCGCCGACCCGACGACGGCGGCGCGGCTCGGTAAGGTTCTCGGCGTCGATGCCATCATCGTCGGCACCATCACGCAGTTCGGCAACGACTCGAAGTCGACGGGACTCGGTGGAGTTGGCAGCCGGCTTGGCGGCAGTGCGCTCGGCGGTGCCAGCGTCAAGAGCACCAAGGCAGTGGTCGAGATCAGTGCGCGACTGATCGACATCGATACCGCGGAGATCCTCGCCGTGGCGACCGGCAAGGGCGAGTCGAAGCGCACCAGTACGTCACTGACCGGTGGTGGCGGCACCTGGCGCGGCTTTGGTGCGGGCGGCGTGAATTTCGGCAGCAGCGATTTTCAGCAGACGATCATCGGTGAGGCCGTGAAGCTGGCGGCCGATCAGCTGAGCCGCGGTGTGATTAGCGGCCAGTCGAGGCTGCACATCCGCGCGGTGGAAGTGACCGGCCTCGTCGCGGACGTCGAGGGCGATACGATCGTCCTGAACGTCGGCCGCAACCGAGGCGTGACGGTAGGCGATCGGCTGTCCGTGGAGCGGGCCGGCCGCGAGATCAAGGACCCGGCGACGGGGCGCGCCATCCGGCGGGTCAACAGTGGCGTGGGTGTCCTCCGCGTCACGGAGGTGGACGACGAGTCGTCCGTCGCGTCGGTCGTGTCTGGCTCCGGCTTCAAGGTCGGCGACAGCGTGAAGTCCAGCGCTCCCTAGGCCGGCGGACGCTGGCGCCTACGGCGTGCCTGGCAGGGCGGCGGCCGGCGGCGCCGCGGGTTCTGGTGCCGGCCTGGCGCGGAAGCGGTCGAAGAAGCTGGGTGTCGTGGCGCGCGGATTCCAGCCGAGACGGAGCACGGTCATGCGTACCGGTGTGCGGCCGAAGCGCAGGGCCTCGTTGCAACTCCACATATAGAGGTCGATCTCGCGCCCCTCCACCTCGGGGCCGGTGTCGAGGACGGTGTAGATGCCGTCGTACTTGTCGTCCTTGAAGTCGAGCTGCACCACCGAACCGGCAGGCAGCAGCGTCGGATTGGCGGCGGTCACGCCAGATTGCGCGGCGACGCCGGAACTGGTGACCGTGCCCTTGCAGTAGGCGGTGGCGGTGAAGGCGAGGCGTGCGCCTGGCGCAGGCGGGGCGGTCGGGTCGAAGTTCGGCTCAATCAGCGACAGCGGTAGCAAGACGTAGCGCGAGTCGAGCATCGTGGCCTCGAGCAGCCACACGAACAGGCCAGCGCCGAGGGCCGTGACGATCGCCTTCCACCAGAACGAGCGTGCGAGCAACACCGGGTGGATTCTACCAACCGGCGCGTGGGAAACGCCAACCGCCGCTCAGGCCGAGGCTGGCGGCTTGCTGTCAAGCGCGTTGCCGGTGGTGGTCTGGTGCCGGCGGCGGCGGATGACGAAGGCGAGTGCCATGCGGTAGGCAATGGCGGCGAGGATGGTGGCACCGATCAGGGAGCCGACCGTATACGGCCACAGCAGCGGGCTGGCGAGCCGCATCACCTCGTGCCAGAACTCGCGGCTGCGGACCGAGAGTTGCAACATGTCGCGCAGGCGTTCGCTCAGATCAGGCGGCAGCGTCGTGCGGAGCAGCGCCGCACCCAGCATCGTGGTTGCGAGGTAGTAGGCGCCGATGATCCACGGCAGGTTCGAGTAGACGCCCAGGAGCACCGCGACGCGGTTCAGCCGCAGCATGAACGCCAGGGCAATGGCGATGATGGTGTGCAGGCCGAGGAACGGCGAGAACCCGAGGAAGACACCGAGGGCGTAGGCCCGCGCCGTCCGCTCCGGCGTATCGTGAACGTGCAGCAGGGCGTCGAGCCACCGCTTGGTCAGTGCGCGCGTGGCTTCAATCATCGAAAGTGGGTAAACCCGTCCGGCAGGGGGGCCTGTGCCGTCTGTGGCGTCGCCTGCAGCAGCAGGGCGCGGTCCGCCGTGCAGACACCGACGCGTGTCAGGGGAACGCCGCCGTGCAGCATCGCCGCCTTCAGGCGGCCTCGCTGGCGCGGACGGACGGTGAAGAGCAGTTCGTAGTCGTCGCCGCCGCAGATGGCCGCGTGCGTGGCCTCCTGGCCAATTGACTCGAACCAGTGCCTGGCCTCCGGGTCCACCGGCAGCGCCGATGCGTCGATGGTGATGCCGACGCCGCTCGCCTCGGCGATGCGCCGGACGCCGTCGGCGAGGCCGTCGCTCAGATCGACGCAGGCGCTCGCCGCGCGGTTACGGCCCAGGAGCAGGCCGGGCTTGAGGCGTGCAATGGGGCGGAGGTAGCGCTCGACGCAGGTGTTCGCCACCCCGGCGCCGTCGCGCTGCAGCCAGCCGAGTCCGGCAGCCGCGGCGCCGATGCTGCCGCTGACGTAGACCAGATCGCCCGGGCGTGCACCGCCGCGCGTGAGCACGTTGCGCCGCTTCACGGTGCCAACGGCGGTGATGTCGATGGTCAGGGGACCGGGCGTTCGCGTGAGGTTGCCGCCGATCACCGCGATGCCCTCCCGTGTCGCCAGTTGGGTGATGCCAGAGACGATGCCGTCGAAGTCGGCCAGCGGCAGGTCGGCAGGCAGCGCCAACGACAGCAGCACGAGCCGGGGCTGTGCGCCCATGGCGGCGAGGTCGCTGAGGTTCACGGCCAGCGCACGGTGTCCGATCGCCGCGGGTGGCGTGAAGCGGCGATCGAAGTGCACGCCATCGACGACCGCGTCGACCGTGAACACCTCAAGCCGGTTCCGCGCTGGTTCCACCACGGCGGCATCGTCGCCAATGCCGACCGGGAGCCACGCCGGCGCGGGGGGAAGCTGTTGCTGGATGCGCGAGATCAGCTCGCGCTCGGTGCAGGTGGAAACCGTCACTTCGCGTACTCGACGGCCCGCGTTTCGCGGATCACCGTGACCTTGATGTGGCCCGGGTATTCGAGCTCGTTCTCGATGCGGCGGGCGATGTCCTTCGACAGCCACACGGCTTCCTCGTCGGTGATCTTCTCGCTCTCGACCATGATGCGAATTTCGCGGCCAGCCTGCAGGGCGAACGATTTCGAGACGCCCTTGAACGAGTCCGCAATCCCTTCCAGTTTTTCGAGTCGCTTGACGTAGGACTCGAGGATGTCGCGGCGTGCCCCTGGGCGTGCCGCAGAAATGGCGTCGGCCGCCTGCACGATCATCGCCTCGAGCGACGGCCAGTCGATGTCCATGTGGTGCGCCGCCATGGCCATCACGACCGGTTCGCTCTCGCCGTGCTTGCGCAGGAAGTCGATGCCGAGTTCGAGGTGCGTGCCCTGCATCTCACGGTCGATGGCCTTGCCGATGTCGTGGAGGAAGGCGGCACGGACCGAGACGTGGGCGTCGAGCCCGATTTCGCGGGCCATGATGCCGGCCAGCCGCGCGACCTCGGCCGAGTGCGACAGCACGTTCTGTCCGTACGACGTGCGGTACTTCAGCCGTCCCATCAGCCGCAGAATGTCCGGGTGCAGGTCGTGCAGCCCGAGCTCGAAGGCAACGGCGGCGCCTTCCTTGCGCGTCTCCTCGTCGGTCTCGTCCTTCACTTTCTGGACGACCTCCTCGATGCGCGCCGGGTGAATGCGGCCGTCCGCGATCAACTTCTCGATCACTGTCTTGGCCACTGCGCGCCGGTACGGGTCGAAGGCGGAGAGAATGATGGCGCCGGGCGTGTCGTCGACGATGAGGTCGACGCCAGTGGCCAGTTCGAGGGCGCGGATGTTGCGCCCTTCGCGGCCGATGATGCGCCCCTTGAGGTCGTCGCTGGGCAGGTCGACCACCGACACCGTGGTCTCGACCGCGTGCTCGGCGGCGCTGCGCTGGATGGCTTCGGTGATGTACTGCTTCGCCTTGGCGGAGGCGGTCTCGCGAGCTTCGGCGTCGAGTCGCTTGAGGAGGTTGGCGGAATCGTGCCTCGCCTCGCCCTCGATCTGCTTGAGCAGCAGTTCCTTGGCTTCCTCGGCGGTGAGGCTGGCGACCCGCTCGAGTTCGTGCTGTTGCCGGGCGACGAGTTGCTGGTATTTCGCGGCCGAGGCATCGGCCTGTTGCTCGCGCTGCGCCACCGTCTGCTCGCGCCCCAGCCGTTCCTTCTCCATGCGCTCGAACGACAGCTGCCGCTCGGTGAGCTGGGCATCGCGGCGGGTGAGGCTCTGCTCGAGCGCCTGCGCCTGCTGACGCTCCTGCCGCGCCTGGCGATCGGCGTCCGTCAGGATGTCGTGGGCCTTTTCCTTGGCGTCGAGGAGGGTTTCCTTGCGGGAGTTGTCGGCGTCGCGCTCGGCGTCCTTGATGATGCGCAGCGCCTGCTCTTCAGCCCGTCCGACCGTCTCTGCCGCGATGCGCTTCCGGTTCGCCACCCAGACAAGGAACACCGCGCCCGCCGCGACGAGGGCAAGTCCCACGCTGATGAGATAACCGGCGATTGGCAACACGCGTGACGTCCTTTCCCGTGACCCACGTCGGGTTGCAGTGGTCTGGCGCCCCGCGCGGGGGACGGCACCCCGCGAATCACTATGTAGGGGAGGGAGCGAAAGTTCCCCGCTTTGCCGTGTGGGGAGGTCGATGAACCTGTGGTAACAGGTGGAACCGCTGATGAAAGCTGCGCTTCAGGCTTCCCCAAACAGGGGCATGCACACCACGCGGCATCGCGGCTCACTTGGATGATGCATTGGCTCAAACGAGCCTTCCACCATCACGGGCAAAGCAGGGAATACGGAAAACGCTGCGAGGATCTTACTGCCGACCGACCGGGGCAGCAAGACATCTCGGATCAGGAGGCCATCAACACGCTGTCGAGCAGTTGCTCGAGTTCGTTGGTGCGTTCGGCCAGGTGGGTGTCCCTGGCCCGGTTCGCTTCCCTGGCGCGGAACAGCTCGTCGGCGATGTTGAGCGCGGCGAGCACCGCGAGGCGGAGCGAGTCGCTGCCGGGCGTCGCTTCCGTGGCCGCGTTGATTTTGTGATCGACGAACGCCGCGAGCCGAAGCACGTACTCCGGGTCCAGCGAGCTGCGGATCGGGTACCGCTGCCCATGGATCTCGACGGAGAGGACGCGGCCGTCAGACACTTAGATGTCCAGCGTCTCGAGCTGCGACAGCATTTCGCCGACGCGGCTGCGAATGAGGTCGCGCTCCTCGCGCAGTGAGGAGAGTTCGGTGGAGAGCGTCTCGCCGGCGGCGACACGCGCACGCAGCGACTCGACTTCGGTCTGCAGTGACTGGTTCTCGGCAGCCGCGAGGGCCTGCTCCGACTTCAGCCGTTCTACGACGCCGACGAGGAGCTTCAGCTTCTCTTCGAGGCGATCAATCGGTTCAAGGTCGAGGCTCGAGGTGGAGGTCTTTGCCATGCGGATTCACCGTTGCACGGCGGCATGCTCGCGAACGAGCGCCGCCAGAATCGTGTCGAACGAGGTTTGCACTTCAGGATCGGTGAGCGTGCGGTCAGGCGCCAGGAAGGTCAACCGGATGGAGAGGCTGATCGAGCCCTCGGGCACGCCCTTGCCCTGATAACGATCGAAGAAGGCGGTGGCGACGAGCGGCGCGGCCAATCCGTCACCAGCCGTCTGAATGGTGCCACGAATGATCTCCGCAGGCAAGGCATCGGCGACGACGATCGACACATCGCGCACGACGAAGGGATGGCGCGGCAGGGCTTTCACCCACTCGACAGCCGTCGCCCGCAGCGCATCAATGCGATCGAGGTCGAGCTCGGCGACGAGCACGGCATCCTGTTTCGGTGCGCCGGCCCGTTCGGCGAGCGCCGGCAGCAACTGGCCGACCACGCCGATCGGCTGACCGTTGGCCACGATCGACGCCGCCTGGCCGGGCACGAGCCAGGGTAGGCGGACCGCCGTGAACAACGGCGTCACGCCGAGGGCCGCACAGCACAGTTCGACAACACCCTTGGCGTCGAAGAAGTCGACGCCGCGTCCGGCACCCGACCAGTGTTCGGAAACGGAGCCGGTCCATGCCAGCCCCACCCCGCGACGCTCGCCGCTGGTGGTGAACCGTGCGCCGATCTCGTAGAGCGCCACGTCGCGGCGCCCGTGGCGCCGGTTGTGACCGAGCGAATCGACCAGGCCGGGCAGCAGCGTCGGTCGCAGCACGTCGAACTTTGCCGACAGCGGGTTGGCCACCGGCACGATGGTCGCGGCATCCGCCTCGGCCACGAAGGCTTCGGCGGCACGGCGTTCGATGAAGCCGAACGTCACGGCTTCGTTGAGTCCGGCCGATGCGCAGACGCGGCGTACGAGCTGGTCGCGCGACACGCGCGGGTCTGGTGCGGCGGCGGCCTGCGTCATCACCGGGAATGCCGCCTCGAGCTTGTCAAAGCCGTGGTGGCGCCCCACCTCTTCGATGAGGTCCACCTCACGCAGCAGGTCGACACGGAACGTCGGCACCACGACGTCCCAGCCGTCAGGTGTGGCCGTGGGCGCGAGGGCCAGCGATGCCAGGATGCGGGCCACCTCGGCGTCTGGGACGGTCAGTCCGAGCACCGTGGCCAGCCTGGCGCGGCGCAGCCGCAGGCTCAGCGGTCCACGCGGAGCCGGGTAGTGGTCGACGGCGACGCCGCGGACCGTGCCCGCACCGATCTGCTGCATCAGCGCGACGGCACGGCGCAGCGCGTTGAGCGGGCCGTTCACGTCGGCACCCCGTTCGAAGCGCGAGGACGCTTCGGTCTTGAGCCCGTGGCGCTTGCTGGTCCGGCGCACCGAGGCCGGTTTGAAGTATGCGCTCTCGAACACGATGCGGGTGGTGGTCGCCGACACTTCGGAGCGGCTGCCGCCCATAACACCGGCCACGGCCTGGGCCTGCGCCACGTCGGCGATGACCAGCATGTCGGCGTCGAGTGTGCGCTCGGCGCCGTCGAGCGTGGTGATCGTTTCACCGGCGCGCGCGCGCCGCACCACGATATGCCGCTCGGCGAGGGTGTCGAGGTCGAAGGCGTGCATCGGATGGCCCACTTCCATCAGCACGTAGTTCGTGATGTCGACGAACGGGCTGATCGGTCGGACTCCGGAGGCCAGCAACCGCGACGTCATCCAGGCTGGCGACGTCGCCGGTGTCAGGTCGGCCACGGCCGCGACATAGCGCGGGCAGAGGTCGGCGTCCTCGACCGTGACGGTGACGTCTGGTGACGTGCCGGTGTCGAGCGAGGCGAGTGCGTTCGGCAGCGACGCGAGGTCGCGCATCGGCAGGTTGTAGGTCGTGGCGATCTCGCGCGCGAAGCCGACGACGCTGAGGCAGTCGGG
>CALQBJ020000130.1 GCA_943328785.2 Bifidobacterium breve
CCCGGTCGCGTCGTTGACGGCGCTGCGCGAATGGAACACGGCGCACGCCTCCGCCGGCGCCATCAAGTACGGGCAGTCGCTGCTCGACAGCTCCGATGCCCTGGACCTGGTGGGCGATCGCGCGCGCTACGAGGCCGACCGCGCGAAAGACCTGCGGCTGGCGGGCGAGCACGGCATCGACGAGGTGATGAAGGCGCAGCGGCTCGACGCGCTGCTGTTCCCGGGCGGCACCGGCGCCGGCATCGCGGCGCGTCCGGGCTATCCGACGGTGATTGTGCCGTTCGCCCGCATTCCGAACGCGCCGACCCCGCCGTTCCCGGCCGGCTTCGACGCGAAGCCCGCGCCGTTCGGCGTCAGCTTCACCGGCATGGCCTGCAGCGAACCGCGGTTGCTGGCGCTGGCCTACGCGTTCGAGCAGGCGACGAAGACGCGCGTGGCGCCAGAGTCGGTGCCGTAGGGGCGCTCAGCGCTCCACCGTCACCGCCGGCGGCGTGAGCATGGCGGTCGGGTTCGTCGCCGCACCGATGGCCACCGGCGTCGCCACGAAGTGCTCGAAGAGCACGATCTGCTGCTGCGTGGTCGGCGCCGCAGGCGCGAAGCGGAACGTCGACTGCCCGCCGGCCGAGAGCGCGATGCTGTAGCTGCCGGTCTCGCGGCCGAAGCGGGCGAAGCCGAATGCAACGGCTGACGCCGCGTCTTGTACGTGTCCCCAGCCGTTGGTGGTCTTCGCGCGCGGTCCGGCCGACACCTCGAGCGCGCGGCGCTGGTTCAGCGGGCCCGACTCGACTTTCCAACCGCTCGGTCCGCTCACACCGACGGTTTGGGTCAGCGTGACCGAATCGGTGGCGGCCCGGAACACGCCGTAGGTGCCGCTGTCGGTGCCGAAGTCCCACAGCACGGGGAAGGCCGACCACGCATACGGACGTTCGATGGCGATGTCCCTCAGCTTGCGGCTCCGGTCGGTGACGGTGGCGGTGGTCTTCAGCCACGTCTTGCTATTCGGCATCTCCATCACCAGTTCGACGGGGATGCTCGTCGTCTCGTCGATGGCGATCGAGGCGGTGTAGCGCAGCACGACCAGCAGCGGCCCGCCCTTCACCACTTCGAGGTTCGCGCCCTGCGCCGTCGACAGGTCGTGACGCCGGCCGTTGGCGTCGGTGATGGTAAGGCCGTTCTGGCCCTTGCCGATCCCTTCGCCGCGATACGACGCCGAGGTCAGCAGCGGGCTGCCGCTCTTCGCAAAGGTGAGGTTGCCGACGACGATGGCGGTGGCCTGGTCGTCGAGGATGAGGCCGCGCGCCGGTTTGGCGGCCGCCGTGACCGAGGGCCCGAACTGCAGCTCGTAACGCCGATCCTCTTCGGGGTCGAGGCTTGCGTTGAAGTCGATGTCCAACGTCTGCACCGAGCCGTCGTCCCACGGGGCGCGTGCCGTGAACTGCACCGGCACTTCCGCGCTGTTGTTCATGACGCGTGCGTGCGACACATCGGTGAGGGCCCCTTTCGGGAGCTGCACCGAGACGCTGACCGGATACTCCGTCCGCCTGATGCCCACCGTTTCGCGGACGCGGAAGATGCGCAGCCCCGGCTGCTGGGCGCCGACGTCCACCGTGCTGGTCAACGCCGCGGCCAGCGCCAGCGGAACGGACAGGAGCGTGAGGAGGCGTCGGACGCGGGGACGGCTGAGGCTGCGAGTCGACATGCGCGGCATCATACAATGCGCGATGCCGCTGACAGTCGTGTTGGTGCCGCGACCGGCAGCGTGAAGCGGGCGTCTCATGTCACGATAGGACGCAGTAACCCGACGCCTGGTCGGTTCATTCTGGGAGTATGGTCATGAAAGTGTTCCGTTCCACCCCACGCGCCCTCGTCGCGGTCGCCTTGCTCGTTGCTGGCACCGCCGTGCTCGGCGCCCACATGAAGCTCGAGAAGAGCGAACCGGCGGCCGACGCGGTTGTCGCGGCACCACCCGCCACGGTGCAGCTGTTCTTCAGTGAAGAACCGGACCTGAAGGTGAGCGACCTCGAAATCAAGGGGCCCGGGAAGGTGACGCTGGCCTCGGTGGAAGCGGTGGAGAAGTCGCTCAAGGCGTCGCTCCGCGGCGACGTTGCCGATGGCGCCTACATCGTCTCTTGGCGCGCCGCCGGCAAGGACGGCCACATCCAGAAGGGCGAAGTCTCCTTCACCGTGAAGCGGAAGTAGGCAGAGAGCCGATGCGCGGACCTCGCGTCCGGTGGTACCTCGGCGCGGCGGTGCTACTCGCGCCGCTGCTGGTGTTGGTGCCCGCCTC
This sequence comes from Bifidobacterium breve, assembly GCA_943328785.2. GTDB lineage: Bacteria > Acidobacteriota > Vicinamibacteria > Vicinamibacterales > CAVVIG01 > CAVVIG01. Next base: position 2,288 of record CALQBJ020000130.1, read on the forward strand.
CGCGCCCGCGCAGCAGTCGGCGTACGCGTGGTCGTTGCCTCCGGGCTTCCCGGAGCCACGCGTGCCGGCCGACAATCCGATGAGTGCCGTGAAGGTGGAACTGGGGCGGCACCTGTTCTACGACACGCGGCTGTCGAGCGACGGCACCTTCTCGTGCGCCACCTGCCACCAGCAGGCACGCGCCTTCGCCGACGACAAGGGGCGCGGCATCGGCGTCACCGGTGCGGCGCATCCGCGCGGGCCGATGAGCCTGGCCAACGTCGCCTACGCAGTAGTGCTGACCTGGGCCAACCCGACGATGCGGCGGCTCGAGGATCAGGCGCTCGTCCCGATGTTCGGCGACGACCCGATCGAACTCGGACTGCGCAGCGACGATCCCTCGTTGCTCGCGAAGCTGCGTGACGAACCGCGCTACCAGCGGCTGTTCCCCGAGGCGTTCCCAGGGGTGCGCGAGCCGGTCGCCGTCGCCAACGTCACCCGCGCCATCGCCTCGTTCGAGCGCACGCTGCTCTCGGGGCGGTCGCCCTACGACCGTTATCGCACCACCCTCGACGACAAGGCGATTCCGCTCGCCGCGCACCGCGGCCAGGATCTGTTCTTCTCTGACCGGGTCGGCTGCTTCAACTGCCACGCCGGCTTCAACTTCACGCAGCCGGTCGACTTCGTCGGCCGCGCCTCGGTGGAGATCGCGTTCCACAACACGGGGCTCTACAACGTCGACGGCCGCGGGGCGTATCCCGAGCCGAACACCGGTGTCTATGCCGTCACCGGCGACCCGGCCGACATGGGCCGCTTCAAGGCGCCGACGCTGCGCAACATCGCCGTCACCGCGCCCTACATGCATGACGGCAGCCTGCGGACGCTCGACGATGTGCTGTCGCACTACCAGGCAGGCGGACGCACCATCGGCCTGGGGCCGCAGCGCGGCAATGGGTCGCGCAATCCGCTGAAGAGCCGCTTCCTCACCGGCTTCACGTTGACGCCAGAGGAACGCGACGATCTGCTCGCGTTCCTCGACAGCCTGACCGACCAGTCGTTCCTCACCGACCCGCGTTTCGCCAATCCCTGGCCGACACACTGATGGGTGACTGGCTCGAGATTGCCGCGAAGGTCCTCGCCTACGGCGCGGTGCTGCTGACGTTCGGTTGCGCTGTCACACGTCTGGTGCTGCTGCCGCGCGTCGCGTTGCGAGGCACGGTGCCGTGGGACGATGCGGCCACGCGGGTGGCAAGGACGCAGGTCGCCGGAGCGAGCGTCTTGCTGCTCGCCCTGCTGCTCCGGGCGTTCGGCCACACCGTGTCCGCGTTCGAACTACCGGATGCGTTGTCGTTCGATAACCTGCGCATCATCGCGTTCGAGAGCCGCTGGGGCAACGCGTGGCGCCAGCAGTTGCTGGCGGCGACGTTGCTGTTCGGCTGCGCGCTCTGGTCCTGGTTCGACCGGCGCACCCTGGCCGCCGCCTCGGTGGCGGTGCTGTCGACCGCGGTCTGCGTCGAACTGGCGCGGATGGGGCATGCCGCGACGCTGCCGTGGGGATGGCTGCTGCACTCGGCGCACATGACCGCGGCCGGCGCGTGGGCCGGCGCCATCGCCGCCATGCTGCTGCTCTCGTCACCCTCGACGCGGGCGCTGCGCCCGGCGCTGCTCGAGGCATTTGCACCGGTGGCGATGATATCGGTGGCGGTGGTGGCGGTGACGGGATCGGTTGCCGCCTGGCACTACATCGGCGCGTGGCCGAACCTGGTGAACACGCGCTACGGCATCACGCTGCTGATCAAGGTGGCCATGGTCGCCGATATGGTGGTGCTCGGCGGTCTCAACTGGAAGCGCCTGCGCTCGCAGGGCGTGAGCGCCGTGCCGGCGACGGTGTGGGCCGAGTTGCTGACCGCGATCGGCGTCGTGCTGATCACGGCCGTCCTCACCGAAACCGAGCATCCCTAGCGAGCAGGCGTTCTTCCACCGTGCGCCGCCTCGAGCGGCTGACCGGCACCCGCGAGCCGTCGGACATCACCAGCCACGCCCCGTCGCTGTGGTCGAGTTCGTTCACCTCGCGCAGGTTAACGATGGCGCCGCGGTGCGCGCGGATGAAGCACTGCGGGTCGAGCCGCTCTTCGAGCGAGGCGAGCGGCACGCGCACGAGATGCCGGCCGCGCGTCGAGTGAACGAGGACGTAGTAGTCCTCCGCTTCGATCCAGACGATCTCTTCCGTCTTCAGCACCACGGCGCGGTCGCCCACCTTGAAGGCGAGGCGCGGCGCGTAGGGGGCGGCGGCCGCCTCCGTCGCCGGCGGCGCCTCCTTCACGCCCGAGCCTTCGGCTGAGAGCGACGCGGCCTGGTTCGCGAGCGCGCCGAGCCGGCGCTCGCGGACGCGGCGCTTGGCGCGCTCGAGTGCATCGGCCAGGCGCTGGTCGGAGAACGGCTTCATCACGTAGTCGACGGCGTTGACGTCGAAGGCGCGCGCCGCATACTGGCTGAAGGCGGTGATGAACACCACCACCGGCCCGGCTTCGTCGATGAGCCGGGCTACCTGGAGGCCGTCCATGCCGGGCATTTCGATGTCGAGGAAGAGGATGTGCGGCCGCTCGCTCGCCAGCACGTCCGGCACGCGCATGGCCTCGCCGCACTCGACCACGGTGTCCACCTCCGGGTCCCGCCTGATGAGGCTGGCGACCATCATCCGCGCCAGCGGTTCGTCGTCGACGACGACCACGCGGAAGCCGTTCATGCCGAGACCTTCGAGAGTGCTGCGGCGTGCGCGGCCGGGAGGCGGACCGAGACGCGCGTGCCGCCGCCGGTTGCAGCGTCGATGGCGAGCTGTGCGGCCGAGCCGTAGAGCTGCTGCAGGCGGCTGCGGATATTGCGAAGCCCCGTGCCGCCGTCGCGTGCGACGTCGAACCCCGGCGGCAGCCCGACGCCGTCGTCAGACACCTCGACCAGCAGCGTGTCGCCGCTGACGCGGCCGCGGACGTCGAGCGTCATCCGGCCGGTCTTGCGCGCCAGCCCATGCCGCAGCGCATTCTCGACCAGCGGCTGCAGCAGGAAGCTCGGCACCTGCACCGGTAGGGCCTCCGCATCGACGTCGATGCGCACGTCGAGACGGTCGCCAAAGCGCGCCGCCTGCAGGTCGAGATACTGGCGCACGAACGCCACTTCGTTCGAGAGTGGCGTCAGGTGGTCGTGCGGGCGGTCGATCGTGGCGCGCATCAGCGCCCCGAGACCGAGCAGCATCTCCAGCGCCTTGTCGTTCGCCTGCATGCGGATGAGCGCGGCGATCGAGTTCAGCGTGTTGAACAGGAAGTGCGGCTGGATTTCGAGCCGCAGCGCTTCCAGGTGGGCGCGCGCCAGCTCCGCTTCCAGCTTCGACTCCCGAAGCGCGAGCTGCTGCGCGTGGTCGCTCACCGCAAGGGTGCGGCCGAGCACGAGCAGCATGGCGAACACCAGGATGTCGGTGGCGAACTGCGCCTCGAACTGCGAGCGGATGGCGGTGACGAAGTCGGGGACGACGACCGGCAGGAACGGCCGCAGCCAGATGGACAACTGCGCGGTGACGGCGAGGTGCGCGGCGATGGCGAGTGCGCCGTAGCCGGCGATGGTGGCCCACACCTGGTGGCGCGTGGCGCGCGTGGCCTGCAGCCAGCCACCGAGGCGAATCAGCACCGGCGCCAGCAGCGCCCAGACGCCCGACACGCTCAACTGCCACCACAGCATCCGCCAGAACGAGTGCCCGTGGCCGAGCATCGAGAGGTAGGTCTGCGCCGTCACGGACAGTGCCACGAACAGTGCGGCGGCAAAGCCGATGGCCAGCACGCGGGCCGTCGAGGACGCACCCGACCGTGGCGGGGAAGCGCCGGCGTCTGCGTCGCTGGTCAATGGAGGCGTGGACATCAGTCTGGGCAATCTACCGGGCGCGAGCCCGTGGGCGCAAGGCCACGCGTCGCCGGTTGCTGCGGCCGGCCACCGTTCGCCGCCCTGGACAGACCACTCGCTGCATTCGCCGTCGTGCGGCGGTCAGCGGCGCACCGGACGGAGTGTCGGAGCCCGGGATCTCCGATACAGTGGCGAAAGGTTTCGTCATCATGCGCTCCCTTCGCCCTCACCTGCGCGCCTGCACCGTCCTCTGGCTCCTGTGCCAGACGCTGTCGCTTGCCGCGCTGGTGCCCACGGACTGCTGTGCCGCCCATCGCGTGGCGTCACAGGCCCCGCCCGACTGCCATCAGGCCGCCGCCGCTGCTGACGAGGCGGTCTGCCCGATGCACGTCTCGGCTGGCGACGAGTGCCCGATGCACGCCGCGTCGGCGGATGCGGCCTCGACCCAACCCTGTGCCATGCGCGCGCTGTGCAACGCGCCCGCGTCGGCGCTGGCGATGCTGATTCCAGTGCCGGCTGTCCTCGCCGTCGCGCCAGCCCTCGGTCATCTCGAGACGAGCGTGGCGATGGCCGCCAGCGCGCCGTCGACCGTCGACCGCGCCCTCGCGCACAACACACCGCCTCCACGCGCCTGATCGCCTCCCCGAACCGGTTCCGTGCGAGCCAGCGTGGCCTGCACCGACGACTGTGATCTGCTCCGTGGCGCCGCCACGTCGAGCATGGAGAGCGATTATGAAGACTGTGATGTCGTATACCGCGCGCGTGCTGGCCCTGGCCATCTGCCTCGGCCTTGCTGCGGGCACCGCATCTGCCCAGGAAACCATCAACCAGGCCAGCGTCAGCGGCCGTGTCGTCGACCAGCAGGGGCTCGTGGTCCCAGGCGCCCGCGTGGTCGCCGTGCAGACCGAGACGAACCTCACGCTGGAAGGCACGAGCGACAGCGACGGCCGTTTCCGCTTCCCGTTCCTGAAGTTGGGCCCCTATACGCTGACCGCCACCCTCGACGGCTTCAACCCGGTGAGGCGGACGCTGACCGTCACGGTCGGATCGGCGTTCGAGCTGCCGCTGGTGATGTCCGTGGCCGGCGTCGACGCGAGCGTCAGCGTGGTCGGCGAGGTGCCGGTCATCGAGGCGGCGCGCAGCCAGATCGCCGGCACCATCTCGCAGGCTGAAGTGCAGTCGCTGCCGATGAACGGCCGCAACTTTCTCGATCTCGCGCTGCTCGTGCCGGGCGTGTCGCCCACCAACACGGCGAGCACGCAACTCTTTGCTGAAACCTCCGCTGTCCCAGGCCAGGGGATCTCGGTTGGCAGCCAGCGCAACCTCTCCAATAACTTCATCGTCGATGGCCTGTCGGCCAACGACGATGCGGCCGGGCTGAGCGGGATGCCGTACACCGTGGACGCGGTCGATCAGTTTCAGGTGGTGACGTCGGGCGGACAGGCTGAACTCGGGCGTGCGCTCGGGGGCTACGTCAACGTGGTCACCAAGAGCGGCACGAACGCCGCGCACGGCGACCTCTACGCCTATGTCCGCGACGACACCGTCAACGGCACGAACGTCCTCACCGGTACCAAGCTGCCGATGTCGCAGAAGCAGTACGGCGCCAGTCTGGGCGGGCCGGTGTTCAAGGACCGGACGTTCTATTTCGCGAACGTCGAGCAGCGGAAGCTCGATCAGACCGGCGTCACGACAGTCTCACAGGCGAACGCCAACGTCATCAACGCACGGCTCGCCGCCCTCGGCTACCAGGGCCAGCCTGTGACCACCGGCATCTACGAGAACCCGGTGCACAGCACGAATGCGTTCGGCAAGCTCGACCACCAGGTGAGCGGGCGCGACCAGTTCTCGGTGCGCGTCAGCCTCTACGACGCCACGTCGAGCAACGCGCGCGGCGCCGGCGGCCTGAACGCCCCGTCCGCATCGTCCGGACTCGACAACCGTGACCAGACCGTCGCGGCCAGCAACGTCTGGACGCTGTCGTCGCGCACCGTGAACGAAACGCGGGCGCAGTTCGCGCACAGCAACCTCGAGGCGCTGTCGACCGACCGCATCGGTCCGGCGGTCAGCATCTCCGGCGTCGCCTCCTTCGGCACCCTCTCGGGCAGTCCGCAGAAGCGGCGAAACACGCTGTTCCAGGTGGTGGACAGCCTGTCGCATCAGCGCGGCGCGCATGCGCTGCGCGCCGGTGTCGACGTCCTGCTCAACAGCGACGCCATCAACTTCCCGCGGTCCTACCGCGGTGCCTACACCTTCTCGTCGCTCGCCAATTTCCTGTCGGGCACCTACAACAACTCGGGCTTCACCCAGACGTTCGGGGTGGTCGACGTCGAGCAGACGAACCCGAACGTCGGGCTCTACGTGCAGGACGAATGGAAAGCCAGTTCGACGCTGACGCTGAATCTGGGCGTGCGCTACGACCTGCAGATGCTCGAGACACTCACGACCGACACGAACAACGTCTCGCCGCGTGTCGGCTTTGCGTGGTCGCCGTTCGCGTCGCGCCGCACCGTGGTGCGCGGCGGAGCCGGGCTCTACTTCGACCGCGTGCCGCTGCGGGCGCTGGCCAATGCGCTGCTCTCGGCGCGCAACACCACCGACCTGGCGAGCCTGCAGCAGACGAGCATCAGCCTGTCGCCGATGCAGGCCGGCGCGCCGGTCTTCCCGAACGTCCTGCCGGCAGCCATCCCGTCGGTCACCCTCGTCAACCTGACGACGATGGATAGGCACCTGCAGAATGCTTATTCGCGGCAGGGCAGCCTCGAGGCGGAGCATCAGTTGGGGGGCACGGCGACGGTGAGCGCCGCCTATCAGTACGTGAAGGGCATCGGCCTGCTGATGTCGATCAACCAGAACGTGCCGGGCTGCGTGGCCGCGGGCACCAACAACGGCTGCCGTCCCGTGCCGACCTACGCCAATAACAGCCAGTACTCAGCGGCCGGGTCGTCGAACTACCACGGCCTGCACGTCTCGTTCATCCAGCGTCCGTCGGCCTGGGGGTCGTACCGCGTCAGCTACGCGCTGTCGAAGTCGATGAACAACCAGGGGGAGTTCTTCTTCAGCTCGCCGGTCGATCCGTTCGACGTGAACAAGGACTGGGGCCGCTCGGACAACGACCAGCGCCATCGTCTCACCGTGAACGGAACGCTCAACACGCCGACGGCGAAGGCCGAGACGGCGCTGCAGAAGCTGACCTACGGCTTCCAGGTGAGCGGGATGGTGCAGGCCTACTCTGCGCTGCCGTTCAACATCACGTCCGGTGTGACCACCGTCCAGGGGACGGCGGGACGCCCGCTGGTGAACGGTGCGTTCATCGAGCGCAACGCCGGAGTGGGGAGCGACTACTTCTCGCTGAACACCCGGCTCTCGCGGTCGTTCCCCATCGGCGGACGCGCGCGGATCGAGACGGTGGTCGAAGCCTTCAACCTGACCAACCGCCGCAACGACCTGACACGCAACGGCAACTTCGGCGCTGGCGCGTATCCGGCGAACCCCTCGTCGACGTTCGACCAGATCACCGCCGTGGCCGACCCGCGCACGTTCCAGCTCGCGCTGCGGGTGAAGTTCTAGGGGCCGGGGGGCAGGAGGCGCGGGAAGGGGCGCTCGTAGTGTCCGGCTTCAGCCGGACCTGTCCCGCCCGCCCTTCCCGCCCTACCTGCCCTGAAGATTCGCCTCCAGCCACTCGTAGGTGATCCGCCACGCGTCGTCGTTCGACGGCTGGTGGAATGCGGCACGATCGTCGCACACGAAGCCGTGGCCGCCCTCTGGGAGCGTCACGGTCTGGTGTGCCTTGCCGAGCGACGTGAGGGTGGTGTCGATGGCCGCGACGTCCTCGGCCGGAATCGACTGGTCCAATCCGCCGAACAGCAGCAGGATGGGGCGGCTGATGTTCGCCGCATCGCCGATCACCGGTTCGAGGGCGATGTTCGGGCGGGCGCGGAGAATGCCGCCGCCGTAGAAGGCCACGAACGCCGCAGCGTCGGTGTGTTCGGCGGCGAGGAACGTGGCCAGGCCCCCGACGCAGAAGCCGACGACCGCGATTCGCGCCGGGTCGACGCGCGGATCGGCGCGCAGCGCCGCCAGTCCTGCCTGCACGTCCATCAGGATCCCGCCGTTGGTGAGCTTCGAGAAGTGCGGCATCACCAGCGACATGTCGGTGTAACCGAGCTCGACGCCGTGGCCGGTGCGGTGAAAGAGTTCGGGCGCGAGCGCGACGTAGCCGTGCTCGGTGACGCGCCGGCAGACGTTCTTGATGTGGGCGTTCACGCCGAACGCCTCCTGGATGATCAGCAGGGCGGGCGCACGCCGCTCGCCGTCGGGAGCCGTGCCGAAGGCGTGCATGTGGCCGTCGGCGGTGTCGAGTGTCAGTGTGGTCTCAGTCATATCCATGTCCGGCTGTCGTGGTCGCCGGCTCGAGCCGAACGTGGAGCGTACAATACCGCGCGTGACCTGTCATCGCCTTCGCCTGCGCGTCGTGGTCCTCGTGGTGAGCCTGCTCGGTGGGGCGACATCGGCGGTGGCGCAGCCGTACATCACGCCGTTCGTCGGCTACTCGTTTGGCGGTGACGCCGCCTGTCAGACCGCAGGCTGCGAGGACAACACGTCGAACGTCGGCGTTGCGCTGGGGCGCAGCGGCACCTTCGTTGGCTTCGAGCAGGAGTTCGCGTACGTGCGGAACTTCTGGAAGGACACGAGGCAGCAGACCAACGTGCTGACGTTGATGTCGAACCTGGTCGTCGGACCGCGCGTCGGCCACCTGCATCCGTACGTGGTGGCAGGCGCCGGCCTGATCAAGACCCGCGTCGACCTGACGCTGACCGGGCTGGCCAGCAGCGACAGCAGCCTGGGCTGGAACATCGGCGGTGGCCTCGAGGTCAGCGGCGCGCACCTCGGGGTCCGCATCGACCTGCGCCGGCTGCACGCGCTGCAGCAGCTGAACAACCTGCCGCTGCCGTTGCTGCCGCGCTCCGATCTGATGCTCGACTTCAACCGCGCGACCGGCGGCCTCGTGCTCCGCTTCTAGGCTGCCGGCGTGGCTCGTGCGCGCGCGTGGCTCGAGCGACCACGACTGGAGCGTGCGGATGTAGGTGGCACGCTGGAACGCGCCCGGAGCCGCCGTGCCACGTTGCCGAGCGCCGTGAAGTAGGGCGACAGCTTGAGGGCCACCGGGATGCGCAGCGCTCGC
>CALQBJ020000131.1 GCA_943328785.2 Bifidobacterium breve
ACGACCAACGACCAACGACCAACGACCAACGACCAACGACCAACGACCACCCGACTATCCCGCCGGATCGAACGTCGGCTCGTACACCTCGTCCGCCACCGGCTCGAGCCAGGTGGTCTCGGCGTTCACGTTCACCGCCAGGTGCACACCTCGTCCGCCCGGCACGGCGCCGTGCCAGTGCTTCTCGCCGGGTGCGAACATCACCGCGTCGCCCGTGTCCACGTCGTGCGCCTGCTGCCCCTCGACCTGCACGCGAATCCGTCCCTCGGTCACCAGCAGCCACTGCGCGCCCGAGTGCCAGTGCCAGTTGGTGCGGCCGCCCGCATCGAACTGGACGTGATAGACGTGCACCGGCGTCCCCTCCTGCGCCGACGCCAGCGGCTTGGTGTGCACGGGGCCGGCAAACGTGGAGGTGTCGCCTGGACGGAATGGAGCATCGCTGCCGCGGAAGATTTTCATGCGCCCTATAATACGGGCGCGGCTCGGCGCACAGGGCGATCGGCCCCGTCGCGGGTGAGAAGGCAGGCGTGCAGGAGGACGGCATGATGCAGGTGCAGTGGCGAGTGGCAGCGGTGGCAACCGCGTTGAGCCTCATGATGGCAGCCGGCGCCTCGGCGCAGTATGCGGGCTGGACCATTCCGGATACCGCCAAGACCGAGAAGAGCACGGCCAAGAACCCGGCCGATGCGGCGAAGAAGGGCAAGTCGCTCTACACGTCGAACTGCGCCAAGTGCCACGGCCCGGCAGGGAAGGGCAACGGCCCTGATTCCGATCACGCCGCCGATCTGACCGACGAGTTCCGCGCCGACCTCAACCCGGACGGGGTGCTGTACTACAAGATCTGGAACGGTCACACCAACGACATGCCAGCCTTCAAGAGCAAGCTGACGAAGGACGAGACGTGGACGCTGGTGGAATACCTGAAGGTGCTTCGCACCAAGTAGTCGCAAGGCGCAGGTCGCAAGTCGCTGGTCACGGCCAGCGGCTTCGGCCCGAGACTGACGACTTGCGACTAGCGTCTTGTGACTACCTTTCGCCCTGCGTTACGATCGCTGTTTAACCACGCGGCGAAGTAGGACACAGGTGAGCATGCCCGACTCTCCCGGCACCGGGACCGGTGAACCGGCCGCAATCGTCGTTCGCGGCGCACGGACACACAACCTCAAGAACATCGACGTCTCCATCCCGGTCGGCAAGCTCGTGATCGTCACGGGCGTGAGCGGTTCGGGCAAGTCGTCGCTCGCCTTCGACACGATTTACGCTGAGGGCCAGCGCCGGTACGTCGAGTCGCTGTCGGCCTATGCCCGGCAGTTCCTCGAGCGCATGGAGAAGCCAGACGTCGACCGCATCGACGGCATCGCTCCCGCCATCGCCATCCGCCAGAAGAACAGCATCCGTAATCCGCGCTCGACGGTTGGCACGACGACCGAGATCCAGGACTACATGCGCCTGCTCTTCGCGCGCGTTGGGCGGACGTACTGCCGCAACTGCGGCCGTGAAGTGGTGCGCGAGACGGCCGAGGTGGTCACCGCCCAGTTGTCCGAACTGGGGACCGGCACGCGGCTGGTGGTCGGCTTCGACCTGCCGGTGCTCGAATCGGGGTCGCTCGCCTCTGGCGCCGCAGACGAAGTGGACGAACTGCGCGAGGGGGGCGACGGCCACGAGTCGGACGATGCGGCGCTGGTGGGGAAGAAGACAAGCGGCTCGGCCGTGGCGTCCACCATCGAGTCGCTGCGCCGCAAGGGCTTCGGCCGCCTGCTGGTCGATGGCCGCCCCGTGTCGTTCGACGACATCGAGCCGACGTCGATGGCGAAGACGTCGGTGCTGCAGGTGGTGGTAGACCGCGTGGTGCTCGGGAGCGACGACGAGCGGCAGCGTGTCACCGACTCGATCGAGACGGCCTACCGCGAAGGCGGTGGAACGGCGTGGGTGCTGCAACTCGGGCGCGACGGCGAGGCCGATCGCACGCACCTGTTCTCCGAGCGGTTCGAGTGCCGCGTCTGCGGCATCACCTATGAGACCCCGGAGCCCCGGCTGTTCTCGTTCAATAACCCGTTCGGCGCCTGTCCCACCTGCCACGGCTTCGGCAACATCGTCGAGCTCGACATGGCGCTGGTGGTGCCCGACGAGTCGAAGTCGCTGACCGAGGGCGCGATCGAGCCGTGGACGAAGCCGTACTACCGGACGCAGCTCGCCGAGTTGAAGCGCGCGGCGAAGAAGGTGAAGCTGCGGCTCGACGTGCCGTGGTCGGAGCTGACGGCCGCCGAGCAGCAGTTCGTCATCGAGGGGAACGACGACTTCGACGGCGTGCGCGGCTTCTTCGCGGGGCTCGACAAGAAGAAGTACAAGGTGCACGTCCGCGTGTTCCTCAGCCGCTACCGCGGCTACCAGACCTGCCCGGAGTGCCAGGGTAGCCGCTTGCGCAAGGAAGCGCGCGACGTGAAGGTGTCGGACCGTACCATCGATCGCGTCTCGGCGCTCACCGTGCGCGATGCGCAGCTGTTCTTCGCGTCGCTGGCGCTCACGCCGAAGGAAGAGGCGATCGCCGACAAGATTCTCACGGAGGTCCGGCGGCGCCTGTCGTTCCTGGCGAACGTCGGCCTCGACTACCTCTCGCTCGACCGTTTGTCATCGACGCTGTCGGGCGGCGAAGCGCAGCGCATCAACCTCGCCACGTCGCTCGGCTCGGCGCTCGTCGGCACGCTCTACGTGCTGGACGAACCGTCCATCGGCCTGCATTCCCGCGACAACCTGCGGCTCATCGACATCCTGCGGCAGTTGCGCGACCAGGGCAACACCGTGCTGGTGGTCGAGCATGACGCCGACATGATCAAGGTGGCCGACCACATCATCGACATGGGCGTCGGCGCCGGCGAGCAGGGCGGGCGCGTGGTGTTTTCTGGCACGCTCGAGGCGCTGATGCTCGAGCCGCGGTCGCTCACCGCGAAGTACCTGCGCGGTGAACTCGCCATTCCGATCCCGACGACCCGGCGGCGCGGCAACAACCAGTGGATCAAGCTGACCGGCGCCACCGAGCACAATCTGAAGGATGTCGACATTGCCATCCCGCTGAACACGCTGACCTGCGTCACGGGTGTGAGCGGCTCGGGCAAGTCGACGCTGGTGCACGACGTGCTCTATGCCGCCATCAAGCGCCAGAAGGGCGACTGGGACAAGAAGGTCGGTGCGTACCGGACGCTCGAGGGGACCGAAATCATCACCGACGTCGTGCTCGTCGACCAGCAGCCGATCGGCCGCACGCCGCGCTCGAACCCGGTCACCTACCTCAAGGCGTTCGACCCGATTCGCGAGCTGTTTGCCGCGACCAAGGATGCGCGCGCCCGCGGCCTGTCGGCGAGTCACTTCTCCTTCAACGTCCCCGGTGGCCGCTGCGAAGCGTGCCAGGGTGAAGGTGAAGTGCGCGTCGAGATGCAGTTCCTGGCCGACGTGTTCGTGCCGTGCGACCAGTGCGACGGCAAGCGCTTCAAGCCGCAGGTGCTCGAGGTGCAGTACCGTGGCCGGAACATCAATCAGGTGCTCGACCTCACCGTGCGTGAGGCGCTCTCCTTCTTCAGCAGTTCACCGAAGGTGCTGCGCCGCCTGCAGGTGCTCGACGAGATCGGCCTCGGCTACCTGCGGCTGGGGCAGCCGGCGACGACGCTGTCGGGCGGCGAGGCGCAGCGCATCAAGATTGCGGCGCACCTCACCTCGCAGGGCGGCGAGCGTCAGCTCTACATCCTCGACGAGCCGACAACCGGCCTGCACTTCGACGACATCGCGAAGCTGCTGGCGGCGTTCAAGAAGCTGCTCGAGGCTGGCAGCACGCTGGTCGTCATCGAGCACAATCTCGACGTCATCAAGACGGCCGACTACATCATCGACCTCGGCCCTGACGGCGGCGAGGAGGGCGGCTACATCGTGGCGACCGGCACGCCCGAGCAGTTGGCCGAGAACGAGGCGTCGTTCACTGGACGTTACGTGAAGCTGGCGCTCGCCGAAGGGCGCAGCCATGCGTTCTCGCAGCGCCCGAGCGGAGGAGCAGTGTGATGCCGGTGTGTGGACGACGGATCGCCAGCGTGTGTGTGTGTGCGGCCGGGCTCCTGCTGGCCGGACGGCCGGCGTGGGCCCAGGCGCAGGCGCCGACCGTGGCCTTCGAGCAGATGGTGGCGGAACTCGGCCACGAGGACGCGAACGTGCGCCTGCGCGCCGTGCGTGCGCTGAAGCAGGCGGCCTATCCCGAGGCGGCGGTGCCGCTGACCCGGTCGTTGAACGATCCCGAAGACGCCATCCAGGCTGAAGCCATCGCGGCGGAGATCAACCTGCACCTGGCGGTGCCGTTGGTGCCGCGCAAACGCGTCGGCCTGCTGATCGAGGTGCGCACCGACATCTCGGCGGCGGGGCTGTTCACGCAGGGCTCGGGCGTGCTGCATCCGCGCCCGGTGGAACTGCCGGTGCTGACGGCGCTGCGCGCCGTCTTGCGCGACGACAACCCGCGCGTGGCGGTCGAGGCGCTGTACGCCTTCGGGTTGCTGGCGGACAACGTCTACGGTGCCGATCGTCGGCGGCTGCTGACGGAGTCGGCAGCGGAACTCGGCGCGGCGGTCGGCGTGCCGCAGCGCGAGCTGCGCTCGGCGGCCGTGCAGGTGATTGCGCGGCTGTATGCGTGGCGTGTGGGCGACCTCGCGGCCGACATCACGGTGGGCGACGCGCTGGTGACGGCGCTCAACGATCGCGAGTATGCGATTCGCATGACGGCGATGGACGCGATCGGCGCGTTGCGCTACGACCGCGGCGTGCAGGCGCTCACCGACCTGTACACGCACTACGGCCGCGGCGCGGTGGCGGTGGCAGCGCTCGGCGCACTGGCGCGCATCGCGCACCCGGCGAGTCTGCCGCTGTTGACCGCCGCGCTGTCCGGGCGCGACGCCTCGTTGAAGCTGCCCGCGGTGGAGGGGCTGGCGCGCAGCGGCGCCACCGACCAGCGCAGTGCGATCGACGCGCTGCTGCTGAACGAGCGTAATCCCGAACTGCGCCTCGCCGGTCACTTCGCCGCGGTGCTGCTGTCGAATGGCCCGGTCGATGAGCTGGTGGGCGGACTCGAGCGCTCGCGCCTGCGCCCGAAGGCCCTGCAGTACCTGGCGGATGTGGCGCCGGGGCGTGGCAACGTCCTCGCGCCGCATGTGCAGGATCCTGACGTCGCGATTCGTCTCGACCTCGTCGAGCTGCTCGGACGCTCCGGCGACCCGCAGGCGCTGAGTGTGGTGCAGCGCATGCAGCAGGACACCGACCCGGCAGTGGCGCGAGCCGCCGTCCGCGCCGCGGCGCGCATCCAGAGTGTGGATGCGCTGACTCGGTGACGCTGCCGCGCGACTTCTACGACCGGCCCACGCTGGACGTCGCGCGCGAGCTCCTGGGGGCGGTGCTGGTGCACCGGCACGGGAGCGTCGTCACGAGCGGCGTGATCGTCGAGGTGGAGGCGTACATCGGCGAGTCCGATCCGGCCTGTCACGCCGCGCGCGGTCGCACCACGCGGAATGCGCCGCTCTACGGAGCGCCAGGCTTGTCGTACGTCTACCTCAACTACGGCATCCACAGCCTCGTGAACGCGGTGACCGAATCCGAGGGGCACCCCGCAGCCGTCCTCATCAGGGCCCTCGCGCCGCTCGACGGCATGGCCATCATGCGGCGCCGGCGGTTGCGCGAGATGAAGGGGCGACGGACGGCGAGCGGAGGCCAGCTCGACGACGCCTCGCTCTGCCGCGGGCCGGGTAACCTGACCATGGCCATGGGCATCACGCTCGAGGAGCACCAACTCGATCTGTCCGGGGTGCGTCTGTTCGTCGAGCCGGGCGGCATGCCGGTGCGCGAGATCGCGTGGGGACCGCGCATTGGCATCCGCGTCGGCACCGAGCAGCCGTGGCGCGGGTGGATTGCCGGCCACCCTGCCGTGTCGGCGCATCAGCGCTCCGGCTGACGTGTCTGTCGCCTGTCGAACGCAAACTGCTTGACCCAGCGGGGCAGAAGAGAGTACTTCTAAAGCACCGTGAAACTGATGAAGGCCTGCGTGTGTTGCTGTTGTTGCGTGGCGGATACCGCCCCTCGCGCCAACCGTACAGGTCTGTTGTCATCGTGCACGCACTGATCGACTCGAATTCCTGAACGAATCGGCCCGGGTGGCTTACCGCTCCCCGGGCTTTTTGTTGTTTATGCGCGAACTGCTTCCCATCTTCCTGCACCTGCGCGGCCGACGAGTGGTCCTTGTCGGCGCCGGCCCGGTCGGCGCCAGCAAACTGGCGGCGTTGCTGGCCGCTGGGGCAGAGGTACGCGTAGTGGCGCCCGACATCCATCCCGACATCGAGGTGGCACCGGTCGTGATCGAGCGCCGGCCGTTCGTGCCGGCCGACCTGGACGATGCGTGGTTCGTGGTGGCGGCGGCCACGCCGGAGGTGAACCGTGCGGTGGCCCTTGCGGCGGAAGAACGGCGGTTGTTCGTGAATGCCGTTGACGATCCGCCGAATGCCACGGCCTATCTCGGCGGTGTGGTGCGCCGCGACGGCGTGACGCTGGCCATCTCGACAAGCGGCGAAGCGCCGGCCATTGCCGGCATGTTGCGCGAAGGGCTCGATGCGTTGATTCCGCACGAGTTATCGACGTGGATGGAGACGGCACGGCAGTCGCGGCTGGCCTGGCGTCGCGACGGGATTCCGATGGAACAGCGGCGTCCGCTACTGCTCAAGGCGCTCAATCGCCTGTATGCCGCTCGCGAAGGTGCCGCGGCGGCGCGTGAACTCGTGGGCGTCGTGGTGCCCGCGCGCCGGACGACAAGAGAGGAACGATGACGCAACGCGGACACGTCTCGCTGGTGGGCGCTGGGCCGGGCGACCCCGAACTCCTGACACGCAAGGCGGCGATGGCGCTGCGGCGCGCCGACCTCGTGCTCTACGACGCCCTGGTCGATGAACGTGTGCTGGCGTTCGCGCGCAAGGCGCAGCGCTTCTACGTCGGCAAGCGTGCCGGCAGGCACGCGCTGTCGCAGCACGAGATCCAGGCCGTGCTCGTCAGCCAGGCCGGCCGTGGTCGCCGCGTGGTGCGCCTGAAGGGCGGCGACCCGTTCGTCTTCGGCCGCGGCGGTGAGGAAGCGCAGGCACTCGAGCGCGCCGGTATCTCGTACGACGTGGTGCCTGGCGTCAGCAGCGCGATTGCGGCGCCCGCCAGCGCCGGCATCCCGCTCACGCATCGCGATCATGCCTCCGGCTTCTTCGTGGTGAGCGGACACGACACCCAGGTCTTCACCAGCGCGATCGGCGCGCTCCGCCCGAGCGGCGTGACGGTGGTAGTCCTCATGGGCTACGGCCGCCGTGCCGAACTCACCACGCTGCTCGTTGATGCCGGCTGGGACCGGAGCACGCCAGCGGCGAGTGTGGCCGAGGGGACGCTGCCGACCGAGCAGGTGTGGCGCGGCACGCTTGGCGAACTGGCCTCGGGCCAGGCCGCACTCGACACCGACGGTCCGGCCATCCTGGTGATTGGCACCGTGGCCGCACTGAACCTGAATGGACGCGCCCTGGCCAGTGTGGCGGCGCTCGACGAGACGACGGAACCGCGGCGCTGGAACGCGCGGCAGCAGAGGACCTAGACGATGTCAGGACACGAGACTGTGAATACCCACGGCCGCGCGCGGCTGTCGTTCGCCAATGAAGCCGACATCGACGAGTTCGTCGTCATGCTCGAGAGATACGAGCGTGCCGAGATCACGCCCGACCAGTGGCGTGCCTTCCGCCTGCTGCGCGGCACCTACGGCCAGCGCCAGTCGTACGATGCGTCGATGCTGCGCGTGAAGGTCCCGCAGGGGGTCATCACCAGCGCCCAGCTCGGGGCATTCGCCGAGGTGGCCGACAAGTATTCGCGCCGGTTCGGTCACATCACGACGCGCCAGAACATCCAGCTGCACTTCATCAAGCTGCACGACATGGAACCGGCGATGCGCCTGCTGGCGGACGCCGGCATGACGACGCGCGAGGCGTGCGGTAACTCGGTGCGCAACATCACCGCCTGTCCGTTCGCCGGCACGTCGGCCGACGAACGGTTCGACGTGACCCCCTACGCGGAGGAGGTCACCCGCTTCCTGCTGGGTCATCGCCTGGCGTCGACGTTGCCGCGCAAGTTCAAGATTGCCTTCGAAGGCTGCACGGACGACCACACGGCGATCGCCATCAACGACCTGGCGTTCAAGGCGGCGTTCGGCCCGAACGGCGAGCGTGGCTTCACCGTGCTGGCCGGCGGCGGTACGGCGCTGATGTGCAAGTCGGCTGGCGCCATCCACGACTACATCCCGGCCACCGAGCTGTTCCGCGTCAGCGAAGCGCTGCTTATCGTGTTCAAGGAACACGGCGACTACGAGCACCGCCAGCGGAACCGCATGAAGTTCATGATCAAGAAGCTCGGCTGGGACCGCTTCGTCGAGGAGTACCAGAAGGCGCTGGCCTGGTGCGGCGGCGAAGGGGCGGTGCGGCTGCTCGAGATCGAGTCGCCGGAGATGGAGCCGACCCCAACCTGGTCGCGTCCGGACGCGCCGTCGCCGAGCGCCATCGTGGCGCGCGTCGCCTCGGTGTCGCCCAACGGCCCCGGCATCACGCCGATCGTCGTGCCGGTGCTGAATTCCACCGACGACCAGTTCAATCACTGGCGGAAGACGAACGTCCGGCCGCAGAAGCAGTTCGGCTACGTCACCGCCACCGTGACCGTGCCGCTGGGCGACCTCACCAGCGAGCAGATGCGCGTGCTCGGCGATCTGGCGCAGTCGTACAGCGACGGCACCGTGCGTGTCACCGTCGATCAGAACCTGGTGCTGCGCTGGGTGCCGGTTGGCGAGGTGCGCGACCTCTACCGCCGCCTTGCGGCGGCGAGCCTCGGCTTCGGCGACGCGGCCACCGTGGCTGACGTGAACAGCTGCCCTGGCGCCGAATGCTGCCGCCTGGCGGTGACGCAGTCGCGCGGTCTGGGCCGCCTGCTCGGCGACACGCTGCGCGATCGGCCCGACCTGGTGGCGAAGGCCGACGGCGCCGTCATCAAGATCAGCGGCTGCCCGAACGGCTGCGGCCAGCATCACATCGCCACGATCGGCTTCCAGGGGAGTGTGCGGCGCATCGGTGGCAAGGCCGTGCCGCAGTACTTCGTGATGGTGGGCGGCGGCACGACGACCGAAGGCGCGAGCTTCGCGCGCACGGCGGCGAAGATTCCGGCGCGCCGCATTCCGGAAGCGGTCGAGCGGCTGATCGGCTACTACGACACGCAGAAGACGGACGGCGAGTCGGCCACGGCGTTCTTCCAGCGCATCGACATCCCGCAGGTGAAGGCGCTGCTCACCGACCTCGAGGTGCTGACGGCGGAGAGCGCCACGGCGGACGACTTCATCGACCTGGCGGAGACCGGCGAGTTCACCCCCGAAGTGATGGAAGGGGAGTGCTCGGCGTAGTCGCACGTCGCCGGGCGCGCCTGGCGATCTGTGCGCATCTATGAATGTGGATGCGTCGATAGAAAGTTGTTGCCCCACGTTTTCGGCCTCTGGTATAACCGCAGACGTGGGGCTCAATTCGTTCCAGACGTCCGGCAACAGCCCTGGCGACCTGCAGCGCTGTCATGTCGGCATTCTCGGCCTTGGCACCGTCGGTCTGGCGGTGGCCCGCCGGCTGACCGGCCCCGATTCGATCCCCCACCTCACGCTCACACACCTCTGTGACCGACGCGCTCGCGACAAGCAGGCTCGCCAGGGCGCCGCACTCGCCGGCCTCACCTGGACCGACCGCTTCGACGACCTCCTCGCCTCCGACATCGACATCGTCATCGAAACCATTCCTGGTTCGGAGCCGGCGGTCGACTACGTGCGCGCGGCGCTGCTGGCCGGCAAGTCGGTGGTCACGTCGAACAAGGCCGTGATTGCGCACCAGGGCGAGAAGTTGCTGGCGCTGGCCGAGCGGCAGGGCCGTCAGTTGCGCTTCGAAGGGGCGGTCGGTGGGGCGATGCCGATCGTGCGGGCGCTCGGCGACGGCATGGCCGGCGACCACGTGCTGCGGATCGACGCGATCCTGAACGGCACCAGCAACGTCGTGCTGTCGAAGATGGAAACCACCGGCTGCGGCATGGACGAAGCCATTGCCGAGGCCTGTGCGTCGGGCTTTGCCGAGTCGGACCCGTCGGAGGATCTCGACGGGGTCGATGCGGCCGCGAAGCTCGCCATCCTGTGCGCGCTGGCCTTCAACGTGCGTATCTCGCCGTCGGCGATCGACACGCGCTCGACGTCGCGGATCGGAGCCGCCCAGTTCGCCAAGGCGAAGCTGCGCGGCGGCACCATTCGCCAACTGGCGCACGCGGAGTTCGATCGTGAACGCCGCCGGCTCGAAGTCTGGGTGTCGCCGACCTTCGTGCCGCACGCCACGCTGTTCTCGACCATTCACGGTCCGCGCAACGCCGCGATCATCTCGTGCGTCTACGCGGGCGACATCATGCTGAGCGGCCAGGGCGCGGGCGGCGACGCCTCGGCCGTGGCGATTATTGCGGACGTGCTGACCATCGCACGCGATCGGGCGGCCATCGTGCCGGCCCCGGTCCTGGTCCCGGCCAGAACCATTCAGGGATTTTCGGATTCATCATTCGCGGAGGCTGTGTGAGCGCCCTCATCGGACTGCAGTGCCACCTGTGCAAGTCGACGTTCCCCGCCGAGGCCACATACGTCTGTGGGAAGTGCCTCGGTCCGCTGGAGCCGATCTACGACTACGCGTCGATCACGTTGACGCGCGAGCAGATCGCGTCACGCCCGAAAAACCTCTGGCGCTATCGCGAGCTGCTGCCGATTACGGGCGAACCACAGACCGGCTTCCACTCCGGGTTCACACCGCTCGTCCGCTGCACGCGCCTCGCCGAGCAGCTCGGGCTGAGCGAGCTCTATATCAAGGACGACTCGGTCAATCATCCGACGCTGTCGTACAAGGACCGCGTCGTGTCGGTGGCCGCCACGCGCGCCAAGGAGCTTGGCTTCATGGTGCTGGCCTGCGCGTCCACCGGCAACCTGGCCAACTCGGTCGCCGCGCACGCGGCGCGGCTCGGCATGGAGTGCTGCGTCTTCATCCCGAACAACCTCGAGGCGGGCAAGCGGCTCGGCTCGGCGGTCTTCGGTCCGAAGATCGTCGCCATCGACGGTAACTACGACGACGTGAACCGGTTGTGCACGCAGGTGGCCGATCGTTACGGCTGG
>CALQBJ020000132.1 GCA_943328785.2 Bifidobacterium breve
GGCAGCTACAGGCGACCGACGAGTTCCTACCGCGCGCCCTGTGCGGCCGACGTGATCGGCGCGTTGCCGGTCAGCGAGGTGTCCTGGATGGCTTCGAAGTCGACCACCGACTTGTTGTAGTCGGCAATGGCCTTGATTTCGTTGGTGCGCGCCTGCGCCAGGTCGCGCTGCGCCTGGAAGACGAAGAAGCTGATCTGGATGCCGGCGGCGAACTTCTTCTCCTCGGCGGACAGCTTCTGCTCGGACAGATCGCGAGCGACGCGCGCGCGTTCGACGCGCTTGGCGTTCGTGGTGACCTGACGGGCGGCGTCGCGCACCTGGGTGCCGATCTGCATCTCGAGGTTCCGTAGTTGCTGCCCCGCCTGCGAGTACTGCAGCCTGGCGCGCGCCAGGTTCGTCTCCTGCGTATTGCCGCCGAGCGGGTAGGACACCGAGACGCCGACCGTCCACGTCGGGTACTGGCTGGAGAACACGTCGCCGAGTACCGACCCGTAGCCGCGCTGCGCGACCACGGAGCGTGGCCCCGTGGTGCCGGTGAAGCTGACCGGCGTCAACTGCGAGCCGCCGACCGCGTTCGACTGATACGACACGTTGGCGTTGATTTCCGGCAGTACCTGCGAACGGAAGTACTTCAGGTTGATGTCGCTCTTCTCGATGGAGTTCTTGGCCAGCTTCACGTCCGTGCGGCTGTCGATCGCCTTCTTGATGGCGCCCTCGACGTCGACGCTAATCGCGGTGAACGGCATCTGTTCGCCCGGTTCGAGCGAGGTCGTCCAGAAGTCGGGCGAGGCCGGGTCGAGGATGAGCGCACGCAGGCGATCTTCCGCCTGCTTGATGGCGGCTTCGGCGACGATGACCGTCTCTTCGTTGCGCGCCACTTCGGCCTGCGCCTCGACGATGTCGATGGGCGCCATGGTGCCGATCTGGACGCGCTTCTCGTTGTCGGCCAGGGCGCGCTTCGCGAGGTCAAGCGACTGCTGCTGCGCCGAGAGGTTCTCGCGCGCGAAGGCGAGATCCCAGTAGGCGAGCTTCACGTTGCGCGTGGTGGTGGCGATGGTGGCGCGCAGCGAGACGTCCGCCGCCTCACGATCCTTGCGCGTCGTCTGCAGTTGCTGGCGGTACGAATCGATCGTGCGGCCGCGCAGCAGCGGCTGCGAGAAGCTGAACGCCACGTTCGAGCTGAGCAGCGGGTCGAAGTTGGTGAAGGCGTTGGTCGAGGTCGAGCGAGCGCTGTTCCAGGCCACTGAGTAGTTCGCGCCGGTCGGCAGGACCTGGTTCACGCCGAACTGCGTCGAGAAGCGCGCGTCGGAGATCTTGGCCTGGCCGCCGGACAGGAAGCTGCTCGACGGGGTGTTCTGCGAGTTGTTCTGCAGGGTAGACGTCAGCGTGGGGACCCAGTAGCTCCGGGCCTGCGCCACCGCCACGTCCTCGATCTGCGGGTTGAGGCGTTCGATCTGGATGCCGAGGTTCTGCGCGAGCGCCAGCTTCACGGCTTCGTCGATGGTGAGTTTGCGGACAGCCGCGGCCTGCCCCTGTGCCGACGCGGGGGTGACAGCGGCTGTGGCGACAGCGGCCGCCAGAAATACGGCGGCACACATCTTCGAATAACGCATGGACTGAAGCTCCATCAGGCGAGATATCGGGATGACATTCTGAATCGGTAGACGTCTGGCGGGGGGGTTCGGTTCAGAGACCCGGATTGTATACTACCCAGTCGAATGGCCACACGAGATGAATTGCTCGATTTGTTCCGGAAATCAGGCGCCCTGCTGGAAGGGCACTTCCGTCTGAGCTCCGGCCTCCACAGCACCGGCTACCTCCAGTGTGCGCTGGTGCTCCAGCACCCGGCATCGGCCGAACAGCTCGGTCAGGCGATTGCCGAACGCACCCGCCACCTGCGTCCCACCGTGGTGCTGTCGCCGGCGCTCGGTGGCGTCGTCATTGGACACGAGGTCGGCCGCGCCCTCGGCGTCCGTGCGCTCTTCGCTGAACGCGCGGACGGTGTGCTCACGCTGCGCCGCGGCTTCGTGCTGTCCGCGTCCGACCGCGTCCTGGTGATCGAGGACGTCTGCACCACCGGCGGCTCCACCCGCGAAACGATGCAGGTGGCGACGGCCGCAGGCGGTCAGGTAGTCGGCGCCGCCTCCATCGTCGACCGCAGCGGCGGCAAGGCCGCGTTCGACGTGCCGTTCGAGGCGCTGCTCAGCATCGACCTGCCGACCTACCAGCCCGAATCGTGCCCGCTGTGCGCGCAGGGCCAGCCGGTGGTGAAACCCGGCTCCCGTCCCGTGGTCGCCTGATGTGATTCACCTGAAGCTGACGATTGCCTACGACGGCACCGGGCTGGTCGGATGGCAGCGTCAGGCGACGGGCACCTCCGTGCAGGGGTTGCTCGAAGACGCACTGGCGCCCATTGCGGGTGGCCCCGTGGCGGTTGCCGGGGCCGGCAGGACCGATGCCGGCGTGCACGCGCTTGCGCAGGTCGCCTCGGTAACGATCCCCCGCCAGGTGACGGCGCGGGCCGTCGTCCAATCGGCCAACATGTATCTGCCTCCGGCCGTGCGCCTGACGGCGGCCGACGAGGTCGACCCAGCCTTTCATGCGCGCTTCACCGCGGTGGCGAAGCGCTACCGCTATCGTCTCTGGAACAGCCGCGTGTTGAACCCGTTCGAGCGGAGCTACGCCTGGCACGTGCCGTGGCCGCCGCTCGATCTGGCGGCGATGAACGATGCCGCCGCGCGCCTCATCGGCACGCACGACTTCGCGGCGTTCAAGGGCGCGGGCACCGACGTCGACACCTCGGTGCGCACCATCTTCGCGTCGGCCGTCACCGAGACCTGTGAGCCGGACGGCGGCCGGTTGCTGACCTACGAGGTGCGGGGAGACGGATTCCTGCGTCACATGGTGCGGTCGATCGCTGGTACGCTGGTCGAGGTGGGGCGAGGGCGGCGGCCCATCCATTCGATCGACGAGTTGCTCACGGTGCGCGATCGGGCCGCCGTCGGCAGGACTGCCCCGGCACACGGTCTGTTTCTGGTCGCAGTCGAGTACAAATAGGCGACTTATAATGGCCCAGCATGTCGCTTGAGAAAATCCTGGCCTGGATTCCGCCAGGATCGCCGGACGAAGCCCTGGCTCGCCAGGTCAACTTCGACCAACTGCCGGCCCACGTCGCCATCATCATGGACGGGAACGGCCGCTGGGCCGCCCAGCGCCATCTGCCGCGTGTCGAAGGCCACCGCGCCGGTATCGACTCGGTGCGCGACGTCGTCGAGACGTCGGCGCGGCTCGGCATCGGCGTGCTCACCCTGTATGCGTTCTCGGTCGAGAACTGGAAACGTCCGAAGGCCGAAGTCGCCATGCTGATGATGCTGCTCAAGCGGTACATCAGGCTCGAACTCGGCACGCTGCTCAAGAACAACATCCGCTTCCGTGTCATCGGCCGCACCGACGACCTGTCCCCTGACGTCCAGCACGAACTCGAGATCGGCATCCGCAAGACCGAACACAACACCGGGATGCTGTTCAACATCGCGCTGAACTACGGCGGCCGCGCGGAAATCGTCGACGCGGCACGGCGTGCGATCGCGTCGGGGATGGCCCCTGCCGACCTCGACGAGGCGAAGTTCGGAGAGTTCCTCTACACATCGGGCCAGCCCGATCCCGACCTGCTGATTCGCACGAGTGGCGAGATGCGGGTCAGCAACTTCCTGCTCTGGCAGATTGCCTACGCGGAGATCTGGGTCGCCGACACCTTGTGGCCCGACTTCAGACGCCGCGACCTCCTCGGGGCGGTGCTCGACTACCAGAAGCGCGATCGCCGGTACGGCGGCATCAAGCCGTCACCGGTGGCGCTCGGCGCCAAGTGACCACGCGCATCATCAGCGGCGTGGTCATGATTGCACTGACCGTCGCCGCCGTCTGGTACTCGCCGGCGTGGCTGTTCCTCGTGATCGCCCTGGTGCTCGTGGCACTCAGCTGCCACGAATACGGAGGGCTGGTGCGTGCGAGCGACCTGCCGTATCCGGCGACGCTGGCGACCGCGGCCGCGGTGCTCACCTGCGCGTCGTTCGCGCGCGACGGTTTCGGCGGCGCCGGCCGCGTGCCGCTCGACCTGGTGCTGATGACGGCGTTCGTCGCGATCGGGGCGCTGTCGCTCGGCGCGTGGCGCGGCGGCACCAACGCGCTGGCCTCGGCCGCGGCGGCGCTGCTGCCGTGCCTGTACTTCGGCCTGCCGCTCGGCGCGATGCTGGCCATCCGCGAGAGCGACGGACCGCCAGCGCTCTTCCTGCTGATGCTCACGGTGATCGTGAGCGACTCCGCGCAGTACTTCACCGGCCGCGCCTTCGGCCGGCGCAAACTGGCCGAGACGATCAGCCCGAAGAAGACCATTGAAGGCGCTTACGGCGGCGTCTTCTTCGGCACGCTGCTGTTCGTCGTGCTTGGCGGCTACTGGCTGCCGGCCATGCCGCTGTGGCTCCGTGTGCTGCTCGGCGTGACGGTCGTCGCGCTCGGCATCGTCGGTGACCTGTTCGAGTCGATGCTGAAGCGCAGTGCCGGCGTGAAGGACAGTTCGTCGCTCATCCCCGGGCACGGCGGCGTGCTCGACCGCATCGACGCGCTGCTGTTCGCGGCGCCCGTCTACTACATCGTGCTGATGCATGTCTGAGTCGCACGTCACGCGCATCGCCATCCTCGGGTCCACCGGGTCGATCGGGCAGAGCGCGCTGTCGGTGGTCGATACGCATGGCGATCGCCTCGAGGTGGTGGGCCTCGCCGCCGGAGAAAACGCCGAGCGGTTGGCCGAGCAGATCGCCCGCTATCGCCCGCGCATCGTCTCGCTGGCCACCGCGTCCGCGGCCGACGTGCTGCGCGGCCTGTCCAGCGGGTCGAACGATGTGGTGTTCGGTGGCATCGGGCGTGAGGGGCTGGTGGCCGTTGCCACGCATCCCGACGTCGACATCGTGCTGTGCGCCTCGTCCGGCACCGACGGGCTGGAGGCCACGCTGGCCGCCATCGAGTGCGGCAAGACCATCGCCCTGGCGAACAAGGAAGTGCTGGTCATGGCCGGGGGGATCGTCACCGAGGCGGCACGCCGGCGCGGTGTGGCCATCCTGCCGGTGGACAGCGAGCACAACGCCATTCACCAGTGCATGCATGGCCGCCGGCCGGGCGAACTGAAGCGCCTGGTGCTGACCGCGTCGGGCGGACCGTTCCGCGGACGCACGGCGTCACAACTGGAAGACGTGACCGCGGCAGATGCGCTGCAGCATCCGACCTGGCAGATGGGACGCAAGATCACCATCGACTCGGCCACGCTGATGAACAAGGGGCTGGAGGTCATCGAGGCCCGCTGGCTCTTCGATGTCGGACCGGACCAGATCGACGTTGTCGTGCATCCGCAGTCGGTGGTGCACTCGATGGTGGAACTGGTGGATGGGTCGCTGATTGCGCAGCTCGGCGTCACCGACATGCGCCTGCCCATCCAGTACGCGTTCTCGTATCCCGATCGGTGGCCCGCGCCGGTACCGTCGCTCGACCTGGCGCGTCGACGCCAGCTCGACTTCGACGTGCCTGACACGCGGGTGTTTCCGTGCCTGGCGCTGGCCTACCGCGCGCTGCGCGGCGAGCCTGGCCTGGCCGTCGTGCTCAACGCGGCGAACGAGATTGCCGTGGCACGCTTTCTGGACGGTCGCTTGTCGTTCCCCGCCATCGCGCAGGTCATCGAGCAGACAATGGATGCGCATGTGGCGGCGGAAGCAGGCACCCTCGCGCAGGTCCGCGCGGTGGACGCGTGGGCGCGCGACTACGCCCGTGAAATAGCCTGCGGGCTACAATTGAAAGTCTGAGGTTTCGGTGGCTGGCACACTGACTACGTTCCTATCGTTCGCGTTCGTGCTTGGCGTCCTCGTGTTTGTGCACGAGCTCGGGCACTTCCTGGCGGCCAAGCGCATTGGCATCAAGGTGCTGAAGTTCCAGCTGGGCTTCAACCCGACGGTGCTGAGCATCCGCCGCGGCGACACCGAGTACAGCATCGGCGCGTTGCCGCTCGGCGGCTACGTGAAGATGGCGGGCGAGAACCCGGACGAGCCGTCGACCGGTGGCCCCGAAGAGTTCATGTCGCGCACCAAGTGGGAGCGCTTCCAGGTGCTCATCATGGGGCCGGTGATGAACCTCGGCCTCGCGGTCATCCTCACGGCCGTGGTGCTCTACCAGGGCGCTGAACGCCTCGCCTACGAGACGCGTCCGGTCGTGCTCGGCGCGGTGATGAGCGACTCGATCGCGGCCGGCGCCGGACTCAAGCCGGGCGACCGCATCACCGAGGTGGCCGGCACGGCGGTGGCGACCTGGGAAGATTTCTACATCGCGGTCGGCACCAAGCCGGACCGTGAGGTGCCGCTCACCTACGTGCGCGACGGCAACCAGGGCTCGGTGAACGTCACGCCGAAGACGCCCGACGGGAGCCGTTTCGAAATCGGCGACATCGGCGTCCTGCCTGACGTCCACCCGCACATCCGCGCCGTCAGCGCCGGCGAACCGGCCGAGAAGGCCGGGCTCAAGCCGAACGACGTCGTCGTATCGGTGAACGGCGAAACCATCACGTTTTCGAGCCATCTGAAGGACGCGATCTCGAAGCGGCCAGAAGAGCCGATCACGATCGCCATTCTCCGCGACGGTCAGCCGCTGACGATCACGGCCACGCCGAAGCGCACCGGCAGCACCGGGCTGCTCGGCGTCGCGATCGCCGACGAGACCACCAGCATCAAGCCGGGTCTGGTGGGCGCTTCGAAGCTCGCGGTTGAGAAGAACCTGCAGTACGCCGGCCTCATCTTCCAGACCGTGTGGGGGCTGATCACGCGCGAGACGTCGCCGAAGCAGTTGATGGGCCCCGTGGCCATCGCGCAGTTGTCTGGCGAATCGGCGCAGCTCGGCTGGATTGCGTTGTTCAGTCTCATGGCGCAGATCAGCCTGAACCTCGGCATTCTGAACCTGCTGCCGATTCCCGTGCTCGACGGCGGACACATCTTCATCATGGCGATGGAAGGGGTGGCGCGCCGCGACTTCAGCGTCCGCATCAAGGAGAAGATGCTGCTGGCCGGCTTCGTCGTGCTGATGACGCTGATGGTCACGGTCATCTACAACGACCTCGCGCGAATCAGCTGGATCGAACGGCTGATGCCCTGGCGCTGATGGTCATTGGTCATTGGTCGTTAGTCGTTCGTCTGCCAGGCTCGACGTTGCCGACGGAGCCGTATTTGCTATACGGTCGTCCTAACGTCCACTTAGGAGGGCAACTGTGAAGTTCTTCAGATTCGGTACGCTCCTCGCTCTGGCCCTGCTTCTCGGCGTCGGCACCGGCCGTGCCCAGAACCAGACGATTACCTCCACGGATATCCAGCGTCTCCAGGATGCGCTGTCCGACGCCACCCGCGATATCTCCGGTGCGCGCGTGCGCGACGCCGCGCTGGCGTCCCGGCTCGAAACCGAGCTGAACGACCTGCGAGACGAGACGGCCTACGTCCGCGTGAAGCTGCGGAAGAACGAGCCGGTGGCCCGCACCGATTACTTCGATCTGCGCGACAAGATTGACGAACTCCGCGCACGTGCCAGAGGCGAAGGCACCCGTCCTGCCGGCGGCGGCACTTCCACCCAGACGTCTCGCGGTTCGGCGCTCGATGTCCCGGCTGGCACCGAGTTCGATGTCAGGCTGAGTCAGTCGCTCAGTTCGTCGACCAACCTCGTTGAAGATCGCTTCGAGGCCACGACCCTCGTCGAGCTGCGTGAAGGCGACAATCTCATCGTGCCTGCGGGAGCGGTGATGCGAGGCGTGGTCAGTTCGGTCACGAAGACCAGCCGCTCCGAACGGACCGGACGGCTGACGCTGGCGTTCGACCAGGTGACAATCGGTCGCCGCGCCTTCCCGATCCGCGCCACGGTGACGCAGACTATCGAGAGCGAGGGGATCAAGGGCGAGGCTGGACGCGTGGGCGCCGGCGCCGGCGTGGGCGCCGTCCTCGGCGGCATCCTCGGCGGCGTGAAGGGGGCGATCGCCGGCATCCTCATCGGTGGCGGCGGCACGATCGCGGCGACCGAGGGCAAGGACATCGACCTGCCCGCCGGATCGATTCTGCGCGTGCGGCTCGATTCCGGACTGAATCTGCGATAAGGCCTGGAAGGATGGGAGCGCCGGGAAGGTCAGGCGGGTCGCGGACGGCCCGCCGATTCCTGCGCTCCCGTCCTTCCCGACTCTCCCGACCTTCCCGCCCTACTGCGTCAGTTCCCTCATCACTTCCCGCGCGGCCGCAATCGTCTTGTCCACGTCCCTGCGCGTGTGCGCGGCGGACACGAACCATGCCTCGAATTGCGAGGGCGGCGGATAGATGCCGCGCGCGAGCATGCCCCGGAAGAAGCGCGCGTAGAGGTCCGTGTTCGCGGTCGTGGCCGAGGCGTAGTCCTTCACCTGGCGGCTTGTGAAAAACGGCGTGACGACCGAGCCGAACGCATTCACCTGCAGGTCGACACCCGCCTCACGCGCCGCGTCGGCGAAACCAGCGGCGAGCCGCGAGCCGAGGACGGCCAGGTGCTTGTACAGCTTGGGCGAGAGCTGGTCGAGACACCAGATACCGGCGGTCATCGCCAGCGGATTGCCAGAGAGCGTGCCGGCCTGGTAGACGGGACCGGCAGGCGACACCAGTTCCATGAGATCGGCTCGTCCACCGTAGGCGCCGACGGGCAGTCCGCCGCCGATGATCTTGCCGAGGCACGTGAGGTCGGGCCTGACGCCGTAGACTTGCTGTGCGCCACCGGCAGAGGCGCGGAATCCCGAGATCACCTCGTCGAACAGCAGCAGGGCGCCGTGCGTGTCGCACAACGCGCGCAGTCCCTGCAGGAAGCCGGCGGCGGGTGGCACGACGCCCATGTTGCCGGCGATCGGCTCGACGCACAGCGCCGCCACCTGGCGCTTGTTCGCCTTGAACACCCGCTCCACCGACGCCAGGTTGTTGTAGGTGGCGAGCAGCGTGTCGGCAGCGGCGGCCTTCGTGACACCGGGGCTTGTCGGCGTGCCGAGCGTCAGCGCGCCTGAGCCGGCCTGCACGAGGAACGCATCCGCGTGGCCGTGGTAGCACCCTTCGAACTTGATGATCTTGTCGCGGCCGGTGGCCGCGCGCGCGACGCGCACCGCGCTCATGGCCGCTTCGGTGCCAGAGCTGACGAAGCGGACACGTTCGAGCGACGGCATCAGCTTGCGCACGCGCGTCGCCAGTTCCACTTCGAGCGGGCTCGGGGCGCCGTAACTGGTGCCGAGGGTCGTGGCGCGCTGGAGGGCCTTCACGAGCCCCTTCGGCGCGTGGCCGTGGATGAGCGGCCCCCAGGACATGACGTAGTCGATGAAGACGTTGCCATCGACGTCCTCGAGCCGCGCACCGTAGGCGCGACTGATGAACAGCGGCGACGCACCCACCGACTTGAAGGCGCGCACGGGGCTGTCGACGCCGCCAGGCAGGATGCCGAGGGCGCGCTTGAAGAGACGGGCTGACTTGGTGGTTTTCATGGGGCGATGTGTACTGATACGCGCGGACCTGAAGGTTCGCAGCTACGTCCTGCTACGCTCGCTGGGCCGACCTGCAGGTCGGCCTCGCTCCACATTGATGGCCGTGCGGCGGCTAGGCGAGCGCGCGCGCGGCCTCGCGTGCGTAGTAGGTGATGATGATCTCGGCGCCGGCGCGGCGAATGGACGTGAGCGTCTCCATCATCGCGCGCGGCTCGTCGATCCAGCCGTTGCGCGCGGCTGCCTTCAGCATCGCGTATTCACCGCTGACGTGATACGCCGCCGTCGGGTAGCCGAACGCATCCTTCACCTTCGCGATGACGTCGAGGTAGGCGAGCGCCGGCTTCACCATGATGATGTCGGCACCTTCCTCGATGTCGAGCGCCACTTCGCGCAGCGCTTCCTCGACGTTCGCCGGGTCCATCTGGTGCGAGCGCCGGTCGCCGAACTGCGGCGTCGAGCCGGCCGCATCACGGAATGGGCCGTAGAACGCCGAGCAGTACTTCGCGGCGTAGGACATGATCGCGACGTTGTTGAACCCGCCCTCGTCAAGCGCCTCGCGGATGGCGCCGACGCGGCCGTCCATCATGTCGGAGGGGGCGACGATGTCGGCGCCGGCGGCAGCATGCGACAACGCGGCGCGCGCGAGCTGACCGACGGTCGGGTCGTTGGCAATCGCCCCGTCGATCAGCAGGCCGCAGTGGCCGTGATCGGTGTACTCGCAGAGGCAGACGTCGGTGACCACCAGCGTGCCTGGCACCTCGCGCTTGATGGCGCGAATGGCCGACTGCACCGGCGCCTCCGGATCGTACGCCGCCGAGCCCACATCGTCCTTGTGCTCGGGCAGGCCGAACAGCAGCACGCTCGAGACGCCGTCGGCCTTCGCCGCGGCGGCTTCCTTCACCGCTTCATCGACCGAGAGGTTGAAGACGCCTGGCATCGACCCGATCTCGCGGCGCACGCCCTCGCCCTCGCAGACGAAGAGCGGGAGTACGAACATGTCGGGTGAGAGGCGCGTTTCGCGCACCAGCGCGCGCATCGCCTCCGTCGTACGCAGCCGCCTGGGGCGGCGCGTCAGTTTCAGCGAAGAGTGGGCCATACGTCCCTCCTGAGCGGTGCGGGTCCTAGCGTGCCTGTTCGTCGGGCGCGCCGGTGCCCTCGAAGTGCTTGACGATGGCGGTGCAGAGCGCGGGAATGGTGTACTGCGTCGGCACGATGCTGCAGTTGATGCCGAGCTGCGAGGCGGCTTCGGCGGTGACGGGTCCGATGGCCGCCACGGCAGTGGCGTGGAGCAGGTCGGCGGCGGTGTCGGCGCCGTAGAGCTCGGCGAAGCTGCGTACCGACGAGGGGCTGGTGA
>CALQBJ020000133.1 GCA_943328785.2 Bifidobacterium breve
GCAGGAACTCTTCCCCGCCCCAGCGCACCAGGATGTCGTACGCCCGTACCGTGCGGCGCAGCAGCGCGCTGATGTCGCGCAGCAGTTGATCGCCGGCCTGGTGACCGAACGTGTCGTTCACCGCCTTGAAGCGATCGATGTCGATCAGGATGCAACTGAGCGGACGCTTCTCGCGCTTGGCGCGCGAGACCTCGTTGGCGATGTGCTTCTCGCCGCCCCGGCGGTTGGCGACGCCGGTGAGAGGGTCGGTGGAGGCCAGATGCTGCAGCGCCTCCACGTCGTCGGGCATGTCGAGCGACGGCTTGCGATCGGGCACGATGGCCGACACGCGATCGAGTTCCAAGCCGACGTGCCGTCCGTACGCCGCGAGCGCGTCGATCTCGGTCGCGCTCAGCGCCAGCGGCTTCGTGTCGAGCAGGCACAGCGCGGCGCGCGCGTAGTCGCGGCTCGAGGGAATCGGCACGGCGGCGAAACCGCGAACCTGCCCAGCGGCCGCGCCGCTACGCGCTGAGAAGAGCGGGTGGTCCTCGAGGTCGGGCACCACCAGCGGCTCGGTCGACTCCGCCACTTGCCGCAGCACCTCCACGTCCAGCAGGTCGGTCGACGCGAGTGGCACGTCGCCTTCGCGCGCGGCCAGGTGGTAGGTGAGCGCCTCCTCGTCGGCAAAGCGCAGGTAGCCGACGCCGATCGGCATGCGATAGCGCCGGCGCATTTCCACCGCAGCGCGCTCCACTACTTCCTCCGGGTCGAGCGCGGGGTTGGCCTTGGGCTCGCGCGTGTCCGGTGGAGCCGCCGGAACGGCGCGCTCTTCACGCGACGGATCGAGCCCCGCGAAGATCATGCTGCGCAACGTCGCCGGGTCGACGTCGAGCGGCAGGATGCCCGAGATGCCAAGCGACGGCGAGAGTTCGCGCGCCGCGACGCGCAGCGACTCGTGCGCCGACACGACGATGATGTGGGTTTGCGGGTCGGGAGTGCCGCGGCGGACGCGCCGCACCACGGTGAAGCCGTCGACCCGTGGGAGCGAGAGGTCGACGATCAGCAACGCCGGCCAGCCGCGGCGCGTCATCTCCTGTACGGCGTCGTCGCCATCGCGCACGACGATCGTCTCGAGGCGGAGGCTCTCGTTGGCCACGTGCCGGAACGCGGCAGCCCGCGTTACGTTCGAGATAGCGATCAGGACGTACGGCGTCGAAGGAGGCATGTCAGCGACCGGACACTCGCTGCACACCCATGAAAATACCAGCCAGGTACGAGTTCGGCGCGCCCCGCCGAACTCCGCATGTCAGGTGTCTTCGGATGTGCTGATGTCCTACACCGTATCGCAAAATCCGTAACCCGAACCACGGAATCTACAGGTCGGCTGCAGGTGGCGCGACGCCGCAGGAGTACCTGGGCGGTGATGTGCAACGGAGCGACGTAATGCCGCGTCCAGAGTGCGGCACAATGGAAGTGACATGACCGACACCGGAACCGACACGGCTCAGCTCCAGATTGGGTCGGCCACGCTCGACCAGCCACTCGGCGTGGCGCCCATGGCCGGCATGACTGACTCGGCCTTCCGTCGCCTCGTGAAGCGCCAGGGCGGCTGCGGCCTCGTCGTGTCGGAGATGGTCAGCTCAGAAGGGCTGATCCGCGGCATCGACCGGACGCTCGAGTTTGCCGAGTACACCATCGAGGAGCGGCCGGTCTCCATCCAGATCTTCGGCGGCGATCCCGACAAGATGGCCGAAGCCGCGCGCATCGTCGAAGGCATGGGCGCCGACATCGTCGACGTGAATATGGGCTGCCCCGTCCCGAAGATTGCGAAGCACAACGCCGGTTGCAGCCTCATGAAAGAGCCTGAGCATGCGGCGGCGGTGATTGCGGCGATGACGAAGGCCGTGAAGATTCCGGTCACCGTGAAGATGCGTGCGGGGTGGAACGACGCCAGCCGCAACGCGTCGGTGCTCGCGAAGATGGTCGAGGCGGCTGGTGCCAGTGCGGTCACCGTACACGGCCGCACGGCGGCCCAGAGCTACTCCGGCCTGGCCGACTGGGACCTCGTGGCTGAAGTCGCGAGCCAGCTCTCCATCCCGGTGTTCGGCAGCGGCGACTGCGTGACGCCAGAGCAGGTGGTGGCGAAGCTGCAGTCTGGCGTCGACGGGGTGCTGGTTGGCCGCGGCGTGCTGCGAAACCCGTGGATTCTCGCCCAGGCCGCCGACATGCTGGCCGGACGCGCGCCCCGAGTGGTGACGTTGCAGGACCGCGGGCACTTCCTGCTCGAGTACATCGAGCTGCTGCAGCACGAACGCACGCGAGAACCAGAGGGGTTCCGTATCAGGGCCCCGCGTGCCGCCGGCGAGGCGCCGTCGGCGCCGGTACGCAGCAGCCACGACCGTTGGGTCGTGAACAAGATCCGCTCGCTCGGCGCGTACTACACGAAGGGTGTGGAGGGTGGGGCGGAACTGCGATCTGGCCTGAACACCGCCCTGTCGGTGGAGCAGTTGCGCGAGCTGGTTCGGCGCTTCTTCGAGCTGTGAAGGACGTAGCGACCGGCGTCGACGTCGCTGCCGACCTTTAGGTCGGCCTGCGCGAGCCTCAGACGATAGGGGCTGCGTAGAGACGGGACGAGCGGGACTGGCGGAACCGCGTGGTCGTCTCGCCGGAGAACGGCGCCACCCACCGGGGCATCAAGACGTGGCGCGGTACGCCCGATAACTCGGTCGGCTCATGGGGCCAGTGCCGGCCCGAACTGGCCACCATGGCCAGCGGCTTCCAGACCGGTACCGCGGGCTCTGCCGCGTCGTAGGCAAAGACGCTCCCAGCGCTCGCTTCGGGCACTCCGCTCAGTAGCACGAGGACTTGAAACTCAAGGGGATTCACAGGTTGACCAGTCTTATCGGTCGCAAATGGCAGAACTTCACACCCTGACATGAGAACCTTTCTGACGCCCCTCGTGAAAGGCCTGCCAGACACCCTGGTTCTCAGGAATCAGCGGACTGGCGCAGTGGTCGCGTCGCAGCTGTTGCCGGCGTTCGATTCGGAGACGCGCCGCACCGGGCTGTTGAAGCACACCCGGCTGCCCGACGGTGCGGCGATGTTCATTGCGCCGACCAACGCCATTCACACGTTCTTCATGAAGTTCGCGATTGACGTCGCCTTCGTGGCGAAAGACGGGCGGATTGTGAAGATCAGGCCGGCGATGCCTGCCTGGCGGATGGCTGCCGCCTGGGGCGGGTTCGCCGTGATCGAAATGGCGGCGGGTTCGTTCGAGCGGGCGGCGACGGTTGTTGGCGATCTGCTCATCGTCGAGTCTGGGTGACGTCCGCCAGCGACCCAGCTCGGCAAGCCAGGGTCTGGCGCACGCCGACCGGAAACCCGCTCAACGTGTTCTTCGTCGGTCCACTGATCGGTAGGCGTGGCGGTTCAAGGCTGCGGGTCAGCCGGTGTGAAGACCCGGATGTCGACCTCCGCATCGGGAAGATGCGCGTCGAAGTTCCGCAGTGCAGTTCTCAGCCGTGCGCCAGCTTGCTCGTTTCGAGCGAAGAACGTCACCGTTCCCTCAACCCGTCCGTCTTCACGGTCGGTCGTCCACTCGCCGATTCGCTCCCACTGACGCTGGAATGCCCGATCGCCCTGGAACCAGGCGTCGTACACGACCGCGACCTCAACGTGGTTGCGGTCCAGCAACGTATTGATGTGCGGCGCATCCCAGCGACCTGCACGCCGCAATGTAGCAATCTCTAGCGAGGCGAGCCCGACGAGATCGTACACGCGAGCGCCCGTGTAATAGCTGACGACTCCGATGTCGTTCAACGCAACGGGCTCGGTATTGTAGTAGCGCTTCAGTAACTCGGCGACCTGGCGATGCTGCCGGAAGATATGGCCGGCGACGTTGGCCGTCACAGCGTGCGACGCGACCGTTCGGTCTCTGGCTGCCATGACCCCGACAAGGGCGGCGACAACGAGGAGATCTGCGGGTGCCAGCGCCCTCGAACGCCGACCGGAATCCGGCGGCCAGGCGGCACGTGCCGAGACGCCGATGGACAAGACGCCAAGCGCCATCAGATAGGATTCATACCGGAACAGCCATCCAAACTTCGCCAGTGAAAGATGGAGCAGCGCGGCTGTGACGAAGATGATCAGGAGCGGCTGCACTCCGCCCGCACCGGATGAGCGATGTTCGTACACCAGAAGCAACAGCGCAGCAATCAGCAGCACCAGGAACGCTCGCGGGGGATCGGCGTGCGCAATGTTGCTGGCAAGCGCTGCGAGCAGTGAACTCTGCGGCGACTCCGACAACACCGTCTGCTTCATCATGATGCTCGCGGGAAGAAAGAACCAACCGTGCGACACATTCCAGATGCCGACACAGACTGCCGGCAGCGCTCCAGATACGGTGATCGCCACGGCCGCCGCCAGCCGCCGTGATGATGCGAACACCAGCGCGCAGCCCGCAAGCACAAACAATCCTTCGTACCGGGCGGACACCATGAGCGTCGCCAACACGCAGACCGCAAACAGCCGGTATGTGGAGTAGCGCTTCGACACAGATGCCGCGCCCCACGCCGTCACTAGCGTCAGGAGGATGTGCAGCGTGTGCTCCATTCCGATCCAGACCATCGGCACCAGGGGCGCCGAGAGAACTACCAACGCAATGATGGCAAACATTGGTGCCCCCGAGACCTGCTCCTGTTCCAGAATGAGCCCGATGGCGACGATGCAGGCAAGTGCGAGTGCGGTGTTCAGCAGAAGAGGGACGGCGTCGTGCACGCCGACAATCTTGAACGACAGCGCGAGCATCGCGGTCCAGAGCGGCGACGAACTGGCGGCTGAAAAGGAGCTGGATTGCACGCCCCAGACGCCGTGGAGCGCAAGGTTCTTGGCGATCGCCATGTGGATGTATGCATCGTCGAGTGCGTACGTCAGATGTCCGTGGGTCACGGACATCACTCGGTATGTCGTGAACGCGTAACAGGCGGCGAACAGCATGGCGGCCGAACCGACTGGAATCAGCAGAGTTCGGATTCGTGACCGTCGAGCACTGGGCGGCGACGACATCATGAGTGGGAGGTTACACTTGCCGAGTCACCGGCATACACTCTGATATCGTGGCGGCCATCCGAAAGACTACCGGGCGCGCCTGCTCGCTCGCCCGGCCGCACCGCTCGCCTTGGTCGTCGCCATTGCGTTCGCGAGCCTCGGTTTCCTGATCGTGCATCCTGAAGGTCTGTTCAACAGGCATTCGGATCTACTCGCTTTCCATCTCGGCACTCAAACCGTTCTCTACGACGCCTGGCGGACTGGGCATCACCGGCCCCTCACCCCTGTCGGGTTGCTGACGATCCATTCGCCGGAAGTTCTAGGGACAGCGCTCGACGGGTCCTTCGTGGAGTCGTGGGAGTCCGTGGTCTACCTCGGCGCGATCGCCTCGCTCCTCGCGCTCTCATCGGGTCTGCTGCTTACCGTCGCGTTGGGCATGCAGACGCCACTCACCCGACTCGCGTACTCCCTCGTGCCAGGATTTCATCTCTTCCGGTTGCCCGCCCGGGTTCTAATCTTGGGCGCCTTCTTTGTGGCCTGCCTGGCCTGGCGCGGACATCGACCGCTTCCGGCAGGTCGTCTCACGTAGCTGGCTTCCGGCCATCTATCCCCTCTGGTGCCGTCAGGTGTTGCACGCCAGCGCAGTGGCCTGCATGACCACGGGCGACGCCGTGGCCTTCACGGGTCCGACGCACGCCGGCAAATCGACCACGGCCTACGGCGTCGGCCGCCGCGAGGGCTGGCGTCCCATCTGCGACGACACCCTCGCCTTTTCAGTCAACCGAACGGCCGGCTCGGGCGGCGTGCGGCTCCATTCCATCCCGAACGATTCGCGGCTGCGCCCGGCCAGCGCCGAGTACTACGGCGTGAGCGACCGCCCGCAGGAAACGCTTGAATGGCCTGACCTGGACCTGCACCTCAAGGCGGTCTACGTCATCGAGGGCGACGAACACTTCGAGCAGCCGGCTGAGTTCTCCAGACTTCGCGGTGCCGAGGCGCTGCCCTTGTTGCTGCAGCAGGCCTACGCTCTTTCGTTCACGCTACCGAAATACAATCAGCAACTGATGAAGGACTACTTGGCGCTGGCGACGATGGTGCCGGTGTTCCGGCTGCGCTACAGACGGAGCTTCGACGTGGCCGAGGAACTATTCGCGGCCATCGCCGGGCATCTGGCCACCGAGGCGGGCGTGACCTGCGTCCTTCGTGAAGCCGGCCGGAACTAATCCAGACATGACCGGTCCTCCTGGCCGTCGCTCCGTGCTGGCGAACGTCGCTGCCCGCTTTTCGTCGCCGCGCGATGTGGGGCTCGCTGTGCGCGTGTTCGGCTGGGCGCTGGTGCTGCCGGTCCTGAAGCATCTCGTGCCGGTGCCGTCGCTTGCACGCGTCATGCACCGGGCCAGCCGGCAGACGGCTCGCGACGCCGTGCATGAGGAGCGGATCGTCACCTTTGCCCGCTGGGGCGCCCGGCTCATTCGCTGGAAGAGCGGCGGCAACTGCCTCGAGCGCGGACTCATTGCCTACCGCTATCTCGGCGAAGCCGGGGCAAGCCCAACCCTCGTGGTCGGTCTGGGGCACGGCGACACGGGAAGCCTGATCGGCCATGCCTGGGTGCTGCTCGATGGGCGGCCGGCTGGCGAGAGTGCAGCCGCGGTGTCTGTCTACACACCGGTGTTCGCGTTCGCGCCCGACGGCTCGCTGATGCCGTCCGTCCCGCCCGCTGCCAGCGAGCAGGCGCATGCCTGAGTCCGCCGGACGCGCAACCCTCCGTGCGCTTCGCGACCTCGTGCAGACCATGGCGGTCATGGCGCCGCGTCGCGTGGCCGCCACGATCGCGCTCACGTTCATGGCCGGCCTGCTCGAAGGTGTGGGGTTGCTCGCGCTGATCCCGCTGCTGCAACTGGTGGGACTCGACACGCAGCAGGGCGCGCTCGCGCCGGTGGTCGGCGTCTTCCGCCAGGTCTTCGGTCTCGTTGGTCTCGTGCCGACGTTGCCGGTGGTGCTGGGCGCCTACGTGGCGATCGTCACTCTCCAGAGCGTGGTGCAGCGGCAGCAGGCCGTGGTGCAGGCCGCACTGCGCACCGAGGTGGTGCACCGCCTGCGCACCCGCGTCTACCGCGCCATTGCCGGCACCACCTGGTCGTACTTCGTGCGACACCGCGCGTCCATCTTCGGCCAGATGCTGACGCAGCAGGTGGGACGCGTCGCCAACGCCGCGTTCTACACGCTCGACCTGTTTGTCACCAGCGTCCTCGCACTGGTCTACGTCGGCGTCGCGCTGCGCGTCTCGCCGGCGATGACGCTGCTGGTCGTCACCTGCGGCGGACTGCTCGCGCTGGTACTGCGCGCGCAACTGGCGCGCGCCAGGGACGCCGGCGTCGCCTACACCGGCGCGTGGAACCGTCTCTACTCCGCCACCTCCGATCATCTCGACAGCATGAAGATGGCGAAGGGCTACGGTGCCGAACAGCGGCATGCCGACCGCTTCGCCGAGCTGTCGCTCGAAGTTGGCCAGGCGGACATCGTCGCCAACGCGGCATCGGTCACCACGCGGCAGTGGGTGGCCGTCGGCTCGGCGGCCCTCCTGGCCTTCATCGTCTATGTGGCGCAGGGGGTGTTCCAGATGCCTCCGGCATCGCTCTTCCTCCTCATCTTCCTCTTCGCGCGGCTGGTGCCAAGGGTGACGGCCATCTACGAACGGCTGCAGGTGCTGGCACTCGAGCTCCCTGCGTTCGAGGCGGTGCTGACGTCCGAGGCCGAGTGCCTGGCCGCCGCCGAACCCGAGGCGGCGTCGCACGAGGCGCTCGACTTCACGCGCACCATCGAGTGCAGCAACGTCACGTTTGGCTACCGCGAGCAGGACGAGTTGCCCGCGCTGCGCGACGTGTCGCTCATCATTCGCGCCCACGCCACCACGGCCATCGTCGGGCCGTCCGGTGCGGGCAAGAGTACATTTGCCGATCTGCTCATGGGGTTGCTGTCGCCTTCGTCTGGCGAGCTGCTGGTGGACGATGTGCCACTGTCGCCGGAGCGGCTGCAGGCCTGGCGCAACCAGATCGGCTATGTGGCGCAGGAGACGTTCCTCTTCCACGACACCGTGCGGGCGAACCTGGTGTGGGCGTCGCCGGGGGCTGACGATGGGGCGGTGTGGCGGGCGTTGGAACAGGCGGCTGCGGCCGACTTCGTGCGCGCGCTACCCGCCGGGCTTGATACCATCGTCGGCGACCGCGGCGTGCTGCTCTCGGGTGGCGAGCGGCAGCGGCTGTCGCTCGCGAGGGCGCTGCTGCGCCAGCCGCAACTGCTCATTCTGGACGAGGCCACCAGTTCGCTCGACTCCGAGAACGAGCGCCGCATCCATGCGGCCATCGATCACTTGCACGAACAGACCACCATCGTCGTGATTACGCACCGGCTCTCGACCATCAGGAACGCCGACATGATCTATGTCGTCGAGCGTGGACGGGTCGTCGAGTCGGGATCGTGGCCGGCGCTGCTCGCGGGCTCCGTGGGACGGTTCCGCGCGCTGTGTGATGCGCAGGGGATCGAGGTTGGATAGAACGCCGGTGTCGTCCGCTGCCGCACTCGATCAGCTCCTCGCCGACCTGCTGCGCGGCGAGCCGCTCGACGTCCGCGCCATCAAGGCGTTCGGCTCCCTCGCCATTCACGAGGCCGCCCAGCAGCACGACGTCGTGCCGCTCATCGCCGATCGGCTGGCGTTCGCGCAGCAACTGCCGGCCGACCTGCGCGAGTACTTCCTCGAAGAGGCGCACCGTGCCGCCGCGCTCGACCTGGCTGTGGAGTCCGAGCTGCGCCGCATTCATGCGGCGTTCGAGCGTCGTCAGGTGCCGCTGCTGCTGGTCAAGGGGAGCCACCTGGCGTTCACCCACTACGCTCGGCCCGACCTGCGCGCGCGGATCGACTCCGACCTCCTCATCGTCCGCGACGCCCGCGACGTCGCCGACGAGATCTTTCTGGCGGAACTCGGCTACCGGGCGCCAACGAAGCTCTCGGGCGACTTCACCGCCACCCAGAAGCAGTACGCGAAGTGGGAGAACGAGGCGCTGGTGCATGTGGTCGACCTGCACTGGCGTCTGGCCAGCACGCAGCTGTTCGCGCACGTGCTGTCGTTCGACGAGTTGCTGGCCGCATCCGAGCCGGTGCCGGCGCTCGGCGCATGGGCACGTGGGCCGTCCACCGTGCACGCCCTGGTCATCGCCTGCCTGCACCGTGTGGCGCATCATCACGACGAGGCCGAGCAGTTCAAGTGGCTGTACGACATCCACCTGCTGGCGTCTGAGCTGACCGACGCGGAGTGGGACGCGTTCGCGGCGTTCGTGCTCGAGCGCGAGATCTCGGCGGTGTCGCTCGAGTGCCTGCTGCGCGCGGCGGAGTGGTTTCACACGCGTATTCCGGCACGTCTGCGCAACGACGCCCGGTTCGCCGACGCGGCACCGCGCGAGGCGACGGCGGCGTACCTGCGTGTCCGGCCGAAGGCGCGCGAGGTGCTGGACGACATGCGGGCGTTGTCGTCGTGGCGCGAGCGCGCGTCGCTCGTGCGCGAGCATCTCTTTCCGCCGGCCGATTACATGACGCGCGTGTATGCCCCGGAGAGCCGGCTCCCGCTGCCGCTGTTGTACGCAGGACGTCTGCTGCGCGGCGCGGGTGGGTGGTTGCGCACGCGGGAGTGAGGTGAGAGTGGAGTCACGGTCCAGAGTGTTCATCGCCGGCCATCGGGGGCTCGTCGGCTCGGCCATCATGCGTCGCCTCGAGGCGGCCGGGTGCACGTCGCTGATGACGGCCACCAGGGAGCAGCTCGACCTGCGCGATCAGGCGGCCGTGAATTACTGGTTCCGCGCCAACCGGCCTGAGTTCGTGTTCCTCGTTGCCGGAACTGTCGGCGGTATCCTCGCGAACTCGACGCGGCCAGCCGAGTTCCTGTACGACAACATGATGATTCACGCGACGGTGGTGCATGCCGCCCACCTGTTCGGCGTGAAGAAGCTCCTGTACCTGGGCAGCTCGTGCATCTACCCGCGCGAGGCGCCGCAGCCCATGAAGGAAGAGCACCTGCTGACCGGGTTGCTCGAGAGCACCAACGAGCCGTACGCGATCGCGAAGATTGCCGGCATCAAGCTGTGCGACTCGTATCGTCGCCAGTACGGCTGCGACTTCATCTCGGCGATGCCGACCAATCTCTACGGTCCGAACGACAACTTCGATCTCGAGAGTTCTCACGTCCTGCCGGCGATGATCCGCAAGTTCCACGACGCGCGCGTTTCAGGCTCCGATGCCGTGACCCTGTGGGGCACGGGTGCACCGCGTCGGGAATTCCTGCATGTGGACGATCTGGCGGACGCCTGCGTCTTCCTGATGGAGCGATACGATCAGCCGGGTCACATCAACGTCGGCACCGGCGAGGACCTGTCGATTCTCGACCTGGCGCATGTGGTTCGCTCCGTCGTGCACCCAGCAGCCCGGATCGAGTTCGACCACACGAAGCCCGATGGCACGCCGCGCAAGCTGCTCGACGTGTCGCGTCTGCACAATCTTGGATGGCGCCATCGCACTGAGCTTGTCGAAGGCATCAGGGCCACCTACCAGTGGTATCTGGAGCAGGCCACGGGACCTGTTCAGGCGGAAGCCGAGCGTCGCGACGTCGGCAGCCCTCACCAGTGATCCGCGGCATGGTGCCGATGCAATCGGGCAGGCAATCGTCGTTCACCAACCGCTGGCTCCTGCTGGC